>VTPM01000069.1 GCA_008638125.1 Pelagibacteraceae bacterium
AAACATATTGATGAAATCTTTGACAAATTAAGAAAAGGTATCATTCAATATATGAACCAAAAAAATTAGCCTTACTAATTCTTGAGAATTTAAGCAATTTTAGGAATTACTCTTTTAAAATTGTTTCTTAATTTCACTGTTTAAAGCTCTTAAACAAATAGAATAAAAATTACTAAATAGAGCGAATACTTTTTTTTCAGTATTATTTCTAATTTCAGAGCTTAGGAAGAATTCTGGAGTTACATAATATCTTTTTGTGATTTTGTTTTGCTTAAATAATTTTAATTTTACTAAATGATTAAGTTTTCTAATAACTGTTGCTCGGGGAATATTAGTAATCTCTGAAATAGATGTGGCGCTAATATCATTATCTTTATGCTTTAAAGTATTTTCAGGATTATTGTACATATCATCAAAAGATTTATTTTCTAATTTAGTTTTTTGAGACAACATTAACGCTATGTTTACGCCAATTAAAAAAACTTCAATATCCTTAAAATGCTTTGTCCATAAAGTTAGGTATTGATTTTCTGTTTCTAAAAAATGAAACCAGAAGAAACTAAAATTTTTAGAAATTATCTTTTTTATATTTTCAAGTTCAAAATTTAAATTAAAAAAATTTCCTACATATTTTAAGACAATAGATAAATCGTGAATTTGTTTTTCAACTATACCTCTATAAGTTTTGATGTATTCATCGTTAGGTGACCAAGTTATTATTTTATTTTTTTTACTTAATATTTTATTCTTAACTAATTCTAAAACTTTTCTTCTAGCTGTTTCTTTAGGAAGTCCGGTGCTATCAGCTATTTGAATTATCGATATTTTTTCTTGTGAAATGCTTTCTAGATTTTTCCAAAAATTATCTAAACTTATATCATGATCTAAATCAAATTTTCTTTTCCTTAAAATAGTTTCATGCGCTCTTCGACCAAAAAGTAAAACGAGATGGGCGTTGTCTAGGTTTTTATAGCGAGTATTAAGGTTGGATAAAAAGGTTGATTGGAAATTTAAAAAGACATCTATGTACTCAGCAAAATTTTTTTTAAAACTTTCTTCAATAGTTTTTGGCTCAAAAGATGTATTATTCATCTTTTACCTTCCTTAAAGTTAAAGTGATTAATATGGGTTATTTAAACTGATAAAAAAATTTGAGTCAATTAATTATGAGTTTTAAAAACCTAGAAAAGACTGAGAAAAATTAAAAGAATTTTAAGTTAATTAGCCGTTGCTTACAAAAATAGCCAGCACAGCCACACCTAAAAACGAAAGGGTCAAAGTTATAAGAGTATTTTTTCTCTCTTTTCTTCTCTCAACGACTATTCGTTTAATTAGATGATCTATATTTGGTCTAGGTGAGTAATTAGATGCCTGCTCAGCACCTTGGTTAGTTTCATTATTGAGGTTTGAATTTAAACTCATGTGAGTATAAAAACACGTGAATAGAAAAAAATACAGCTAACTAAAGATCAATTTGGGTTATCTCTTTTTTTTTATTAAATTAGTTAACTTTTTTAAGTGTTAAAAATGGGTTTAATGACAAACTATAAAAACATAAAAATTGAAATTAATGGTCATGTAGGGTGTGTAACGCTTGATAGACAAAAAGATAATAACGCTCTTAATATAGAAACCTCAAAAGAAATTTACGAAGGATTTAAAGAATTAGAGTCTAACTCATCTGTTAGAACAATTTTGATACAGGGTAATCAAAAACTTTTTTCTCCTGGTGCTGATATCAAAGAATTAAATAGTTTAAATACTAACTCGGCTAAAGAAAAAGGATTGTTTAATTATTTTGATAAAATAAAAGAAATTAAAATTCCTATTGTAGCTTCTGTCGAAGGTTATGCTTTGGGAGGCGGAATGGAACTTGCTTTATTGTGCGACATCATCATAGCCTGCAAGGAAGCTAAATTTGGTCAACCTGAAATTAATTTAGGTTTAATTCCAGGCATAGGTGGCACACAACGATTAAAGTTTTTTGCTGGAAAGCATAATGCAAACTACTTGTGTATGACGGGTGAAATAATTTCAGGTGTTAGAGCCTATGAGTTGGGACTAGTAAATATTCTTTTAGATAAAGAAAATTTTTCTGCAGAGGCTTTTAATATTGCAAAAAAAATATCAGAAAAACCAAAATCAAGTTTAATTGAAATTAAAAAACTTATTTCTAACAATCAATTATTAGATCAAGGATTAGAGGAAGAACGTCAATCTTTTTACAACTTGCTTGATCACGAAAATTCTAAAATAGGAATTAATGCTTTTTTAAATAAAGCAAAAGCCAATTGGAAGGATTAAGTAATTTTCTTACTTAATTCAAATTTAATAAATAAAACTCCAAAAATGATGATGGCTGCTATACCAAATAATCTACTAGTTTCTATATGTGTGCCAAAAATTATATATCCAATTATTGAAGACCAAATTAATTGAGAATATTGAAAATTTGCTACAAAAGATAAATTAGATAGTTGAATTGCATATACTAATATCAAGTGAGAGATAAAACCGAAGGTTCCAAGGACAATTAACTCTAACCATATAAAACTTGAGCTAAATGGTACCCAGTGCATATAGGTGTATAATGAAAAAACTAAACTACCAACTAAACCACTGTAAAAAACTGCTACAAATGGTTCTCTATTATTTGAAATTATTTTTGTTAAAAATTGATAGCACGCCCAAAAAACAGGAATCATAAATGGTACTATTAATAATGGTGTAAAAGTTTTCATGCTTGGTCCAATAGAGAAAGCGATTGAGGCAAAGCTTAAAATCATCAAGATCCAACCTGCAGCACTCAAATTATCTTTCAAAAAAACTGCAGAGAGCAATGCTAAAATAAGTGGTGCAGCAAAGAAAAGAACGTAGATGTCAACTAAGCTAAAATATTTTAATGAAATAAACATCAACGTTGTTCCTAAAACTAACAATGATGATCTTGCAATTTGAAGCTTGAAATTTCTTTTAAGATCCATTTTTGGCTTAAAAATCAAAAAATAAATTAACATTGAAAGAAAATGAAAAAAATATCTTCCCCAAATAAGTTGATCCACATTAATAAATTCAGTTAAATGCTTAGCCAAGGAATCCATTAAAACAAACATCAGGTATGCAGATGAGGCGAGTAAAATAACTAAATAATTTGATTTTTTTATTTCTGGCATCTACATCACGACGCCAACTTGCCAAGGATTGAATTCTTCGTCACCGTATCCATTAAGTTCACTTT
>VTPM01000022.1 GCA_008638125.1 Pelagibacteraceae bacterium
GGTGAAGCATTAACAAAAATTTTAGCTCAAACTAATATTGGTGGAATAGTTGCGCAATGCGGTAATGCTGGTGGTATTAAAATTAGCACAAACGTTATGCCTTTTTTAATTAGAGGAGTAAAATTATGGGGCATAGATTCTTCTGGCACATCAATAAAACGAAAAGAATTTATCTGGAATGAAGCTAGTAAACTTATTGATTTTGATAAATTATCTTCATTAAGCAAAGAATTGTCATTATCAGAATTATTAAATGAATTTCCAAAAATGCTTAAAGGAGAAACATTCGGAAGAATAGTCGTTAATCCTAATAAATAAACTTTAAAAAATGGATTGGGATAAATTAAAAATTTTTCATACAGTTGCTGAGGCAAGTAGCTTTACTAAGGCTGCTACTATTCTTAATTTAAGTCAGTCTGCAATTAGTCGTCAAATTCAATCCTTAGAACAAGATCTTAAAATTCAATTATTTGAAAGACATGCTAGAGGATTAGTTTTAACTGATAATGGAAAATACTTATTTCAAACAGCCCACGAAGTAATCTCAAAACTTAAAGATGTTGAAGCTACTCTTAGTGATGAAAAAGATCAATTAAAGGGGAAATTAACCGTTACCACTGTAGTTAGCTTTGGTACAACTTGGTTAACTCCTCGTATTCAAGAGTTCATGACATTACATCCAGACATAGAGATTGAATTAATATTTGATGATAAAGAATTAGATTTAAGCACTAGACAAGCTGATATTGGCATTTGGATGAGAAGACCAAAACAATTAAATTACATTCAAAAGAAGTTAATTAATCTTCATTATCATATTTATGGCTCACAAAAGTATTTAGAAAAAAATGGTTACCCCAAAAATATTAATGATTTAAATAAACATAAATTTATTACTTATGGTAGAGGAGCTCCTTCACCAGTTTTTAATCCAGATTGGGCATTAAAGCTTGGTGCTAAAGATAATCAAAAAAGAAAACCTGTTATGAAAGTGAATAGTGTTTACGGCTTATTGCTAGCGGTGCAAAGTGGAGTAGGTTTAGCAGCTTTACCTGACTACATAACGAATAATCAACCCAATTTAGTTAAAGTGTTACCAGAAGTAGAGGGACCATTAACGGAAACGCATTTCGTATATCCCGCTTCTATGAAAAATGTTGCAAGAGTAACAGCTTTTAGAAATTTTATTTTTAGTAAAGTTTCTCAGTGGAAATTTTAAATATTAACAATATTTAATGATACCTTTAAAAGACGATAACCCAACACAAAATAAACCTATAGTTAGAAATTATATAATTGCAGCATGTGTAATTATTTTTTTCATGCAATTAATAAATCCCTCCTACAAGACGGGTGAATTATTTTATAGTTATGGTTTAATACCTTCCGTGTTAACGGGCTTGGATCAACTTCCTCAAGATCTTTACGTCATTCCAGCCTCTATGACTATTTTAACCTCAATGTTTATGCACGGTGGATTTATGCATCTGATAGGCAATATGCTTTATATGTGGATTTTTGCAGATAATATTGAAGATGATTTAGGCAAAGGCAAGTTCTTGATTTTTTATATATTAAGCGGAGTTGGTGCAGCCTTAGCTCAAGTATTTATGGACGTTAATTCACAAGTTCCAATGATCGGAGCTAGCGGAGCAATTGGTGGTGTGCTTGGTGCTTATTTAATTAGCTATCCTCATTCCAAGGTATTAGTTTTAATTCCATTAGGTTTTTTTAGTCAAATTATTAAAATTAAAGCATTATATGTTTTAGGTTTTTGGTTTGTCTTGCAATTTATTAATTCTAGTCTTTCTTCTGGAACAGGTGGCGGCGTAGCTTATGCTGCACACATAGGTGGATTTATTAGTGGAATTATTTTATTATTAATCTTTAAAAACAAAAACAAAAAAATTATTAAAGAAAAAGATATTTACAAAGGTCCATGGGAGCAATAACTTTTATTTTACCGTTTATAGTATTAATTACTGTAGTTGTATTCATTCATGAATATGGACATTATTATTTTGCAAAAAAATATGGAGTGGGTGTAACTGATTTTTCCATAGGTTTTGGAAAAGAGATATTTGGTTTTAATGATAAATCAGGCACCAGATGGAAATTTTGCATGATTCCTCTAGGTGGATACGTAAAGTTTTTTGGTGATCGAAATGTTTTTAGTCAAGCCGAACAAGAAGAACTATTAAAAGAGTATAATAAAGAAGATCAAAAAAAATTGTTTGTTGTAAAACCTATTTATCAAAGATCTTTAATAGTAGCCGCTGGTCCATTTGCTAATTTTTTATTAGCTATTCTAATTTTTACTTTCATTTATATGTTTGCTGGAAAAGATTTTACACCAGCTAAAATTGATGAAGTGCAAAAAGATTCTCCTGCTTTCGTAGCTGGCTTAAAAAAAGATGACGTTATCCATTCAATAAATAATAATAAAGTAAAAAGCATTATGGATGTATCTACTTACATCAATGCCTCAACAAGTGAAGAGATCAATCTCAGAGTAATTAGAAATGATAATGAATTAGAATTTTTTATCAAACCTGAGACAATTACTGAGAAAGATTCCTTAGATAATGAGATTAAGAAAAAAGTTTTGGGTATTAAAATCGTTCCACTTTATAATGAGTTTAATAATGAAAAGCTTGGACCAGCCAAAGCTATATATTACGCAGTTAAAGAAACCTGGTTTGTAACCACAAGTTCTCTCGATTATATTTTTTCATTATTTGTAGGTAAAGGTGATACCTCTCAATTAGGCGGACCTATTAAGATTGCTAAAATAACTGGGCAAGTTGCTCAATACGGTTTGATTGCCTTTCTTAGCATTACTGCTTACATCTCAATTAGCCTAGGTTTGATTAATTTATTTCCAATTCCTATGTTAGATGGAGGTCATTTGATGTTTTATGCATTTGAAAAAGTTCTTGGTCGACCATTAACTCAAAAAACTCAAGAAGGGTTTTTTCGAATCGGCTTGTTTTTGTTGTTTTCTTTAATGTTCTTTACGACATTTAATGATTTGAAAGATATTGGCCTATTTTAAAGGGTTTTCTAAACTCAAATAAACCAACAAAATCAACACTAATTTACATACCATATATTGTTAATATTTTTTTTATAACCACTAAAAAAAATGTTGATTTACCTAGATATTTGTTGAAATTGGAAACATAACAAAAAGGGCTAAAAACATGAATAAAAAACAACTAGTAGCAAAAATATCGTCGACTTTGGGTCAAAGCAAAGCTGATGCAGAAAGAACATTCGACTCGATTACAACAATTATTTTGAATGCTCTTAAAAACGACGAGACTGTTAAAATAGCTGGTTTTGGTACTTATAAAGTAGCAAAAAGAAAAGCTAGAGTTGGTAGAAACCCAAGAACAGGTGAGTCTATTCAAATCGCAGCATCTCAAAAAGTTAAGTTTTTACCTGCTAAAAGCTTAAAAGAAATGTTTAATAGATAATTCTATTTTTTTTAACAGCTCCTGATTTGCAGGAGCTGTTAAATCACCCCTTCCTCATGCAATTATTACATAGCTAAATTTCATTTAAACTGCTCCAATTTTTTTTTGAATTTGTTTAAGTAGAAAAAAAATAAAAAAAAGGAGTAAAATGAAAAAATATTTAACTTATTTTTTAGCAGGGACAGCAATGTATTTTGGTTTTGTTGGTTTAGGCTATGCCGAAACTACTGTATCTGCTGAAGTGCAATATATATTTAATACGCTTTTATTCTTAATTTCAGGTGTGCTTGTCATGTGGATGGCTGCAGGATTTGCTATGCTTGAATCAGGATTAGTAACATCAAAAAGCGTATCAGCTATATGTGCAAAAAACATTGGATTGTACTCAATTGCAGGACTTATGTTCTGGGTTGTTGGATACAATTTAGCTTACGGAATTCCTGAGGGAGGTTACATTGGTTCTTTCACAGCTTGGAGTGACGCGTCTGCTATTGATACGGGTTATTCAGATGGATCTGATTGGTTTTTCCAAATGGTATTTTGTGCAACCACAGTATCAATTGTATCTGGAACTTTAGCTGAGAGAATTAAAATTTGGCCATTCTTTTTATTTGCAGCAATTTTAACTGGATTTATTTATCCAATTGAAATGGGCTGGCAATGGGGTGGTGGATGGTTATCAGCCATTGGCTTTTCAGATTTTGCAGGTTCAACGCTAGTACACGCTGCTGGTGGAGCTGCTGCTTTAGCTGGAGCAATTGTACTTGGACCTCGTATAGGTAGATTTGGTGCTAAAGGAGAAGTGAAACCACTTGAACCTTTTGCGGCATCATCTGTGCCTTTAGCAACCCTTGGAGTATTTATTCTTTGGATGGGTTGGTTTGGATTTAACGGTGGTTCACAATTAGCTGCTGGAACTCTTGAAGATATCACATCTGTTGCAACTATTTTCATTAACACAAACATAGCTGCTGCTGGAGGAGTAATGACAGCTGCAATTCTATCTAGATTAATTGGTGGAAAAACTGATGTAATATTAATGTTAAACGGAGCTATAGCTGGTTTAGTAGCAATCACAGCTGAGCCATTAGCACCAAGTCCATTATTAGCAATAGTCATTGGATCCATTGGTGGAGCCGTAATGTTCTTTTCAACAAAATTATTATTCTCTTTAAAGATTGATGATGTTGTTGGGGCAATTCCTGCACACTTCTTTGCTGGAATATGGGGAACTTTAGCAGTTCCAATGAGTAATAGTGACACTAATTTTAGTTCACAATTCATTGGTGTGCTTGCGGTGACTATATTTGTCTTCATCGTTTCGCTAATTGTGTGGAAAATATTAGCTGCGACTACCGGCATTAGAATTAGTAAGGACGCTGAAAAGCTTGGTACTGATAAAGCTGAAATAGGCGTAATTGCTTACGGTATTAGAGACTAAATACAAAAAATTAAAGGCCTGGTTAATCCCTCTCCAGGCCTTTATTCAAAAAAAGCATATCTAATATTCCTTTAAATTACTTTTAATTTCACATCATAGGTTTAGCAATAAATCTTTAAATTAAATGAGGGAAAAAATAATGAAAAATAAATTAACTTTAACAATTTGTTTTATAGCAGCTCTGTTATTTTCAAGTAATGGTTTTGCTGAAACAACTATGTCTCAAGAGGGACAATATATATTTAATACCTTAGGATTTTATTTAGGTGGGGTTCTAGTGGCTTTTATGGCAGCAGGTTTTTGTATGCTTGAAAGTGGTTTGGTAACAACAAAAAGCGTATCGACTATCGCCGCTAAAAATATTGGAAAATTTGCTATTGCTTCGATAGTTTTTTTCTTTGTAGGTTATAATTTAGCTTACGGTATACCTGAGGGAGGCTACATTGGTTCTTTTAGTATTTGGAGAGACTCTTCAGATATAGAAACAGGATACTCTGGTTATTCAGATTTCTTCTATCAAACGATGTTCGTTTGTGCGACCGTATCAATTGTATCTGGTGCAGTAGCAGAGAGAATTAAAATATGGCCGTTTTTTATTTTTGCTACATTAATGGCAGGAATTATTTATCCAATTTCAATGGGATGGCAATGGGGAGGTGGTTGGTTATCAACTTTGGGTTTCTCTGACTTTGCTGGTTCAACTTTGGTTCATGCTTGCGGTGGTGCAGCAGCATTAGCCGGGGTTATTGTTCTTGGAGCTAGGGAAGGAAGATTTTCTAGAAGCGGTGAAAGTAAAGCAATGGTACCATTTGCAGCTTCAAGTATTCCATTAGTAACTCTTGGAACATTCTTACTTTGGTTTGGTTGGTTTGGTTTTAATGGTTTCAGTCAATTAGCTATGGGAACGTTTGATGATGTAAATGCAATTGCTAAAATTGCAGTTAACACTCATTTAGCAGGAGCAGCAGGTACAGTTACAGCTGCAGTTTTAACAAGAATAATCGGCGGTAAAACTGATATTGTTATGATGTTAAACGGTGCATTAGCTGGTTTAGTTGCAATCACTGCAGAACCTTCTACGCCTACACCTGTTCTAGCTATGATAATTGGATCAGGAGGTGCAGTAATCATGTATTACGGAACTAAGTTTTTAGAAAATTTACAGTTAGATGATGTGGTAGGAGCAATTCCTGTACATTTATTTGCTGGAGTTTTTGGAACTTTAGTTACTCCTTTAAGTAATTCAAATACTTCATTTGGAACTCAAATTATTGGAGTTGTCTCAGTAGTAATCTTCAGCTTTGTTTGTTCTTACATTGTCTTTAGAGGTTTAAAAGCAACTATTGGATTAAGAATAAGTAAGTCAGCTGAAAAATTAGGCACAGATCACGCTGAAGTAGGTGTACGTGCTTACGCTATCAGAGATTAAGTATTAAATGATAAGGCCTGTATAAATTTTACAGGCCTTATTAAATTTTGTTATCTTCCCAAATTTTTTTCCAGTCTTTATTAGGTGACAAGCCATAAATAGAATTAATATTTGTGCAATGAATTGCTATGGATGGAATTGGAGATAAACAAAGTTCTTCTTTATAAATTTCATGCAATGGTGACTCAAATGGGTAATGTTCAAATTCACACATACTTATCAATTTAGCCCAATGTTTTTCTACAATTTGCTTACTAGTTAAAAAAGTACATAGAGTTTCATTAATTTTTCTCCAATGACTTTTTTCTCCTAAAAATACATTAGTATTTTCAGTTTTTGTATAAAGATAAGGATAATCTGTAGGACAAAGAATTAATTCATTACTAATTTGAGATGCTATTCTTTCATAAGTTAGTATCATTTCAGAGATACTATTTAATTCATGTATATAATCATCCTCTACAAAATATATTAAATCATCAAGTTTTTTTGAAAGCTCTAATGACTTATAAATATTAGACATATTAGAGAGCTGATTAGGCGTAACATTTTCATTCTTTGCATTAGTTTTTTTTATCCTGCTATCAAATTCTGATAGATCTAAATTTATTAAATTATGATTTAAATTAGAATTATCTAATAAGTTTTGTATTTTTTTTAAGTTTTGCTCTCCAGAATTATGATCAATAACAGTAAGATTAATATTTAAATTCGGCATTAATTCTTTTGCAAATTTAGAGCTTCTTATAATCGAATTAATTGAACGTAATGTATATTCAATTTTTTCCTTCTCAAAAATTCTTTGTTTGCTTTGCGTAAGCATTCCAACTGATGCACAAGACCTAATTAAAATATCTAAACTTTTTACTTTTCTAGTTACTTGAACTTCACCTAGAGGCAAATTTATTGATTTAATTCCCTGTTTACTTAAAGATTCATTAAGACTTTTATTTTGGGTAGGAACAGAAAAAGTGTTTTGATCAATGATTTCATAACCAAAAAGCCTACAAAGTTTTATAAAAATTTTTTTAAATATACTTTTAGATCTAGTATTTTCAATTTCTTTCATTTAATTTTATATTTAATACCATGAATATAAAATCATCCCAAGATTTAGTTGCAGAAGCAAATAAATCTATAAAAACTTTAGATGCAAAAACTGTTAAATCAATGCATGAAAAAGATGAATGCGTTTTAATAGATGTGCGAGATATAAGAGAATTATGGAAAGAGGGAACAGTAAAAAATGCTAAGCATATTCCACGAGGCATGCTGGAGTTTTGGTTAGATCCACAAAGTTCTTATTATAAAGAAAGCAAAATTGATCCTAATAAAAAATTAGTTTTATATTGTGCCTTAGGAATGCGATCTGCATTAGCAACAAAATCTTTAGTCGATATGGGTTTTAAAAATGTTGCTCACGTGAGTGGTGGTTTTGATGCATTAAAACAAAGCGGTATTGAAATAGTCTCTAAAGAAAAAAAGTAACTATTTTAAAGATTCTTTGAGAGCAAATTCAATTCGATCCTGGCCCCAGAATATTTTATTATTTACTAGAAAAGTTGGTGCACCAAATACTCCTTTTTCAAAAGCTTCTTGGGTCCTTTTTTTTAACTCATCTTTAATGTTTTGATTTCCCACTCGTAAAAAAAATGTTTTTGGATTAATTCCAATATTCTTTAATATTTTTTCAATAATTTGCGGATCATTTAAATTAAGACCACTGATCCAAATGGATTCAAAAATTTTGTTAATATACTCGTTAGCTATCCCATCTTCTTCAGCTATGAGAACACCTCTCATTAAATCGACAGTTTTGATTGGAAAATAAGAGTTAAATTTAAAACTAATATTAAGTTTTTCACAAACCATTTTGCAATCTCTAATCATAAATCTTGCTTTTGCTGGAATGAATGCTGGAGCAGTAATCTTATGTAGATTATGCAATCCACCAAGTAAAATGGGCTTCAGCCTAAATTTAAAATCCTCTTTAAATTTAGTATTTTTTATTTGTTGGAAAGAAATAAAAGTATAAGGGCTTACGAAGTCGAAATAAAAATCTATGGGTTTACTCATCAAAATTTATTCTTTTTGCATAGAATATTCGAACAAACCAATAAATCATAATTCCAAGAGGTCCCGCAAAGTAAGTGATAAGTAGACATGGTATAGTTAATATTTTAGGCACCATATATCTAATCCCGTCACGCGCTATCCATCCACCTACAAATAAACTTATAGCTAAAAAGTGTAACCAGAAAACCAGCCGCAAAGATTCGTTTAAATAAACTTCGTTTAAATTTTCTAACCCTAAATAGAGATTAAATCCCTCAAAAATATTTCCTTCTAAATAAATTTGTCTTGCTACAAAGACATATGCAGCGCTTAGCAACAAAGGTATGAAAATGGAATGCGAAAAGAATTTTGTAATACCATGACTTGGTAAAAACATTAATAACAGCCAACAAGGAACTACGCCCCAATTAGCAATTAAATAAATATTTTCAAAAGTTAACAGGCTATCAAGAGTATTTATCATTAAAAATAATATAGTATATTAACCAAATGAATCCCACATCAAATAAGAAAGATTTTGAAGACCTTACTTTGAATTTAAAGGACCTGGCTTATGGTTATTTGGAGAAATACAATCCTTCTAAGCAACAGCTTAAAGTGTATTTATTGAAAAAATATCTAACCAAAATAAAAGGCACAAAGTCTAAAAAAGAAGTTTCAGTTATTATTGAAGATATTGTGCAAAATTTAGAAAAAAACAGACTTATCAATGATGAAATATATTCAGACTCAAAAGCAAGAATGTATTTAAGAAGAGGTTACTCTTTAAATAAAATTAACCAATCCTTAAAAAATAAAGGAATTGAAAACGAGCACATAAAAAAAAGTATAGATAAGATTAAAGAAGATAAAATTGAACCAGATTTTGTCTCTGCATTAAAGCTATGTAAGCGAAGGAGAATAGGGGCTTTAAGACCTGGATCTAATCGAGAATTATTTTATAAAAAAGATATGGGAATTTTAGCAAGAAATGGTTTTAGCTTTGAATTGTCTAAAAGAATTTTAGATTTGCCTTTGGAAGAATTTAATAAATTAGTTAGGTTTATCTGATTTATCTTGTTTTTCTTGTTCTACCAGAAGATCTAATTTTCTTTTCAGTGAATTTCTAACAAGTATAAAAAAAACAATTCCAAAAATACTAACTGAAATGACAATAATCAGGATTGTTTTAAGCATTTAAGTTTTCAGCTCTTCTCATTAAAATACTTGGATTTCTGTAATCTTCTTTTCCGTAATAAAAAGGTTGATCATCTAAAGTTCTAATAATTGCCCCAGCATGTTCTGCTACTGCGTGACCTGCCGCATAGTCCCATTCGTTAGCTCTTTCTCTAGCTGCATAAATATCATATTCACCATTTGCTATTACACAAAATTTATAAGAACTAGCCATTTGTACAATTGAAGTAACTTTATGTTTTTTTAATTCATTCATTATGATTTCAGAAGGATTTGAAGAACTTGCTAAAGCTACAATTTCACCTCTAGGCGTTTTTTTTAAGCATTCATTTTTTACAGTTTGATTATTTTCTATTAAATAACTTTCACCTTTTCCAAATGAGTAAAACAATTGTTTTTTTTTAGGTGCACCAACTAATCCAATGCTTGGCACTTTATCAATGACCAAAGCTGCATTTAATGTGTATTCATCTTTTCCAGCAATATATTCTTTCGTTCCATCAATTGGATCTATTAACCAAAAAATCTTCTCTTTATTTTTTTTATTTAGATCAACAGTTTCTTCTGAAACGATAGGAATGTTAGGTGTTAATTCTAAAATTTTATTTGTAATTAATTCATTTACTCTCAAATCACCATTACTTACTGGTGAATTATCTTCTTTGATTTCAATTTTTAAACCTTTTGAAAATAATTCTATAGACTCTCTTCCAGCATTATTGAAAGTTTCAATTAGGTTTTCTGCAATGTGTTTTAATTCACTTTGGTTCATTTCTAACTTTTTCTAAATTAATAATTTCACCGTTTATAACCTGTTTTCCCTGATTTTGAAAATTTACTGTTATTTTATTTTTTATAATGGATTGTACTTGTCCTATGCCCCAGTCTTTTTGCTTAGGGTTGATGACATAGTCTCCTGGCTCAAACTCAAAATGGATCATAGAAAATAATATTTATATATATTATATATAGCATCATGACTAATTCATTAGGAATTCAAAAACCAGAAAAAGAGACTAAAGTAGTTGTTGCTATGTCAGGCGGTGTTGATTCCTCTGTCGTTGCAGGTTTAATGAAAGAGCAAGGTTACGATGTAACAGGAATTACTCTTAAACTTTATGATGATAGCAAAACTTCAAAAGAAGGAAGGCAATGTTGTGCAGGTCAAGATATTCTAGACGCTAAACGAGTCTCAGAGCAATTAGGAATTGATCATAAAATTCTTTTTTATCAGAAGAAATTCAAGGAAGAAGTAATCGATTCATTTATAGATAGTTATGTTGCTGGCGAAACGCCAATACCCTGCGTTCAGTGTAATCAAACAGTAAAATTTAGAGATTTGTTTAAATACGCTAAAGATTTAAAGGCAGATGCATTAGTTACAGGTCATTATGTAGATAGAATGCAAACTAACGGTAAGGCTAGCATGTATAGAGCAAAAGATACAAACAGAGATCAGACCTATTTCTTATTTAGCACCACTCAAGAACAGTTAGATTATTTAAGATTTCCTCTTGGAAAAATAGAAAAACAAGAAACGAGAAATATTGCAAGCAAACTTAGTTTAAATGTTGCCAACAAACCAGACAGTCAAGATATTTGCTTTGTTCCAAATGGCGATTACAGTTCAGTAATAAAAAAGTTTAGACCAGAGTCTTTTAAGCCTGGAGATATATTAGATTTATCTGGAAAAAAACTTGGAGAGCACGAAGGAATAATTAATTATACAATAGGTCAAAGAAAAGGAATTAAGATTTCAAGCACCGATCCACTTTATGTCGTAAACATTGATGCTGATAAAAATACTATTCTTGTTGGTCCAAAAGAATCTTTAATTATAAAAAATTTATATTTAAGAGATTTAAACGTACTGGGTGCAGAAGATGAATTTAAGAAAAATATATTTATTAAAGTAAGATCTACTGGCAAACTTTTAGAGTCTAAAATTACTTTTAAAAATAATGAAGCTAATGTTGAAATCATTGATGGAGAAACAGGAATTTCTCCTGGTCAAGCCTGTGTTTTTTATTCTAAAGACGATTTTGGGGATAAGCTTTTAGGCGGTGGTTGGATTTCCAAGACAGAAAACAAAAATTTATCCACGTAATCAACAGACCTAATTCTTCTCAACTAATAAGTGATACCAAATTAATTTTAGATAATTTATTATAATAATTGAATTAAGGGGCAACTCTTAACTGGCCAGTTAAGGAAAAACCGAGAGGTTCAAGCTTAACGGGCAGAAAGGTGGAAACAGTAGCGCTTTACATTTCCATCGACGGGCTTGGCGGTAGCGCCTACAACGACGAGCCAATACTTAAGAATTGAGGGGCGAAAGCCTCCAATTCTTTAAGTTTTTTTATCAACACATCTCTCACTCACACACTGTACTAACTAAAATTTTTCTATTATCTATCTTTGGCTATGCGAATTGAAGAAGAACTAAAACTTGATTACTCCGATGTCTTATTTAGACCTAAGAGAAGTACTTTAACTAGTCGAAAAGAAGTAGATCTCAATAGAACTTATAAATTCAAATACAGTAAAAATGAGTGGAGCGGAGTTCCAATTATGGCTTCAAACATGGATGGCGTAGGGGAACTAGGTGTAGCTGAAAAATTATCTGAATTTAATATGATCACGTGTTTAACTAAACAACACGATGTTAAAAAGTTAAATCAATATAAAAATTTAAAATCAATTTATAAAAATATTGCACTAAGCATTGGAATTAAAAAAGAGGATTTTGATAATTT
>VTPM01000023.1 GCA_008638125.1 Pelagibacteraceae bacterium
GTTAAAATAAAGAAAGTAAAAACTTGGCCAGCTATATCATTTGCATAAATTGAAAAAGCAACAAGATTAATATTTACTGCTAACAAAATTAATTCAATTGACATCAAGATCACAATTACATTTTTTCTATTTAAAAAGATCCCAGCAATACCAATTAAAAAAATTACTCCACCTAAAGACAGATAATGACCAAGCTCAACATTAATCATCAATTTTTACTCCAGATTTAAATTTTACTTCTTCCAAACTTATTGAGTTTTCTCTGTGTCTTGAAATTTGATTTATATAACTTTGTCTTTTTACACCTTCTCTTTTTCTAAACGTTAGAACAATGGCACCAATCATTGCCAATAATAGAATGACACCTGCTACTTGAAATAAATGTATATATTGGGTGTAAAGAACATTTCCTAATAAATGAGTATTAGTAATGTCACTATCAATAATTAATGCACCTGTTTTAATAAAATCACTTTTGTACTGCCACCCACCAATTACAACTAAAATTTCTAAAAGAATTACCAAACTAACAATTAGTCCACTTGGAATATGTGTAGATTTACTTTGAGTTTTTTTATCATCTTGTCTTTCCGCTACATTTAACATCATTACAACAAATAAAAATAAAACCGCAACTGCTCCTACATAAACTATCAATAAAATCATTCCCAAAAATTCAGCACCAATCATAATAAAAAGGCAGCCTGTAGTAATAAAAGTCAAAATTAAGAAAAATACTGAATGGACAGTATTTTTAAAAGTTATAACCATCAAAGATGCTGCAACGGTTATGAAAGAAAAAAAATAGAAGAAAAAAGCGTGTGCTAACATATTTATCTATAGAATTTGTCTAATCTAATATTTTTGGCTAATACTTCTTCCCATCGATCACCATTATCAAGCAACTTCTTTTTATTATAATAAAGCTCTTCTCTTGTTTCGGTTGCGAATTCAAAGTTTGGCCCCTGAACAATAGCCTCAACTGGACAAGACTCCTGACATAGGCCGCAATAAATGCATTTGAGCATATCAATATCATATCTTGTAGTTTTTCTACTTCCGTCTTCTCTTTCTTTGGACTCAATAGTTATTGCTTGTGCAGGGCAAACAGCTTCACATAGCTTGCAAGCTATGCATCTTTCTTCGCCATTAGGGTATCTTCGAAGGGCGTGCTCTCCTCTAAATCTAGGGCTTAAAGAACCTTTCTCAAAAGGATAATTAATTGTTTTCTTTGATTTAAACATTTCAATAAAAGCAATCCATAATCCCGATATGAATTCAGCTAAAAAAATTGTTTTTAAAAATCTATACATGATTACATTCCTCGCACTGGTAATTTATCGAAATAAAAAAGAAAACTAGCTGTTAAAACTACATATGCCAATGATAAAGGTAAAAATATTTTCCATCCCAATCGCATTAATTGATCATACCTATATCTTGGAACTATTGCTTTAACTAAGGCAAATAAAAAAAATAAAAATAAAATTTTAAGTATCATCCAAATTGGAGCTGGAATGATGTTAAATGGAAATAAATCTATTGGAGATAACCAACCGCCCAAGAATAATATCGCACCCATTGAACACATTAATAATATATTAGCGTATTCTCCAAGCCAAAACATTGCATACATCATGCCTGAGTATTCCGTTTGATAGCCTGCAACTAATTCGGCTTCTGCTTCTGGTAAATCAAATGGAGGTCGATTTGTTTCTGCTAAAGCAGAAATAAAAAAAATAACAAACATTGGAAATAAGGGAACAACAAACCATAGATCTTTTTGAGCATTAACGATATCACTTAAATTCAATGATCCAACACAAAGTAAAACATTTATTATTATTATGCCTATAGAAACTTCATAAGACACCATTTGAGCTGCAGATCTTATCGCGCCAAGAAATGGATATTTTGAATTAGACGCCCATCCACCCATAATAATTCCATAAACTCCTAGTGAAGAGACGGCAAAAAGATAGAGAATTCCAACATTTATGTCTGCAATTACAAAATTATCACTAAAAGGAATAACTGCCCAGGCAACCAGAGCTAAAGTCATTGTAACAACAGGCGCAAGTATAAATATTATTTTATTAGAGCTTGCTGGAATAATAATTTCTTTAAGAATATATTTTAATGCATCTGCTGCTGTTTGTAACAAACCAAATGGGCCTACTACATTAGGCCCTCTTCTTTTTTGAACAGCTCCCCACACTCTTCTGTCCAGCCATACAATTAAAGCAACTGAAACTAGGATAGGAATCAAAATAAATCCTATTTTATATATTTCACTTAAAAGTATGTTTAAATATTGCATAACTAATTGTTAGTTCCATTTTTTTTGATATCTAATAATACATTTCTACAATCGCTCATGGTTTTTGAGGCTCTTGCGATTGAATTGCTAAAATAATAATCAATTGGCTTCACCGCAATTTTTTCATCGCCTATAGCGTTTAATTTGATTATTTCATTTTTAATTTTTTTGATTGGTAAATGATCTATTTCAGAAAAATTAGGAATATTTTTAAAAATTATATTTCTTATTGAATGCAAATCAGAAAATAAATTAGTATTATATAAATTTTTAGAAATTAAATTAAAAATTTGCCAATCTTCTTTTGCTTCATTAGGCGGGTAAGAAGCTTTTCTACACTCCTGAACTCTACCCTCAATATTTGTAAACAATCCATCTTGTTCCGTGTAAGCTGCACTTGGAAGAATAACATCGGCTATAGCAGCATTTTTATCTCCGTGAGAACCCTGGTATATAATGAATTCATTATTTTTTTTAATATGTAAATTATCAGAACCTACAAGATATAATAATTTAAAATGATTTTTTTCTAGTTTATCAAAAAAAGGAAAGTTATTATCTTTGTCAATATTATATAAACCTAAATCTAAGGCACCAACTGTTGATGCGTTTTGAATTAAAACATTTAAAGCATTCCAATCTTCAGAAATAAATTTATTTTTAATTAAATAATTTTTCATTTCTTCAAATATATAACTTCCGTTTTTGAGTTCTAAAGCTGACTCTCCGACTATAAAAATTGGTTTTTTTGAATTTTTAATTTCTTGTGTAATCTTACTTTTGTCTTCAAAAATATTCTTTATCTCGTTTAAATCATCCCCTAGCAAAGTATAATCATAAGTTAAATCACCTGGATTTCCTATTGAGTATATTTTTGTTTTATTTTTTACAAAAGATTTTCTAATTCTAGCATTAAGTATGGTTCCTTCATGTCTTGGGTTGCATCCAATCAATATTATTAAATCGCTTTCCTCTATGCCGTTAATTGAAGAGTTAAATAAGTAATTAACTTTATCTTGTGGATTTATATAAAATTTTTTTTCTCTAAAATCGTAATTTTTACTTCCTATTTTCTCTAATAGAATTTTAAAAGCATATATGGTTTCCATTGAAGCCATATCTCCTACGTGTCCACCAATTTCACTTGGACTCAGAGACTTAATTTTTTGAGAAATTATTCCTACAGCTTCATCCCAATCAGATTTTTCTAATTTCCCATTTTTCTTTACATAAGGGACATCTAATCGTTGTTTTAAAAGTCCATCACAAGCATATCTGGTTTTATCTGAAATCCATTCTTCATTAATTTCATTGTTCAATCTTGGTAAAATTCTTTTTACCTCCCAGCCGTAAGTATCAACTCTTATATTTGAGCCAATTGCATCCATTACGTCTATGCTTTCTGTTTTTTTCAACTCCCAAGGTCTTGCTTCAAATGCATAAGGTTTAGAAGTCAACGCCCCTACTGGGCATAAATCAATTACATTTGCGGATAATTCTGATGTCATAGATTGTTCAAGATAAGTAGTAATTTGCATATTCTCTCCTCTTCCAATTGCACCAATCTCGGGAACTCCGGCCACTTCTTCTGCAAACCTAATACATCTAGTACAATGAATACATCTTGTCATTTGAGTCTTGATCAATGGACCCATATATTTATCTTCAACTGCACGTTTATTTTCAGAAAATCTTGATTTATCAAAACCGTAAAATAAAGATTGGTCTTGTAGATCACATTCGCCCCCTTGGTCACACACAGGACAATCTAAAGGATGGTTAGCTAGTAGAAATTCCATAACACCTTTACGAGCTTTTTTTACAAATTCTGTATTAGTTTTTATATTCATACCTTCTGCTGCAGGCATTGCGCATGAAGCAATAGGTTTTGGAGATCTTTCCATTTCAACTAAGCACATTCTGCAATTTCCAGCTATTGATAATTTTTCATGATAACAAAATCTTGGAATCTCTACGTCAGCAAGTTCACAAGCTTGTAAAACGGTCATACCTTTTTCAAATTCAATTTCTTTTCCGTTAATAATTATTTTAGGCATTTTCGCTTTCTAAAAGATGTTGATCAACTAAATATGGAATATCTTTCTTTCTTTTAAATGTTGGCTCACCAACACAATTTTTTTCAATTTCTTTTCTGAAATGTCTTAATAGTCCTTGAACCGGCCAAGCAGAACCTTCTCCAAAGGCACAGATTGTATGGCCTTCTATTTGTTTCGTTACATTTTCTAAAAGGTCTATGTCGTTATAAGTTGCTTCACCACGACCTGCTCTTTCTAGAATTCTCCACATCCAACCTGAACCTTCTCGACAAGGAGTACATTGACCACAACTTTCATGTTTATAAAATCTTGCTATACGAGCCATACATTTAACAATGTTTTGATCTTTATTGATTACGACAATTCCAGCAGTGCCTAGTCCACTTTTATTTGCAATGAGTGAGTCAAAATCCATAGTAATGGTGTCACAAACATTTTTTGGAAGTAAAGGCATCGAAGAGCCACCTGGTATAACAGCTTGAAGATTTTCCCAGCCACCTATTACTCCACCAGCATGTTTTTCTATTAATTCTTTTAAAGGAATTCCCATTTCTTCCTCAACGTTACAAGGAGAATTAACATTACCTGAAATGCAAAAAATTTTAGTACCAGTATTTTTTGGTTTGCCTAAAGAAGCAAACCATTTTCCACCTTTTCTTAAAATTGTAGGCACAACAGCAATAGTTTCAACGTTATTAACAATTGTTGGACATCCATATAGACCAACCAAAGCTGGAAACGGTGGTTTAAGTCGAGGTTGACCTTTATTACCTTCAATACTCTCTAATAGAGCTGTTTCTTCTCCACAAATATAAGCTCCCGCACCGTAATGAATATGAATATCAAAATCCCAACCTGAGCCACACGCATTTTTGCCTAAAAAATTTTTTTTATATGCTTGATCAATGGCTTCTTGGAGTCTGTTTCCCTCATTAAAATATTCTCCTCGAATATAAATATAACAAGTATGAGCGTTAACGGCATAACCTGCGATTAAACATCCTTCGATTAGTTTTTGTGGCTCGAACCTAATAATATCACGGTCTTTACATGTTCCAGGTTCAGACTCGTCAGCATTAATAACTAGATAATGTGGTCTTGAACCAACTTCTTTAGGTGCAAAAGACCATTTAAGACCTGTAGAAAATCCAGCTCCACCCCTTCCTCTTAACTCAGAAGTTTTAATCTCGTTAATTATCCAATCTCGTCCTTTTGAAATGATTTCTTTAGTGTTGCTCCAATCAGATCTTTCTAAGGATTTCTCAATCTCCCATCCAAACGAATTGTATAAATTTTTAAATATTTTATCTTCTTCTTTAAGCATTTTTGTTAGTAGTCGTCTCTATTTTATTTTTTTCAGGCGCAGTATTAATTCTGTTTCTGAATGATTTTGGTTTTAGTGGCTTGTCTTGTAATAAAGAATCTATAATTTCAGAAGTGCTTTTTTCATCAAGATCTTCATAATAATCATCATTAATTTGTATCATGGGGGCATTAACGCATGCACCCAAGCACTCAACTTCTAGCCATGAGCATAATTTGTTTTCTGAAAGAGTGTTTTCTTCTTCTGAAATTTTCTTTTTACAAATCTCTACAACCTTATCAGCTCCTCTGATTAAGCATGGCGTTGTAGTACAAACTTGAACAAAATATTTACCTACTGGAGCTAAATTATACATAGTATAAAATGTAGCCACTTCATAAACTTTTATGTAAGGCATATCCAAATATTTAGCTATGTACTTCATCGCTGCTAAAGGAATCCAATTTTGATTTTGTCTTTGAGCTAAGTATAAAAAAGCCATCACAGCACTTTTTTTTCTGTCCCTTGGATATTTTTTTAAAATAATTTCTGCAGCATCTAAATTTTCTTTAGAAAACTCAAATGTTTCAGGCTGTTGATCATGAATTTTTTTTATGCTCATCGATCTACCTCTCCAAAAACAATATCTAAGGATCCAAGAACAGCTGGAACATCAGCTAACATATGTCCTCTAATTAAATAATCCATTGCTTGTAAATGAGAAAAACCAGGAGCTCTAATTTTACAACGATAAGGCCTATTACTTCCATCAGAAATTAAATAAACTCCAAACTCTCCTTTTGGTGCTTCAACTGCAGCATAAACATCACCTGCCGGAACTCTAAATCCTTCAGTAAATAATTTAAAATGATGAATTAATGCTTCCATTGACTCCTTTAATTCGGCTCTATTAGGTGGAGAAATTTTTCCATCAATTGATTTAATTGGTCCCTTTGGCATTCTATCAATGCACTGAATAATAATTTTTACACTTTCTCTCATCTCCTCAATCCGACATAAATATCTATCGTAACAATCTCCATTTTTTCCAATAGGTATTTTGAAATCTAATTTTTCATAACATTCATAAGGTTGAGATTTTCTCAAATCCCAAGAGACACCTGAACCTCTTAGCATGACACCAGAAAAACTATGGTCTAAAGCCTCTTGTTTACTAACGATCCCTATTTCAACATTTCTTTGTTTAAAAATTCTATTATCAGTTAATAAACTTTCTAGATCATCAATAATTTTTGGAAACGTTTTGCAAAAAGAATAAATATCATTAATTAATTTTTGAGGTAGATCTTGGTGGACACCTCCTGTTCTAAAATAATTTGCATGAAGTCTAGATCCTGAAGCGCGCTCATAAAATGTCATTAATGTTTCTCGTTCTTCAAAACCCCAAAGTGATGGAGTAAGTGCTCCAACGTCTAGTGCTTGGGTAGTTATATTAAGGATATGACTTAAAATTCTTCCAATTTCACAGAATATAACCCTAATATATTGTGCTCTCTCTGGTACAGAAATATTTAACAATTTTTCAGTTGCTAAAGTAAATGCATGTTCTTGATTCATAGGAGCTACATAATCAAGCCTATCGAAATAAGGTAAAGCTTGCATATAAGTTTTTTGCTCAATAAGCTTTTCTGTGCCTCTATGAAGTAAGCCAATATGTGGATCTGCTTTTTCCACAACCTCTCCGTCAAGCTCAAGAATTAATCTAAGCACTCCATGAGCCGCTGGATGTTGTGGGCCAAAATTAAGCGTTAATGATTTATTTTTCTTTGTCATTATTATTTTCTTTAATTTCTTTTATGTATTTAGTTCCTTCCCATGGACTCTCAAAATCAAAATTTCGATAGTTTTGTTCAAGCTTAACAGGCTCATAAATAACTTTTTTTTCTTTTTCGCTATATCTAACTTCATTAAATCCTGTAAGTGGAAAATCTTTTCTAAGAGGAAATCCTTCGAAATTATAATCAGTTAATATTCTTCTAAGATCTGGATGATCAATAAATACAATGCCATACATATCAAAGACTTCTCTTTCCATCCAATTAGCTGAAGGGAATATTTTAGTAAGTGTAGGAATTTTTTTAGCTACTTCAAAGTTAATTTGAACTTTTAATCTTAAGTTGTTCTCATGGGATAACAAAAGATAGATTAATTTAAATCTTTTTTCATCTTCTGGATAATCAACGCCAGCTATATCAATAAGCTGTCTAAATTTTAGTTTATTGTTTGACTTTAAAAATTGAATAACATTCAATAATTCATTTTCATCAGTTTCTATAAGCAGCTCATCAAATAAAATGGATGTTTTTTTGATCTTGCTTGTTAGTTCAGAGTTTACAATTTTTTCAATGTCTTTTAAAAATATAGGTTCCATAAAATTTATCTAGAAATAGAACCTTGATTTCTAATTTTCTTTTGTAATTGAAGAATTCCATATAACAAAGCTTCAGCTGATGGTGGACAGCCTGGGACATAAATGTCTACAGGAACTATTTTATCACATCCTCTAACAACAGAGTACGAATAATGATAATACCCTCCTCCATTAGCACAGCTTCCCATAGATATTACATATCTTGGTTCAGGCATTTGATCATAAACTTTTCTTAAAGCTGGAGCCATTTTATTCGTTAATGTTCCTGCAACTATCATAACGTCTGATTGTCTTGGCGAAGCTCTTGGTGCAGCACCAAATCTCTCAAGATCGTATCTTGGCATTGATGTTTGCATCATTTCAACAGCACAACAAGCTAATCCAAAAGTCATCCAGTGTAATGATCCTGTTCTAGCCCAATTAATTAAATTATCTGTTGAAGTAGTGATAAAACCTTTTTCACTAAAATCTTTTGCTAATTGTTTAAATTCTTCAGGAATTTGTTTTTCTTTATCTTCAAATGTATTCATTTTTATTCCCACTCTAATGCACCTTTCTTCCATTCATAAATAAAACCAATTGTCAAAACTGAAAGGAAAATCATCATTGACCAAAATCCTAGGGCTCCAATATTTCCTAAAGAAATTGCCCAGGGGAATAAAAAAGCAATTTCAAGATCAAATATAATAAATAAAATTGCTACTAAATAAAAACGAACATCAAATTCCATTCTAGAGTCATCAAATGCCTCGAAACCACATTCATATGCAGATAGTTTTTCAGGATCTGGATTGCTAGGTGCGGCTAAGTAATTAGCTAATATAAAACCAAAGCTCAAACCTAAAGCTATTAATAAAAATAAAATTATTGAAAAGTATTCAGATAAGAAATTATAAATCATGATTAAGTAATAATTTTTATCTTATATAATAAAATTTAGCTAATTTAACATATGTAAGTTAGCCACATTTTGCATAAAAAATACTGATAAATCTAATTAATGGCGGGAGTGACGGGACTCGAACCCGCGGCCTCCTGCGTGACAGGCAGGCGCTCTAACCAACTGAGCTACACCCCCAACGACATCAATATTTATTTGGTGGGCGGTAAAGGACTCGAACCTATGACCCTCTCGGTGTAAACGAGATGCTCTACCAACTGAGCTAACCGCCCTAATAAATAGAACCGAGATATACAATATTAATCCTGTAATGTAAAAAATAAAAGTATATTTGATATTCCTATAAAATTTAATTAAAAAGCTTATATATGCTTGTTAATTGTAATTCTTGTCAAAAAAAATTTGTTGTACCAGACTCTGCAATAACTGAGAATGGTAGATTGCTTCAATGTGGTTCTTGTGGAAATAAATGGACGCAGTACCCAATAAAAGAAAAACCTGCAGAACCAATAAAAAAAGAAAAAACAATTAGCAAAATAAACAAGGTTGAAAACAAAATTGTTCCTGCAAAGAAAACGGCTAAAAAGAAAAAAAGACAAATAAATTTATATTCAGAGGAATATCTAGCAAAAAAACATGGGTTAACTATTAAAGATGATTCTTCTGTTAAAAAAAATCAAAAAAAACAAAAAAATGAAAATTATGGTTTAGGTTTTTATGGATGGGTTATAATAATTGTTATATTTTTTATCTTTATTCACGGAATATTAGATTTGAACCAAAATTTTATTAATGAGAAATTTCCTGCCTTAGGAATTTACATTAATTACTTTTTTGAAGTGCATGAAATGATAAAGGTGGCTATCTTAGAATTGTTTAATTAGTCTTCTAATTCTTTTATATTAATAAATTCTTTACTTAAATCTAAATTATTTTTTTTTATTTCATTAAAAAAATTCCAGGCTAAAACTAAAATTGTTGTGTTTTTATCTTTTAAAAATTTTTTATCTTTGATTGGAATTAATACGCCTGGAATAAATTTATTATGCTTTAATTTATTGTCTTCAATTATAAAATCAATTTCCTTCGAAATACCAAAAAAATTAAGAGCCGTTGTAGCTTTAGCTGGCGCTCCAAAACCCACTATTTTTTTGTTTTTACTTTTTAAATTTTTTATATTTTTTATGACATTAGCCTTTAATTTATTTATTTTTTCACCAAACGCTTGATAGGTTTTATAGTTTTTAAGACCTTCTTTTTCCTCTAAATCTAATAATTTAGTCACGCTATTATCAATTTTAATATTTTTACCTTTTTTAACGTAAATTCTAATTGATCCTCCATGGGTGCTTATTCTCTCAGATTTAAAAATTGTTGCTCCGATATTTTTAAAAAAATTATTTAGAGAAATTAATGACCAGTAATTATAGTGTTCATGATAAATATTATCGAAAGTAAGATCTTTTAAAGTATTTAAGAGATATTGAACTTCAATAATAATCGTTCCTTTAGGACTTAATAGGCTAAACATGCATTCTGCCATCTCTTTTAATTTGTCAGAATGAGCAAATACATTTGATGCTAAAATTAAATCAGCTTTTCCCTTTATTTTTTTTAGATTTTTCTTTTCTAAAAATCCATTAAAAGTTTTTATTTTATTTTTATTAGCAAGTTTTGCTAAATTTTTTGCAGGCTCAATTCCAAGTATTTTATTAAAACCTAAATCTTTAAAAGGTTTTAGGGCTACTCCATCATTACTTCCAATATCAATAATGTAAGATGATTTAGGTTTTAGTTTTAATTCTTTTACATATTGATTAGCAGCATTGATGAAGTGATTTCTAAAAGAGACTGAAGTAGATGATGTATATAAATAATTTGAAAACATCTTTTTTGGATCTACCGCTACTGATAATTGGCAATTATGACATTTTGGACAATAATTAACCTCTAATGGATACAACTCATGTTTTTCATCTTTTTTATTCAAGAGATTATTAGCTAAGGGTTGGTAACCAAGAGATACAACCCTTTTTAAATTAATATTTCCACAAGATCTGCAATCAAATTTATAGCAACTTAAAAGTAAATCTCTCTCTTTTTCATCTACAAATACATGTTTGATAGTATGTGTAATCCCATAGTTATCATGCTCACGTTCTCCTCTTACTAAATTTAAAAATGTAGTATCTTTAGTAAATACCATTGTATGAGCAACATTTGGTTTAATAATAGATAATTGTCCCTCGTTAACAACTTGAGTTATTTTTGGCGAATTTGGATTAAGAATATCTTGAAAAATTTCTATTATTTGTCCCTTCGTAAACAAACATTTTTGTTCTTGCTGTGGATGATAATGATTAGCCCGAATTGTACCCTTTTTAGAATCTATTAAACCAATTAAATTTATTGGTTCTGTTAACTCATGGTTACTAATTTTTCCTCGACTATCTATGAATTCATTATCTCCATCTCTTACATGCTCTAGTTCTTTAATTAAATCTTGCTTAGACCATTTCTGAATCATTTCTTTTATACTTTGATCTAAGTTGTATAAAAATTTAAATCCTGTATTTAAAATTTTTTTATTAGAAAGAGAAAAACCTAAATTTGGCACTTCATCATTTGTCTCTTTTATAGTGACTTTTGGATTATATTTTTTGCAGATTTCAGCTACTTCTTTAACTGTTATTGTATCTTTTGTTAGATTAAAAACTTCAGATTTAATATCTTCTTTTTCTTCCATGTTTTTGAAACATCTTGCTACATCAATTAAAGGAACTAGACTTTTTAATTGCCTGCCCCCTGCAAAAAGTTTTATTAATCCGTTTTGTGAAGCTATTTTTGAAAAAAGATTTGGCATTATGTCAATTCTAGCAGTATCAGTGGAGTAGCCATAAACTGACCCTAGTCTTAAAATAACAAATTTTTTTCCAGATTTTTTAATCTGTTCTTCGTTAATAGCTTTTGAATTTGCATAACTAAGTACAGGACTTAATTTTTCATCTTCCAAAATATTTTTTTTAACTTCATTTAATCCTTCGTAAACAACATGGGTAGATGGGAATATAATTTTACATTTTAAAGGAATTGCATCTAATATATTTTGGGTTCCTTCTTCAGCTATTTGAAGAATTTTTTTGTCTTTAATTTCATTAGACTCTGTTTTGGTTCTAGGAACGTCAGTAATACCCGCTAGATGGTGGACGATATCCGCATCACTACAATATTTAAATATAAGATCTCTATCTAAAATATCGCCTTGTACAAATTCTATATTCCAATTTCTTAATTGATTAACACGCTCTGAAATAAATCTATTATCTATAACAATGATTTGATCATTCCAGCTATA
>VTPM01000024.1 GCA_008638125.1 Pelagibacteraceae bacterium
TCTAAGAAATTTCTTTCAACACACATTGCAACGCCCATTCCGCCACCAATACATAAAGTTGCTAAACCTTTTTTAGCTTTTCTTTTTTGCATTTCGTGAAGAAGCGTTACTAATACTCTTGCACCAGAAGCACCGATTGGGTGTCCTAAAGCAATCGCTCCACCGTTAACGTTTACGATGTCAGCTGTAAAACCTAATTCTTTATTAACTGAAATGGCTTGAGCTGCAAAAGCTTCATTGGCTTCAATTAAATTTAATTGATCTTCTCCCCAACCTGCTTTTTTAAGAGCAAGTTTTGAAGCTGGAATTGGTCCTGTTCCCATAATAGCTGGGTCAACACCACATACAGCCCATGAAACAATTTTAGCTAATGGTGATAAATCTCTTTTTTTAGCTTCTTCAGCAGTCATTAATACGACCGCAGCAGCACCATCATTAATTCCTGATGCATTACCAGCAGTAACTGTACCATCTTTTTTAAAGGCTGGTCTCAAAGCTTTTAAAGTTTCAACTGTAACACCTGCTTTTGGATATTCATCAGTATCAATTACTTTTTCTTCTTTTTTAACTTTAACTTTAACTGGTACGATTTGACTTTTAAAAGCGCCATTCTTAATTGCGTCGACTGCTTTTCTTTGTGAGTTAGCAGCAAAGCTATCTTGTTCTTCTCTTTTAATTTGATATTTCTCAGCAATGTTTTCAGCTGTCATACCCATGTGGTACTGGTTGTAAACATCTGTTAAACCATCAAGGACCATTGAGTCAGTTAATGTTGTTGGACCCATTTTCACACCATTACGAATATTAACAACGTGAGGAGCATTGCTCATGCTTTCTTGTCCACCTGCAACAACGATATTTGCATCACCAACTAAAATAGAGTTGTAGCCATAACCAACGCACGCTAAGCCTGATCCACATAATTGATTGATTGTTGTAGAAACAGTTTCGTTTGGTAAACCTGCAAACTTAGCAGCTTGTCTTGCTGGGTTTTGACCTGTGCCTGCTTGAAGCACTTGACCCATATAAACTGTATCAACATCAGTATTTTTTAATTCTGAATGTTCGACACATTTTTTGATTACTTCTGCACCTAATTGAGCAGCTGATAAAGAAGATAAAGAACCACCAAAAGATCCGATCGGAGTTCTAAACGCACTTGTTATTACTATTTCTTTTTTATTTTCCATTATATTTTTCCTTTCAAGGTTAAATTAATTTAAAATTTGATTTATTGCATGTATTGACCACCATTAATCGAGAATGTGGCACCCGTGATAAAGCCAGCTTGATCACTTGCTAAGTAACTTGCAAGCGCTGCTATCTCACTTGGTTCTGCCAATCGATTTACTGGGATCTGTGAAACAATTCCTTTTAAGATCGTTGGATCAATTTTTTTAACCATGTCAGTTCCCACATAACCTGGTGCAATGACGTTTGCTGTAATACCTTTGTTTGCATTTTCTTGGGCTACAGCTTTTGTAAATCCAATAATTCCTGCTTTAGCTGCTGAGTAATTTGCTTGACCAATTTGACCTTTGATACCGTTAATGGAAGAGATACTGATAATTCTTCCGTATCCTTTAGCTCTCATCTTTTCAATAACACAACGTGTCATATTAAAAACTGAATTTAGGTTTGTATTGATTACAGCATTCCATTCTTCTGCTGACATTTTATGTAAAAATCTATCTTTCGTGATACCTGCATTATTAATTAGGACATCTACTGTTTTACCAGTTGATTTTTCAACTTCTTCAATTCCTTTTTGACAACTTTCAAAATAACCTACATCGAATTTGTAAGTTTTAATTCCTGTTTCTTCTGTATATTTTTTTGCAGCTTCTTCTTGGCCGATGAATGTGCTTATAACTTCGTTGCCATCATCTTTTAATCTTTTAGCAATGGCTGCCCCGATACCTCTTGTACCACCTGTAACTAATACTAATTTGCTCATTTGTTAAACTCCCGAAGAATACTCTATAAAAAAATAACTTCAAGACCAGTTTTAAACAAGGGGGAATAAATCTGGTCTTTGAAGTTAAGCTTTAAAACTTAGTTTTTAGCTGGAGCTTTCTTTTCAGTTTGCTCTGCAACTACGTTCTTAAGTTCAGTTAAACTGTCTAAGAATCTAGCGTTTAAAATTTGAAAAGACTCTTTTGCAGTTTTTTCATTAATTTTTGCTAACTCAGCAACATTTGCTTGTGCTTTTTCAATTGCATCTTTTGCTAATTCAATTGATTTAGTAGCAGATTGTTGTGTGTTACCTTTTGCTAATTCAGAAGTAGCTTCTTTTACTTCATTTACAGCTGCATTTAAGATTTCAACTTGTTTTTTTGAAAACGCGTTTACACCTTCAAACATAGCTTTTGAAGCAGAAGCAAAAGCTTCCATAGTTTTCTTTTGAGAGCTAATTACAGCATCAGAATTAACGTCTACATTTGGAAATTTTGCAGCAGTTAAGATCTTTTGAAAATCAAACATCTCAAAAGGGTTGTAGTTATTATTAAACATATTGTTCTCCTTTTTTTTATTCATATGAGGTATATATGGTGCGATGCACAATATGTCAATAGATGTTTTATGCTAAATAGTTCAATAAAATAGCCATTTTATTGATATTTATTTTGCAGTGCGTCAATTTGTTCAGGATTGCACAATAAATTTATAGTATTTATACTAACCATATGAATAAAAAAAATGCATCCTCTAAAAGCAAGAAAAATAAAAAGCCCGACGTAAAATTAAATGCAGATACTTCAAAAAAAACTGAAGTAAAGAACGAGGGCATTACTGCTCCAGACTTTGGTGCTTTTAACGATATCATTCAAAATAATTTAAAAATCTACAATGACTTTGTAGAAGAGAATTCAAAGAAAAATAAAGAAAGTAAATCGCAAGAAAAATCTAATGGTCAAGCAAATAACTTTACTATGCAAGATTGGTTTATGACCGTAAGTCCTACGACTAATAAGCTTATGGATGGAATGCTAAAGTTTTCGCAGTCTTTAAATAACAATCCTAAACTTTATTTTGAAAATGTAAATTTGTGGTTAAATCAAATTGCTCAATTAAACTTTTATTATGTTGCAAGACTTTCAAATCAAGAGGCCAATCCGGTAGTTCTGCCAGATAAAACAGATAAACGGTTTGCTTCTGAACAATGGAGCCAAAACTTATTTTTTGATTTTATTAAACAATTCTATTTAATTACGAGCACCATGCTAGAGAATTTAATGAATAGTATTCAGTTTGTTGATGAGAAGCAAAAATTATTAATGAACTTTTATATTAAGCAATTAAATATGGCATTGTCACCCACGAACTTTGTTTTTACAAACCCAGAAGTACTTTCAAATACGATTAAAGAAGGTGGAGCTAATTTAGTAAGAGGTTATAATAACTTTAGAGACGATTATTTAAAGCATCCTAATAAACTTTTTATCTCTCAAACAGACTTTGATGAATTTGAAGTAGGAAAAAATCTAGCTGTTACTCCAGGAAAAGTTATTTTTAAAAATGATGTGTTTGAGTTAATCCATTACACAGCAAAAACACCTAATCAATATGAGGTTCCTTTATTAATTATTCCGCCTTTCATAAATAAATATTACATCATGGATCTTAATGAAAAAAAATCTATGATTGGTTATCTACTTGAACAAAATCAAAATGTATTTTTAATCTCGTGGAAAAATCCTAAAGCAGATAGCAGAGACTTTGGCTTCGCTGAATATATGGATGATGGAGTTTTAAAAGCTATCGAGATAGCCTGCGAAGAAACAAAAGCAACTTCTGTAAACTTAGCTTCTTACTGTGTGGGCGGAACTTTAACTTCGATGGTACTTGCTTACTTAGAACAAACAAGCTTTAAATATAAAGTTAATTCTGCAACTTACTTTGCAAGTTTAATTGATTTTGAAGAACCTGGTGATCTTGGAATCTTTTTAACTGAAGATCAAATTGCTATGCTTGAACAAAGAATGAAAATCAACGGCTACTTTGATGGAAAAGATATGGCGGCAACTTTTAACTTCTTAAGACCGGGTGATCTATACTGGAACTATGTAGTTAACAATTACCTTCTTGGAAACAAACCTGCAGCTTTTGATATGTTGTACTGGAACTCAGATTCAACAAGAATTCCAGAAAAGTTGCACAGTGATTATTTAAGGTCTTGTTACCTAAATAATAAGTTAATTAAAAAACAATATTCATTAAAAGGTAAAACGCTAGACCTAAGTAAGATTAAAACACCAATGTTCCACGTGGCAACTACGGATGATCATATTGCACCTTGGAAAAGTGTATTTTCTGGACTTAAGAGCTACGGCAATGAAGCTAAATTCATTTTAGCTAATTCTGGTCATATAGCAGGAATTATTCAGGGCAAAGGAGCAAAGCCAGGTAAACTTTACTACTACGAAAATAAAAACTCCAATGTAAATTTAGACTCAGAGGCATGGCTTAAAGATGCTACAAAACAAGATGGTTCATGGTGGCCACTCTGGATTGATTGGTTAAAAAAATACTCTGGTAAATCAGTTGAAGCTAAACAAATTAACCAAAATAAATTTAAGGAAATTTACAAAGCTCCAGGTTTATACGTAACTGAAAAATAATTATGATTGAGATAAAAAAATATTCTAATCGAAGACTTTATAATACAAACACAAGTAGCTACATCACTCAGGATGATATTGTAGAACTCATCAAGAAAAGTGAAAAATTTAAAATTATTGATGCAGATAGCAAGAAAGATATTACTCCCGCAATTTTAACTCAAATTATCTTGGATAAAGAAACTGCAGGCATTAATTTAGTGCCGGTAGATTTTTTAAAGCAAATCATACTTTATTATGAAAATAATAAATCAAGCGATATGTTTGGTTATTTAAACCACATGTTAAACTTTGCTAATACAAATAATATGTACACTGATGGGTTTGCACAAATGATGAATTTTAATCCTTTTAATATGCAAAGTATTTTTACAAAACCAAAAAAAGAAGAAGAAACTCCCCAAGAAAAAAATGAGGATAATCTAGCTTCAGAGCTTGCAAATTTAAAAAATCAATTAAACGAAATCAAAAAAAGTTTAAAATAAATATTTTTCAGCAAGTTCAGCACCTTTAACCATTGCGGCCATTTTCTTATTTGCAATTTGATTAGGTAATGTAATCATTCCACAATTAGTGCAACAAGTTAATTTTTTTGGTTTGACGTACTTTATAATTTTTTTGATTAATTCAAATACTTGTTTTGGTGTCTCGGTTTTCTTGTTCGCTACATCAATCACACCCGCTAAAACCTCTTTTTTATCCAATAAAGATAGCAATTCCAATGGTACTTTTGAATTCATACACTCCAGACTAATTTGATTTATTTTGCTTTGATTGAGTAATGGAAATATTTTTTCATACTGCCTCCATTCTTGACCTAATGTTTTTTTCCAATCATTATTAGCCTTAATGCCGTAGCCATAACAAATATGAACTGCTGTCTTTACCTTTAATCCTTTTGCTGCCCTTTCCAAGGCTGATACTCCCCAATTTTTTACATCATCAAAAAATACATTAAAGGCTGGTTCGTCAAATTGAATATAATCTACTCCTGCTTTTTCTAATTCTTTTGCTTCATCATTTAAAACTTCTGCAAATCTCCAAGCTAATTTTTCTCTATTTTTGTAATAATTGTCATAAAGCGTGTCCACCATCGTCATTGGACCTGGTAAGCTAAACTTAATTTTCTTTGTTGTTAATTTTCTCAAGAATTCTACGTATTTCAAGAATACTGCTTTTTTTCTCTCTATTCTTGCAACAACAGTTGGTACGCTTGCGTCGTATCTATCTCTAATTCTAACTACTTTCCTTTTTTTAAAATTTACTCCTGATAAATTTTCAATAAATGTAGTAACAAAATGCTGCCGACTTTGCTCTCCATCAGTGATAATTGAAATTCCAGCTTGTAATTGATCACCAACAGATAAAAGTGTTGCATTCAATTTGCCAAATTCTAATGCTTCGCCAGATAATTTCCAAGGACTCCAAAGTTTGCCTGTATCTGCAATCCAGTTTGGCTTAGGTAAGCTCCCAGCAATAGTAGTTTGAATTTTATGCTTCATTAATTTTTTTATAATTAAATTTTAGGAAATAAAGATAGGAAAAAACACAAATAATCAAGAATACTGAGAATGAAAATTGATAAGCAAAAATTATTGAATGCCCTCTGCTTGTAACCAAATCAATCAAGATTCCAATCATCCACTGAACTACAAATATTCCTACAAATAAAATAAAATTGAAAGACGTAAGCGCCTTTCCTGCAAGTTTAGTGGAAAAGGCAAGACCGACGGCTGGTTGAGCCAGGGTTAAAACAATACAGCTTAATATATATACAACCCAATCAATATAAGTCGTGCTTTCTGCAAATATAATTATCTTTAATAAAACTAGGAAAGTTAAAGGTGTTAAATATGCCATAAGTTTGTTTGCGGTATACCCAAGCTTTAATAATTTTGGATTGATATACCCCCACAACAAAAAAGCAAATAACATAACAAAGTTAATCCAAAAAAGTCCTGTTGCACTTTTAAGTGGAGTATAACCTGAAACATTAACCAACCATGGTCCAGCCCATAAAGTTTGAATTGCGTATAAACCTCCTTGATTAAAAACACCAATAGGAATTAAGCTTTGAAAATATTTATTCTTCCAAATCTGTGATAATGACTCTTGATTTTCTAATTCTATATTTTGAATTTTATTATTTTTAATTGGCCACTTTGGCGATATTAAGAAAATTAAAATAATACAAAATGCTGCGAGTACAGCTAAACCACCAAAAATTGATCTCCATCCATACAAAGGAAGCATAAGCTGCACTGGAAGTGTTGAAGATAACATTCCAATAGATCCTACCATTAACATCCAAGAGTTGCCTCTCTGCTGGTATTCATCTCCCATCCACATTCTATAGCCGGTAAGCGGCCCCATTAAACAAGCTGATACACCAATACCAATCAGTACTCTCGCAATTAAAAGATTATTGAAATTGTTAGCCAGCATAAAAACTAAAATTCCAAGCACTGCTACCAAAAGAAAGATACTAACTATTTTCTTTGGTCCATATCGGTCAAGAAGATAACCTAGTGGAATTTGCATTGCAGCAAATCCAAAAAAATAACCTCCGGATAGTAGTCCTAAGTTAGCTGCCGTCAATGAAAACTCATCTATCAAAACAGGTGATAAGGTTGCTGTGATTGCTCTAAGTAAAGTAGATAAAAAATAACCAAAAGCGAAAGCAAAAAAAACAATGATCATATGATTTCTTGATAGAATATTCTTTTCCATAATTAAAACCTTAGTGCTATATCTCTATGGTTAGAGTTACATCTTGCTACTTCAAGAGCTTGATCTTTATTGAGGCGGTTTTGACTTCTCAAACCAATAGAGTCTTTCAATAAATTATCATAATCCAATAGTTTAGAATATATTCTAGTAAAGGCTATTTTTTTCCAGGCAATGCTAGAGTCTAAAAATATTTTTGATTCATTAAGCAAAGAAACAATCGTATTTTGATCATCTAACTTAGTGGTAGTTTCATAAATTAAATCTCCTACATTCCCAATATTTTGAATTGAGTCTGAAAGCTCTAATAATTGATTAAGTCTTTGTTCTTTAGAATCCTTGTCTAATTTTTCTAAGTCATTTAGAACTACATTTATTGCTAAAATTAAATTATCAATTGGCTTAGTATTTTCAATTTCTTCCTTTAGATCTTTTAAAATTCTATAGCCATCATCTGAACTTTTATAATATTGACTTAAAAGCTTGGAATACTCTGAGTATTTTAATTCATACTCATTATTAAGTTGCTTCCAATCGGCAGGAAGGTTTTCCTTCAAGTTAATATTTTCAAGCTGAATTACTTCAATCTCTCTACTCAGCTCATTAGCTTTAACTGGGTCATTATTTTGTATTATTCTTATATCGTCTTGTAAAAATTTAATTTTTTTATCATTTATAATTATTTGTCTTTGGATTTTTCTTACTGCCAGATGAATGTCGTAATATGATTTTGTATATTCATTAAGTTGTTGTTTTGAAGCTTTTATCTTTGGAACTAAACTTAGGGCATCCAAAGTTAATTCAAAGTGTTTATTTAATAAGTCTTTTCGTTCAGTTGGTAAGAAATCATAATTTAATGATTTTAAACCATTAATACCATTTAAAATCTCTGTTTCCTTGTTCTCATAAATATTAAATTTATAATCCAATATACATTCTTGTAATTTTGGATTAGTTGGTGGTGGAGAAACATCAGAGGTTAAATATGACCTTAAAGGTAAATAGTTTGCCAAGTTTGGAAAATATCCAATGATGCATAGTGCTAAAATTTGAATAGCTATAAAAGGACCGGCACCCTTCCAAATTTGTGAAGTTCTAACAGTTTTTGGTGCTACACCTCTAAGATAAAAAAGAGAAAATCCAAATGGTGGTGTTAAAAAGGAAGTTTGCATATTTAATCCTATCATCACACCTAACCAAAGAGCTGTGATGTTAGCAGATGGGTCGGCAAGTAAAATTGGGGTAACAATTGGAACAACTACAATTGCAATCTCTAGATAGTCAATAAAGAAACCAAGAATGAAAATAACTATCATCACGACGACAAATTGAGTCCAGAACCCCCCTGGAAGTTGACTTAATCCATTTCTAACAAGTTCTTCTCCACCAAAGCCTCTAAATGCTGCCGTGAGCATTGCTGCTCCAATTAAAATAATAAACACCATCGTAGTCGTAATGGTTGTCTCTGTAGAAACCTCTTTTAAAATATTGTCTATTTTAAAAGTACGATAAAAGCTCCATCCAATTGAAAAGATTAAAAACCCAACTGCAATAAAAGCAAGGTAAATTCCAAGTAAATCATAATTATTTGAAATTAATTTAATATTTAAATTGAAATACTTGCTTAAAAGTAAAATAGTTAAAGCAGATAAACTTGCTATTATTGCCGGGGTGTAAGTATGTTTCTGATTTGGTGCTAATTTATATCCTGCCATAATTGTGGCGCCAATAGCTCCAACTGAACCTGCTTGATTAACTGTTGCAATACCAAAAAGAATTGAACCCAAAACTAATACAATCAAAAGTAATGGAGGTACTAATGCAAAAAATACTCGCTTATAAAACTCAAAATCTAAAGAACCTTCAATCTTTAGTGGAGGAGCTGATTTTGGTTTAATAAATGAATAAACCAACACATATAAAGTATATAAAAAAACTAAAATCAATCCTGGTATCAAAGAACCTAAAAACATTTCGCCAGCACTTGTGCTAGTTACTGATAAATCGCTTGGCATTGATCCACTACCAATGAAATTTTTATAATCAGCTATTCTTAGTCCATTTGCTACATCTGAAGCGTTTGAAAGTTGATCAGCAATAATAATTAGAACTATAGAAGGTGGAATTACCTGTCCAAGCGTTCCTGAAGCTGTAATAATTCCTGTTGCTAGGGTAGTTTCATATTTATTTCTTAGCATTGCAGGAAGAGAAATCAGACCCATTGCAATCACAGTTGCGCCAACTATTCCAGTTGTCGCTGCTAATAAACCTCCAACTAAAACAACTGAAACGCCTAAACCACCTGGAATTCTTCCAAATAGCTGCCCCATAGTTATGAGTAAATCTTCTGCGATCTTTGATCGTTGCAGCATTAAACCCATAAATATAAATAGTGGTATGGCGATTAAAGTATCCCGCTCTACTTCCCAATAAGTTCCTCGAAAATTTGTTATTGCAGAAGATATCCACTCAAACGGTCCGTCTTGTATAAAATAAGAGTGAGAATTGCCTGTGAACAAATAACCAGTAATTCCTGCTAAAGAGATAGCAATGATTGCGGCTCCAGGTAGTGCAAAGGCGACTGGAAATCCTGTGCCTAAAGCAACTATCATCAAAAAGATTAGAAAAAAAAGAAAAAAAGTTTCCATTTATTTTTTACTCCTAATTTTTTCAATATTATCTAAGATCAAACTTGAAAACTGTATGATCATACTTAAGGCAAAAATAGTTAAAAAGCTTGCCATCATATATTTCAAATAAAGACCAGCTTGAGCTTGCTGAGAGATTTCAAAACTTAATATTGGGGCATTAATGATTCCTGTCTTTGAACCCATACCAGAGTAAAGAATTAAGAAACATATCGGCATCCCAAAAAAAATGGATCCAAAGATATTTGCTATGGCTTTATTTTTTTCTTTAAAATTTACGTAAAGAATGTCTACTCTTACATGACCATCTTTAAGTAATGTATATGCACTTCCAAATAAAAAAAGTGCAGCATACCAGTATCTTACAAGATCACCCATAAAAGCTTGTTCATAAGAGAATACAAATCTTGAAATAACAATTAGTGCTTCAGCAAAAACAACCAGAAGTGCTAACCATATGAAACCTATTGACTTATTTTTTATAGAATAAATAAAACTAAAAATAGTTAAAGGTAAATGTACATATAATATCCTAGACTTAGGTTGCAAAAATAATTGTGCTAATCCTTTGGGCAATGTATCTAAAATAGCTTTTTCACTAACTAAAAAAGAAATAACTAAATCTACTAATCCAACTAAGAAAACTGTCCAAAAAGCTGAACGAGTTATATAAGAAGATAAATTAGATAATTTTTGAGAATTTTCTTTTAGATTACTTTTATTGATTTTAGTCAAATAATAATAAACACCAAAAATGCACAACACATAAGAAATAAATTGAAAACTAGATAAAAAAAAAGAAAAACCAACTAAAGCTTGCTCATTTGAAATTAAAGATTTGAGAAATGCAATTGATCCAGGCCAGTTAAAATAATTAGTTAAAATGATATTAAAAAAATAATTAAGTGTTAAAAAAACTATTGAAAAAGAAAAAAATTTAGAAAAACTTATTAAATCAAATTTATTATTCATGTGAAGAATCCGCGAGGTTTTACCCTCGCGGATTATTATATATTATAGACCTAAAACTTTGTTACGTTTAGCTACGTAAGCAGTATCAGAAAGCTTATTCCAAGCGCCAAGTTCTTTTCTAGCTTTTAAGAAACTATCAGTAACTCGCTTCGCTATAGGACTGCTTGCTGCAGTCTCAGCAAATACTTCTTCGGAAGCTTTTCCAAAAGCATCATAAATCCTATCATTGAACTCGACTACTTTTACGCCGTGATCATTGACTAGTCTTTGTAATGCAAATCCATTGTTCGCATTAAATTCTGACATCATAACTTCATTTTCAACTGTACAAGCAGCTTCAATTATAGCTTGGTCAGTTTTAGAAAGTTTAGATAACCATGATTTATTACAAACAAGTCCTAGCATTGAACCTGGCTCATGCATTCCTGGATAGTAGTAGTATTTTGCAGCTTCATAGAATTTAAGAAACTCATCATTCCATGGGCCTACCCATTCAGTCGCGTCAATTGTACCGGCCATTAGTTGTTCATATATTTGACCACCTGGCACCGCAATAACTGAAGTGCCTAGCTTAGTCATAACTTGACCACCTAGACCTGGGATACGCATTTTTAAGCCTTTAAAGTCTGCAGGGCTTTTCATTTCTTTTCTAAACCACCCACCCATTTGAACGCCAGTATTTCCACACATGAAACCTTTTAGCCCAAAATTTCCAGACAATTCATCCCAAAGCTGTTGACCACCTGCAAACCTCATCCAAGCGTTAAACTCTGTATAAGTTAAACCAAATGGAACTGCAGTAAAATATCCAAATGATTTTTCCTTACCTGTGAAATAATATTCTGCTCCATGATACATCTGAGCATCGCCTTTAGCGACATGATCAAATACATCAAAAGCTCCAACTCGTTCACCGGCTGCAAATAAAGTTATGTTTATTCTGCCTTCAGATAGTTCACCTACTCTTTTAGCAAAACGAGCTGCACCCGTTCCAAGTCCTGGAAGATTTTTTGGCCA
>VTPM01000070.1 GCA_008638125.1 Pelagibacteraceae bacterium
TAAGTACGGCGATAAATACTAATAATAGTCTACAATGTCAATTAATTTTAGATAATCAGTCGCGATATAATCAATTAAAAATCTATACTTAATTAAATTTTCTTAACTTATTTAAGGCTTTAAGTTCAATGCCATTAGCCAATAAATTTTCTTTAATTGATCTTGCTGTGTCTAACGAACTTTTGTTATCACCGTGTATGCAAATTGAGTCAATTTCACAAGGTATTTGTTTTCCAGAAAGGCAGTTTAAAGATTGGTTTTGAACCATTGTTAAAACATGTTTTTTAGCTTCTTCAGGATTAATAATTAAAGCGTTAGGTTTTGATCTAGAAACTAAGTTTCCATCATCTTCATAATTTCTATCAGCAAATATTTCGCAAGCTATTTTCATATTTAATTTTTTTGCAGCAATTTCCATTTTAGATCCAGTTGGAACTAAATAAATTATATCTTTATTAATTTCTTTAATAGCTTTAGCTATCGTTGTGGCTAGATCAATATCTTCACAAGCCATATTATTTAATGCTCCATGAGGTTTGATGTGGGTTACATTTTCATTAAGACTTGAAGCAATTTCTTGAAGTATTTCATATTGATTTATAATGAGTTTTCTTATTTCAAGTGCAGGTAGGCTTATTCTTGTTCTGCCAAAGTTTTCAGGATCATTAAATGAAGGATGTGCTCCAACACTAACATTATTTTTTTTAGAAATTTTAATTACTTGTTCCATCGTTTCTTTATCACCTGCATGATAACCACAAGCAACATTAGCTGAATTTACAATCTCTAAAAGGAAAGGGTCATTTTTATTGTCGTGGAGCTTAGATTTTTCTCCTAAATCACAATTGATATTAATTTCCATATTTTTATAAATATTATTATAACATAGCATGATTAGAAATATAATAAATCTTGGTGATGCAGCAGCTTATTGTGATTTTGGGCCAGAAGTAAACCAAGAAATAAATAAAAATGTAATAAAATATTTTAGAAATATTAAAGACAGAAATATCCGCGGAATAACTAACATCACACCCTCTTATAATAAATTGATTATATCATTTGACCTTAGTGTCACAAAATTTACTGAAGTAAAAAAATTGATTGAGAATCTTGAAATTGAAGAAAAAGATGAAAATTTAAAGAAAATGATAGAAATACCTATTTGTTGTGATGAAGGTTTTAGAGTTGATCATAAGAGATTAGAAAATCTATTAAAAATTAAGTTTGAAGAAATTTTAGATATTTTTTTTCATAAAGAATATTTTTGTTATATGACTGGTTTTATTGCAGGCATGCCTTTTTTAGGTGATTTAAATGAACAGTTAAGAGCAAAAAGATTAGAAACACCTAGAGTAAAAGTTCCAAAAGGTTCGATTGGTCTTACTGAACAATTTTGTAATATTTATACATACGAAAGTCCAGGTGGATGGAATATTATTGGTCGTACTCCATTAGATATATTCGACAAAAAAAATCAAGATTTCCCAGCATTAATAAATCCAGGCGATAAAGTTAAATTTAAAAAAATTAGCAAAGATGAATATGACAGATTTAAAAAATAATTTTTTTTTAATAGAGCGTGCTGGTATTCACACGACTTTCCAAGATAATGGCAGACAAAATCTCAATCATATAGGGATACCTGTTAGTGGAGTTATGGATAAAAGAAATTATATTCTTGCAAATTCTTTATTAAAAAAAGAACAAAATTCTGCTGTTCTAGAATTTGCTTATCAAGGACCTTTGCTAAAATATACTGGAAAAAAAATCTATGTAGCGGTTACCGGTAATGTTCAATTTCAAATAGTTAAAAACAATGGTGAAACAATAAATGGAGAAGCTTACAGAGTATATTTAATAGAAGATAAAGATCAAATTGATATTCAATCTACCTTTAGCTCTGTATACGGTTACCTTGCAATAAGTGAAGATTTTGAACTAGATAAAATTTGGAATAGTATTTCAACTAATACAAAAGCTAAAATTGGTTCAAACAATGGGGAAAAATTATCAAATGATCAAAAAATTTATATCAATCATAACAATAGAGATAGAGCTTTAACAAAACTAAATTATGTGAATTCTAAGATTAATTATTTACGAGTAATTACAGCAACTAACTTTGATTATTTTTTAGAAAAATCAAAAAAAATTTTTTTTAATGAAACGTTTACTATCTCAAAATTGACTGATCGTATGGGGATGAGATTAGAAGGTCACAACATAGAAAATTTTAAGAATACCAACATAAAATCAGAGGGTATTGTAAAAGGTGTAATCCAAGTAGCTAGTGATGGTAACCCTATAATTATGTTAGCAGATCATGGTACTATTGGGGGATACCCTAAGATAGCAAATGTTATTAGTGCAGATTTTGATAGGTTGGCTCAATTAGTTCCAGGTACAAAAATAAAATTTCAAGAAGTTAGTTTGGAAGAAGCTGAAAAGTTATATGAAATTTATAATTTAGAAACAAATAATTTAGTAAATCAGATTATTTAAATTTTTATAAAAAAAAATTAAACTAACCTGCGCCAGGACCTTTTATAGTACTAGGCAAGTATGTTGCGAGTTCGGGATAAGCAATCATAATAAATGCCATAACGACCATCATTAAAAACATTGGAAGCGCTGATTTAGCTAAAAATATCATATCATGTTTGGTCATTCCTTGAAGAACAAATAAATTAAAACCTACTGGGGGAGTAATTTGCGCCATCTCGACAAGCACTGTTAGGAAAATTCCAAACCAAATCACATCAATGCCTGCACTTCTAATCATAGGTTCAACTACAGCCATAGTTAAAACAATTGAAGAAATCCCATCTAAAAAACAACCAAGAACTATATAAAAAATCATTAAAGATATTAAAAGTTCAACATTTGATAAACCTAAACCCGAAATCCATTCAGCAATGTGTCTAGGCAATCCAGTAAATCCCATAGACAAAGTTAGGAATGCCCCACCCATTAATATGAATGCGATCATACAAGAAGTTTTAGTAGCTCCAATTAAACTATCTAAAAATGTTTTCCATGTTAGTG
>VTPM01000071.1 GCA_008638125.1 Pelagibacteraceae bacterium
GATCTTACTTTTTTACTTTCAAATAAATCTTGTCTTAAATTATAAATAACCCAAATTAATAATAATCCTCCAATTAACTTAAACCAAGAGATAGCAAGTAAATAAGTAGCACCTAATGCAAAAATAATTCTAAAGACAAATGCAGCAGCAACACCAAAGGCTATAATTTTTTTTCTATTCTCTGGAGCAAAGCTTGCAGCAACTAAGCCTATTATGATCGCATTGTCGGCTGCCATCACAATGTCGATAAATATAATTTGTAGTAATATAATTGGCTCTTCTAGAGACATTTTAAACTTTTTATATAATTTAATTGTATAACTTTAAAGAATAAAATACTTCATAGCTCTAAATTTATAAATGAGTACTCCAAATTTAAGCAACACTTCTAAGTCTTATCTATTTCAACTCTCTATTCCTATTTTTTTTTCTAATATTGCTATACCCTTTGTAGGTTTGGTTGATACAGGATTAATGGGACATCTAAACAGTGAAAGATATCTTGCTGCAATTAGTATTGCCACTTCAGTTATCTCGTTGGTTTTTTGGAGCTTTGGTTTTCTTAGAATGGGCACAGTTGGTTTAGTCTCTCAGTCGTTAGGCAGAAATAATTATAATGAAATAGCTTTAATAATTTTAAGAAATCTATCTATTGCTTTTATCATTGGTTTTCTAATTCTTTTATTAAAAAATCCTATTTTATTTTTTGTAGAATTTTTCTTCAAAGTTTCTGAAGAAACTCAGCAACTAATTAATCAATATGTCTCTATTAGAATATATTCTGCTCCCGCAGAGTTAACTATTTATGTTTTAGCTGGTTTGTTTTTAGGATTACAAAAAACAAATGTTTCAAGCTTACTTATTTCAATTTTTTGTTTTGGAAATGCAATTTTAAGTACAATTTTAGTTACAGTTTATGATCTTGAGATTTTAGGGGCAGCTTTAGGCACAGTAATATCAGCATATACTTCTGTGATAATTTTTTTAATTTATACTTATTTAACTCTAAAAGATAAAATTTCTATTAGATTAAATAGAAGTAAAATATTTAATACAAAAAAATTACTAACTTTATTTAATATTAATTTTGATATTTTTATTAGAACTATTTTTTTATCTTTTTCTTTTCTTTGGGTTACTTATCAAGGCTCAAAATTAGGTGAAAATTTTTTAGCCCTAAACACAATTTTAATGCAACTTGTAATGATGGCAGCTTTCTTTCTCGATGCATATGCTTTCTCTACAGAGGCTGTTGTTGGATATACTATTGGTAAAAGATCAAAGAAATCTTTCTTAGAAGTTGTTAAAAATGCATTTCAACTAAGCTTTTTAACAGCGATAATTATCTCTACTTTATATTTCATTTTCTTTGAAACAATCATAAGTCAATTAACAGATCTTGAATATCTTCGATATATTTCTTTAAGCTATATTGTTTGGATTCTAATTATTCCACCAATAGCATCTTTTTGTTATCAGTTTGATGGAATATTCATTGGTGCATCACAAACTGCCGATATGCGAAATGGCACAATTGTCTCTGTTATATTGTTTATTTTATCCTCAGAGTTTCTAATTAGTATTTATGGAAACCACGGTTTATGGTTATCTTTATTATTCTTTATGATTATGAGATCAATTAGTCTCAATTATTATTTTAAAAATATTTTAAGAAGATTTTAGATGCAATCCATTTATAAAATTCCTGGTTACATACTTTGTTTATTAGGTGGCTTCTTCTTAAGCTGGGGCGGTTTAATCATAAGAAATTTTGAAACTACGGATATTTGGCAAATACTATTTTGTAGAGCTTTCTTTATGACTCTAACTATCGGTTTATTTTTAATATTAATTTACAGAGGAAAAACTCTTTCTGTATTCAAGCAATCTGGATATCCAGCTTTAATTGGTGGAGTAATGTTTTCTATGAGTTTTGTAACTTATGTTACATCAATTACTTTAAGCACAGTTGCAAATGTATTGTTCATAATCAGCACCCAAACAGTTTGGCTGGCATTATTGGGTTATATTTTTTTAAAAGAAAGAATAAGTTTTAAAACTTTCATATCAATTTTATTAGCAATAGTTGGAATATTGTTCATGGTTAAGGGCTCATTGGACGTAGAAAGTATTTTTGGTAATTTATTAGCTCTTACCATCCCAATAAATTTTGCAATTATTGTTTTATTGATAAGAAAATATCCAAACTTAGATATGATCCCTATGCTTTTTTATGCTGGGGTTTTGAATTGTATATATGGGCTTATAATGGCTGATACAATTTTTGTATCTACCAATGATGTGTTAATGGGATTTTTAATTGGAACTTTCCAACATGCCTTTGGATTTATTTGCGTAACAATTGGAGCTAGATCAACACCATCCGTAGTAGTTGGTCTTCTAATGTTAACGGAGACAATCTTCGGCCCATTGTGGGTATGGCTTTTTATTAACGAAGTTCCTCCACTAAATGTAATAATTGGTGGATGCATAATTTTGTCAGCTGTGATTTTAAAATCTTTAGAGGAAAAATTATCAGGAAAAAAAATTTAGGGAACGCTCTTCGGTGAGTACCAGAAGAGCTTCCCTTTATACGCCTCTTCGGCTGAAACCATTTAGAAAAATGGCTTCTATTTGTTTATATGTTTTAACTATCGATTTCAGTTATCGCTAGCTAAGTATCTGGTGGCGTTAATTTTGACATCTACACCTCCTCCATATTTAAATTAATTTTCCTAAAACTCTTAAAAAAAGTCAAAATATTTATTTTATTTTAAGTAAAATAAATTTCTTGAATACAACCTGGCCAATTTATATTATCCCGACATCTTTAAGTTGCGTCTAAATTAATCTCATTAGATTTTATCAGTTTCTCTAACTTATTTTGCCACAGATTTAATTTGTTAATTTTATTAAATGCTTGCCATATTTAATTGAAACGTCTAATTTCAATTTAACGGGAGAGATCAATTTAATTTGACGCCGAAGGAGCAACACCCAGGAAACTCTCAGGCAAAAGGACCGTTAATGTAATAA
>VTPM01000072.1 GCA_008638125.1 Pelagibacteraceae bacterium
GAAGTGCTTTTTGAAAACAAGTTGGAAAACCAAGATAAATATTTTGGTAGAGATAAGTTCTTAAACTCTGTGATTGTTGACAGTCAAAAAGATTTAAGTGGTCAATTATTGAACGTGCAAATTAAAAAATTTAATCATAATAGTTTGTTTGGTGAGATAACTAATAATTTAAATCAGATAAACGCAGCATAGTAGATGTCAGAAATTAGTAAAATAGATAAAAAATTTACAATTAAAAAAATAGATAAAGAGACTTTAAATATTCAGATTTTAGATAATAATTTACTTTCATCATTAGTAGGTGAATTTAATATTAATTTAAAGCATTTAGAAAAATTAACTCAGACAAATCTTTTTTTTAGAGGAAATTCTATAACTGTTAAGGGAAGTCCCGATAATATACTAGTAGTTGCGGAAGCAATTAGGTTTTTAATAAATAAATTTTTTTTAACAAATACCATAGAAAAAAGTGATATAATTTTATCTGTGAATAAGGAATCTAATAATGAGCAAGACTCAAATGTTAAATCATTTGCACAATTAATAAAAACTCCAAGAAAATCTGTAATAGCAAGATCTGAAAAACAATCTAATTACATAAAAGCATTAAGAGAAAATGATATTGTATTAGCACTTGGACCAGCTGGTACGGGAAAAAGTTTTTTAGCAGTATCAGTTGCCATTACAATGCTGATGGAAAAAAAAGTTGAAAGAGTTATACTTTCAAGACCAGCAGTAGAAGCTGGGGAAAAACTTGGTTTTTTACCAGGAGATATGAAGGAAAAAGTCGATCCATATCTTAGACCGCTCTACGATGCTTTGTATGAACTTTTTGGTTTTGAAAAAATAGATAAAAAAATTGAGTCTGGTGAAATAGAAATTGCGCCATTGGCATTTATGAGAGGTAGAACATTAAAAAATTGTTTTGCCATTTTAGACGAAGCTCAAAATGCAACAGAAACTCAAATAAAAATGTTTCTTACAAGAATAGGTGAAAATTCAAAATTAGTTGTGAACGGTGATCCAACACAGGTTGATCTTTTAAACAAATCACACTCTGGTTTAGTTAAGTCTAAAAATATTCTGAGTCATATTGATGAAATTAAAATTATAGAATTTGATCATACAGACGTAGTTAGACATCCATTAGTGTCTAAAATTATTAAAGCCTACCAAAAAAAAACTGATGATCAAAGCTGATGTTATAGTTACTAATAAAAAATGGAAAAAATATATTAGTAATCCAACATTTTACATAGATAAAAAATTAAAAAGATTTGAAAAGAATTTAGCTTTATTCAAAAAAAATAATTTAAAATTTTCTATAAATCTTTCAAATGATCAAGAAATTAAAAAATTAAATAAAAAATTTAGAAAAAAAAATAAAATTACAGATATATTATCGTTTCCTTTTTATGAAAAAAAAGAATTAAAAAAAATTCTTAAATCAAGAAAGCAAATTTATCTGGGTGACATTATTATAAATTTAAATAAAATTTTAAAGCAAAATAAAAAAAATAATTTCAATTATACTTTTGATAAAATTTGGGTACACGGTTTTGTCCATTTATTTGGCTATCGTCATAGGTTGAACAAAGACTTTGTAGAGATGCAAAAAATAGAAAATAAAATAGTTAATCTGATAAATTGATGCTTTTTAACTTTTTTAATAGTCGTTTTTTTTTAGTTTTTTTATTTCCTCTCTTTTTAGGAACTCTAACTATCTTCACTTTTCAACCATTTAATTATAGTTATTTAAATTTTTTTATTATTCCTAGTTTATTTTTGACAACAACCTATGTACAAAAAAAATCAAAAAATACTTATAGAGAAAAACCCTATTTACTAAATTTATTTTTAATTGGTTATCTTTTTGGTGTTGGTTTTTTTTTAACAGGAACTTATTGGATTTCTAATTCATTAACCTTTGATGAATCCTTTAAATTCTTAATACCTTTTGCCCTTGTTGGTTTGCCCATTTTTTTAGGACTTTTTTTTGGTTTAAGTATTTTATTAGCCGGTCCTTTTATTAAAAATAATTTTATTTCAGTCTTATTATTTTGTAGTGCTTTAGCATTTGTTGACTTTCTTAGAGCAAAATTATTTTCAGGTTTTCCCTGGAACTTATGGGCTTACAGCTGGTCGTGGAAACCAGAATTATTACAAGGATTATCTCATATTGATTTATTTTCATTCAATTATTTGACCATTTTATTTTTTTGCTCACCCCTTTTGCTAATTTTTAAAAAAAAAAGAGAGATAATAATTTTTTTAATATTATTAACTATTTTTTTTGGAAATTATATTTATGGATCTTCAATTATCAAAAATAATAATAATAAAATTATTAACTTAGATTTAAATTCAGAAAATTCGATTTACACAAAAATAATTTCTCCTAATTTTGATTTAGAATATAATTTGACAGAGTCTAATATTGAGGAAAATATTGTTAAATTAATCAAATATAGTGATCCAGATAAAAGTAAAAAGACTCTTTTTGTTTGGCCCGAGGGAATTTTTAGTGGCTATCATTTTGAGCAGATTAAAAACTTTGAATACTTATTTAAAGAAGCATTTGCCGATAATCACATAGTGCTTTTTGGCGTTAATTATGAAGTATCTCGTGATGATCAAATCGATACATTTAATAGTTTGGTAATAGTTAACAACAAATTAGAAGTACTTTTTAAATATAATAAGATTAAATTAGTCCCATTCGGAGAGTTTTTACCTTTTGAGAATATATTAAATAAGATTGGATTAAAAAAAATAACACAAGGTCATGGTTCTTTTACAAGTGGTAAAGATAAAAACATCTTTTTATACGAAAGTTTAAAGTTGTTGCCGTTAATATGCTATGAAATCATTTTTCCAGAAATGGTTAAAATTAATGAAGAAAAAAATTTAATAGTAAATATTTCACAAGATGCTTGGTTTGGTAAAACTGTAGGCCCTTATCAACATTTTGCTAAAGCAATATTTAGAGCAATTGAAAGTGAAACCTTTTTAGTTAGGTCTGCAAATCAGGGT
>VTPM01000073.1 GCA_008638125.1 Pelagibacteraceae bacterium
CAGATTATTGAACAAAATGATTTGCAAGAATTTGAGTCTGTTGTAATTGATGATTTGAAAAGTTCTAATCAGCTTAAACTTTAAAGTTCAGCAATAACGAATTGTAAACCTAGCCATCTCCAAGAACCATCATTTTCTCTTAGAGAACAATTAATCCTTCCTCTTTCAGTGGTAAATTTTCCTATCAAATTAATTCTAATCTTATTTTTTTCTAAAAATTCTATTTTTGACTGCCTCCAAGAATTTAATTCATTCGAAAAACAATTAATTAAATTTATATTTGCAATATCTTCATAAAATTCAACAACTACATCAGGAGGATTATTTTGATTATTTATGTATTTCTCTTCAGGTGTGACAGATTTAAATTTTAACGGTATTGTTTTTAAGATAGTTTCAAATCTTTTTATCTCACCATAAGTTTCATTAATGGGAAATCTAGGCATTTCAAATTCATTTTTAGTTTCATCTGCAACACCTGAATGTTGTCCAAATGCATATTCAAATTTGAAATTTTTTACGATATTTTTGAAATTATTACTATATTCTCCAAATGGGTAAGAAAAAAAATTTGAATTATAACCTAAATTTTTTTCAAAATCATTTATTGCTAAATTTATATCTTCAATAATTTCTTCATCTGACTTATCGACGAGGTAATCATGCGAATAACCATGGTTACCAATATGAACAAAATCTTCTTTTGAAATTTCTTTGATTTGCTCCCAGCTCATATAACCATAACTGCCAACTTCTCGTGTATTAACAAAAAGTATAAAGGGAATTCTATCCTTTTTTAAAATTGGCCAAGCTTGCTTATAAAAAGAGCTAAAAGCATCATCAATCGTTAGTAATATTTTTTTCTTATCTTTTTCATTTTTTAATGATGATTTGAATTCATTGGCATTAATAAATTTAAAGTTATTATTTTTTATAAGGTCTAAATGTTTTACAAAATCTGCAATTTTAATATTAGTGGATGGATATTTATTTTCCTCAAAGCGGTGATACATCAAGACAATTACACCTTTGTCGTCTAAAGTATCATTCATAGACAAAGAGTGACTAGTTATAGTAATAAAAAAAATAAAAATGAATAGTAATTTTTTAATAATAGATTGTACGGGAAAAAATGATTGCATTGCTTTAATTAAAGATAATAATTTTTTTATTAAAAAAATACAATCTAATTTAATAAAATATGAAATTTTAGTATTAGAAATTTTAGAATTTATCGAGGAACATCATATCAAGCTAGATGAAAAAATTTCTATTGCAGTAAACATAGGACCAGGGAGTTTCTCAGGTATTAGAATTGCCTTGGCGGCTGCTAAGGGATTGCATATATCAAAGAATATCAATCTTTTGAGTTATAATAATTTTTTATTAAATGCTGTAACACATTTAAAAGAAAACAAAAAAATTATCTCAATACAAAAAACTTCCAAACTTTTTTATTTTGTTGAAGTTTTAAATAAAAAACAAATTACTTGTTCAAACCCTCAAATTATAAATGCAAATAAATTTGATTTTAATAACTGCATAGTGGTTGCTCCCATTGAATTAAATAAGGATAAAGAACTTTTGTCTTTTAAAATTAAAGAAATAAAATTTGTTGAAAATAAGCTTATGAATATTAACTTATTGATAGACAATAATTTATTAGAAAATAAATTGATTAAACCTCTATATTTAAGTTAAGTTATAAAATTATATGAATAATATTGAAGAAAAATGTTTAGCAAGAGGAGTAAGGCTTACTGAACAAAGAAAAATCATTGCAAAAATAATGTCTGAAGCAGCGGATCATCCAGACGTTGATGAATTACATAAAAGAGCAAATAAAATTGATAAAAAAATAAGCATAGCGACAGTTTATAGAACCGTTAAATTGCTTGAGGAGTCTGGTATTGTAGAAAAACATGACTTTAAGGGTGGAAAGGCTAGATATGAGGAGTCGCCTGAGGAGCATCATGACCATTTAATAGATATTAATAGTGGTGAGATAATTGAGTTTGTAGATAAGGAAATTGAGGAGCTTCAAATCAAAGTAGCTCAGAAACTAGGTTATAAATTAGTAGATCATAAGTTAGAACTTTATGGGTCAAAAATAAAAAAATAATTTGTCAAAAAAAATATTTATTAAAACTTTTGGATGCCAGATGAATGAGTACGATAGTAATCGTATTCTAGATTTAGTTAAACCAATTGGTTATTTACCAACAAAGAATATTTCAGAAGCAGATTGTTATATATTAAATACCTGTCACATAAGAGAAAAAGCTACTGAAAAAGTTTATCACGATATTGGAAGAGTTAAAAAAGAATTTAGAAATAGAAAAAAACCTATTGTTTTAGTTACAGGCTGTGTAGCCCAAGCTGAAAATGAAGAAATGCTCAATCGTGAAAAATATATTAATGCTGTTGTAGGTCCACAATCTTATCATCAAATATCTTCTATACTTAATAGAATTGAAAAAACTGAAGAAAAAATAAATAGTACAGAATTTGAGGTAATAGAAAAATTTGATAGCTTAAATGAATTAAAAAACTCTAATTCAAAAACTTCTTCATTTTTAACCATTCAAGAAGGTTGTGATAAGTTTTGTCATTTTTGTGTGGTGCCATATACCAGAGGGCCTGAATATTCTAGACCTTTTGGTGACATTCTGTCAGAAGCAAAACAACTAATTAATAATGGTTCAAAAGAAATCACTCTTCTAGGTCAAAATGTAAATGCATACTATTTCCAAGAGCAAAATAAGCATTTTAAGCTTTCAGATATAATCTATGAACTTAATAATTTAAAAGATTTAATTAGAATTAGGTACACAACTTCACATCCAAAAGATGTTACTGAAGATTTAATCAATGTTCATAAAAATTGTGAGAAACTAATGCCAATCCTTCATTTGCCTGTTCAAAGTGGATCTACAAAAATTCTTAGTGCGATGAATAGAAAACATAATATTGATTATTATTATGAAATAATTAATAAA
>VTPM01000074.1 GCA_008638125.1 Pelagibacteraceae bacterium
CCTTTAAATTTTTTTTTAAATTTAAAAAATTTCTTTTTACCATCATCATTTTTTCTAAAATCTCTAGAGTTATTATTTGAGGAATTTGGTTTTTCATTATTATTTTTATCTCTAAAATCTCTTTTATCTCTAAAATCTCTATTTTTTCTAAAATCCCTGTTGTCTCCACCTTCACTTCTTTTTTTGTCAAAAAAATTTCTTTTCTCATCTTTTCTTGGTGAATCAAAAAAACTTTTTCTTTCTGAAAACTGATCTCTTCCTCTGCTTCTATTCCTAGAAAACGGCTTTCTTCTTCTATTATTTCTACTATCTCCACTTCCTCTTTCTTGTTTAAAATTTGGATCTATTAATCTTTGAATTGCATTCCATTTGCTTCTATCTTCTCCACCAATAAAGCTTAGCGCTGAACCTTCTGCGCCTGCTCTGGCTGTTCTTCCTATTCGATGAATAAAATCCTCTGGAAGTTGTGGTAAATCAAAATTTATAACATGTTTAATAGCTGGAATATCAAGACCTCTACTTGCAACATCAGTGCCAACAAGAATTCTAAAATGCCCATTTCTGAATGCCTTGATTACTCTGTCTCTTTTATTTTGTCTCAAGTTTCCATGAATTGCATCAGCGTCATGATCATCATATTTTAATCTTTTAACCATCTTCTCTGCATTTCTTCGTGTCTTTACAAAAATTAATATAGAACCTTGTCTGTTATAAATTTCTTTAATAAGTTGATTGTACTTATCTCCATCTTTTACATGAATAACTTCTTGCTTTATTTTGTCTATTGGAGTTGATGTAGAACCCACAGCTATTCTGACGGGATTAGATAAATATTTTTCTGCTAACCTGACGATGTTATTTCCTAAAGTGGCTGAGAATAATAAAGTTTGATGTTTTTTTGGCACAGTTTGTAGGACTTGATTAATTTGAGGAGTAAAACCCATATCCAACATTCTATCGCTTTCATCTAAAACTAAAAAAGTAGTATTGTTTAATCTAAGTGTATTTCGTTTTAAATGATCATTAATTCTTCCGGGAGTTCCAACTATTAATCTTGGATTTCTTCTCATTTGGCTTAATTGTTTTTGCATTGAGTCGCCACCAATCAATAAAGCAGTTCTAATATTGCCTCTGCCAATTAAACTATTCATTGTTTGCATAACTTGAGTTGCGAGTTCTCTAGTTGGTGTCATTATTAATGCATTATCTTTTTTTGTTTTTAGTAAAAAATTTACTAGGGGAATTCCAAATGCAGCTGTTTTACCTGTACCAGTTTGTGCGGTTCCTAAAATATCTTTTCCTTCTAATGCTACGGGAATTGCTTGCGCTTGAATAGGTGTAGGAGTTTTAAAATTAATGACAGCTATCGAGTCCATTAAAGTTTGCTCTAAATTGAGTGATTTAAAATTTTCCATAGTTTTTGGAGGAGAATTTAAGTTAATTATTAGGGCATCTATATACCTTTGTGGATGCTTTACAACTTTTTTGATAAGTTAAGGTATGGCTAGAAAGCGAAAACGAACTTTTGCTCAATATTTAGAACGAAAAAGAAAAAAAAGAAATACAAAAGGTTTTTTAAAAATCATTAAAGAAAGTAATAAAAATGTCAAAAAGATATAGCGGAAAATCCTTCAAAGACTCAAGTGTTATGAAAAAAGCTAAGCTTAGTATTAAAGAAAAAAGAAGATTAAAGAAGGAAAAAAAGAAAAATAAATAAATGTGCGGAAGATATGTAATAACTAAACCAGTAAGTAAAACTTTAGATTTAGTTAAAACAAATATAAAAGTTGAAGACACAGATAATTTTAATGCACACCCCTCACAAAAACTTCCGGTTATAAAATCTTACACTAATGGAAAAGCTTTGGAAAATCTTGAGTGGGGCCTTACCCCTTCTTGGGCTAAAGATAAAAAAGATTTTAAACCTTTAATTAATGCAAGGGTTGAAACCTTGGTTGAAAAAATTTCTTTTAAAAAATTAATTCAAACATCAAGATGCTTGGTAGTAGCTGATGGTTATTATGAATGGAAGAGGGTTGAGAAAGAAAAAGTGCCATACTTTTTTCAGCGTGAAGATAATGATCTAATGTTTTTTGCAGGAATATTTCAGGACAACAAGTTTTGTATCATAACTCGAGAAGCTAGTAATGAAATTAAAGAAATACATAGCAGAGAGCCACTGATTATAAACAAAAGTCAAATTAATAATTATTTAAATATAAAAAAAAATGGAATGGAAATACTAAATGCAATTAAAGCACCAAAAATCAAATTTCATGAAATAACAAAAGATGTAAATAATCCTATTAATAATGACCCGAGCTTGATTAACCCAATTTAAAAACTATATCTTATTAACTCTAGTTATGTGTCCCATTTTTCTTTTTTCTTTTGCTTCAACTTTTAAATAATCATAAAAAAATTCATCATTTGAAAATTTTATTTTTCTATATTTTTCAATTTCAAAACCTAAAATATTTTTCATTTCTGCGTTATAAGTTTTATTAAGTTTAATTTTTTCTAGATCACATACTGCCCTTATGTGATTTTCAAATTGGCTAATATTATACGCATTAAGTGTAAGGTGTCCTGAATTGTGTACTCTTGGAGCGATTTCGTTAACTAATAAATTATTTTTTTTATCTATAAAATATTCAACACACATCGTTCCCACATAGTTAAGTTTTTCTGCTATTAATTTTGCCTGATACTGCGCTTTGTCAAAAATATCTTTAGTAATTTTTGCAGGTATGATTGATTTATTTAAAATTTGATCTACGTGTAAATTTTCTATTGGCTCATACATAGAAATTTCACCATTTTGAAAGCGAGTAATGATTACAGAGATTTCTTTTTCTAAATCAATTTTTTTTTCTAATATATATTCTTGATTTAAATTTATATTCAAATTTTCTATTTCACTTTGATCTTTAATTACATATTGACCTTTTCCAT
>VTPM01000025.1 GCA_008638125.1 Pelagibacteraceae bacterium
ACGCCAACTTGCCAAGGATTGAATTCTTCGTCACCGTATCCATTAAGTTCACTTTTGGATTTTTTGCCTGAGGCAGTATTTAGTACTAATTCAAATACTCGTTGACCAGCTTGTTCAACTGTTTCTTCTCCATCTATGACTGTTCCACAATTAATGTCCATATCTTCACTCATCTTTTTAAACATTGCAGTATTAGTAGCTAATTTTAAACTAGGCACGGGTTTGCAACCAAAACATGATCCTCGTCCCGTTGTAAAGCAAATTACATTAGCGCCTGAAGCTACCTGGCCTGTAACTGAGACTGGATCGTAACCAGGTGAGTCCATAAAATTAAAACCTTTTTTAGTTAATGGTTCTGCGTAACTAAGAACGTCGCTTAATAATGAGTTGCCACCTTTAGCTACGGCACCTAATGATTTTTCCAATATTGTTGTAAGACCACCCTTTTTATTTCCAGGTGCAGGATTATTATCCATAGAACTATTATTAATTGTTGTGTAATGCTTCCACCATTCAATTTTTGCAACTAATTTATCAGCTACTTCTTTACTTACAGCTCTGTTAATTAATAAATGTTCAGCTCCATAGATTTCAGGTGTCTCTGATAAAATTGAACTACCACCATTCTTAACTAATAAGTCTGCAGCTACTCCTAATGCAGGGTTTGCAGAAATTCCTGAATAACCATCTGAACCTCCGCATTGTAAGGCTAATGTTAAATGATTAATAGCTTGAGGAGTTCTTTTAACATTGTTAGCTTCTTTTAATAAATCTTTGATTTGACCAAAAACTTTTTCAACAATTTTTTTAGTTCCACCTTCATCTTGAATAGTTAAAAAATGAATTCGGTTATGTTTTTTCATTGACTCAACGAATAGACTTACTTGCGCACATTCACATCCTAAACCAATCACAAAAACATGTGAAAAATTAGGATGATTTTTAAATCCATCTATTGTTCTTTGAAAAATTTGCATTCCTTCACTAACAGTATTCATCCCACAGCCAGTAGAATGAGTAATAGGAACAATGCCATCAATGTTAGGGTAATCTTTGAGAATATCGCTATATTTTATTTTCTCAGCAATCATTTTACTTACCGTTGCTGAACAATTCACTGTACTTATGATTCCAATATAATTTCTAGTAGCGACATCTCCGTTGTCTCTTTGAATACCATCAAAAAATAAATTACTTTTTTCTAGTGCAATTTTATTTTTTTCACTTACTGAAAATTTTCTATCAAATTCTTTAAACTCTAAATTATGAGAATGAACGTGCTCTCCAGGCTGAATGCTTTTAGAAGCAAAGCCAATTATTTGATCATATTTAATAACTGGATCACCTTTGTTTATAGGCTTTAAACAAATTTTATGACCAAAAGGTATGTTGTCTAAGCTTACAATGCCCTGACTTTCAATTTTGGTTTTAGGAGAAATCTCTAAAGATGTTACAGCAACGTTATCATTTTTATTTAGAATGATTAGATTATTCATGCTTTTATTATACAATTATTCCATTTATAAAGTTAATCAATATTTTTAATTACAAAGATTACTTAACAAATTGATAAATTAATAGATGGCTAAAAAAAAATTAAGAAGTCAGCAATGGTTTGATAATCCAAAAGATCCAGCACAAACAGCTTTATATTTAGAACGATATTTAAATTATGGTTTAACCAGAAAAGAATTACAATCTGGCAGCCCAATAATTGGCATTGCTCAATCTGGTAGTGATCTTTCTCCATGTAACAGACATTTTCAGCAATTAAGTTCAAGAATTAAAGACGGGATAAGAAAAGCAGGTGGAGTCCCAATGGAATTTCCAACACATCCAATTCAAGAAACAGGAAAAAGACCAACGGCAGCTTTGGATAGAAATTTATCTTATCTGTCTTTAGTTGAAGTTTTATATGGTTATCCCATAGATGGTGTCGTGCTAACAACAGGATGTGATAAGACAACTCCGGCTGCATTGATGGCAGCAGCAACGGTTAATATTCCTGCAATCGTATTATCCGGTGGTCCAATGCTCGATGGATATTATAATGGAAAATTAGTTGGCTCAGGTTCAGTGGTTTGGGATGCAAGAAAGCTTTTAGGAAAAGGAGAAATTAATTACGATCAATTTATGGAAATGGTTGCTTCTTCTGCTCCAAGCATTGGTCATTGCAATACAATGGGAACAGCTTCTTCGATGAATTCTGTAGCTGAAGCTTTAGGAATGTCTTTAACAGGTTGCGCTGTAATTCCAGCTCCATATAGAGAACGTGGACAAATTTCTTACGAGACAGGAAAAAGAATTGTTGAGATGGTGTTTGAAGATTTAACTCCATCAAAAATAATGACAAAGAAAGCTTTTGAAAATGCAATCGTTGTTGCAAGTGCTATAGGAGCTTCAAGTAACTGCCCTCCACATTTAGCTGCAATTGCAAAACATATGGGTGTTAAGATTAATTTAGATGACTGGCAAAAATTAGGTCATGACATTCCACTCTTAGTCAATTGTAAACCTGCTGGTGAACATTTAATGGAAAGATTTCATAGAGGCGGAGGAATTCCAGCTGTTATGCAAGAGTTAATGAAAAATAAAAGACTACACAAATCTGTGATGACTGTAAGTGGTAAGACTTTAGAACAGAACTTAAAAATAAAATTAAATGTTGATACAGACGTTATTAAAAGTTTTGAGGATCCTGTTGTTGAGAACGCTGGATTTATTGTAATGCGTAGTAATTTTTTCAACTCTGCTGTAATGAAAACCTCTGTAATTAGTGAAGAGTTTAGAGAAAGATATTTGTCTGATCCGGACCACCCAAATGTTTTTGAAGGTAAAGCTGTCGTGTTTGAGGGACCAGAAGATTATCATCACCGAATTAACAGTGCTAAACTAAAAATTGATGAACATTCCATATTGATTGTTAGAGGATGTGGGCCTGTAGGTTATCCAGGATCTGCTGAGGTTGTTAATATGCAACCACCTGATCGATTGCTAAAACAAGGAATTAACGCTCTACCAACTTTAGGTGATGGACGCCAAAGTGGAACTTCAGAAAGTCCTTCAATTCTTAACGTTTCCCCAGAGTCAGCCATCGGTGGAGATTTGGCTATAGTTAAAACAGGAGATAAAATTAAAATTGATTTAAACAAAAGAAGAGTTGATCTACTTATCTCTGCTGCTGAATTCAAAAAAAGAAGAAAAAATAAAAAAATACCTAAGTTAAAAAATCAAACACCTTGGCAAGAATTAGCTAGAGATTATGTTGGCCAATTAGAAGATGGTGCTTGCATTAATTCTAGAGAGAACTATTTAGATATAGCTAAGAAAAAAGGAATTCCAAGAAATTCTCATTAAATGACAAAACCAAAAATTTTAGTTACTCGAAAGATTGCAGATTCTGCAGAAGAACAACTATTAAAAAATTTTGATGTTTCACTTAATAAAAATGACTCTCCATTTTCTTATGACGAGTTAGTAAAAAAATGTAATGAGTATGATGGGGTAGTCGCAGCAAGTTGGGATAAATTTGATAAAAACTTTTTTGATAGTATGAATGGTAAGCTGCAAATTATTTCTAGCATTGCTGTTGGATACGATAACATAAATACTGAAGCTGCGAAGAACAAAAAAATAGTAATAACTAACGCGCCAAATGTTTTAAATGATGCCGTGGCTGAAACCACATTATTATTAATGCTTGGGGCAGCAAGAAGAGCCTATGAAGGTTTAACTCTGGTTAAATCTAATAAATGGAAAGATGCAAAAGTAGATTTTACAAATTTTATGGTTGGTCAACCTCTAACAGGTAAAACATTAGGGATTATTGGTATGGGACGTATCGGTCAGATCGTTGCAGAGAGAGTTAAAGGGTTTGGCATGAAAGTAATTTATTATAATAGAAAAAAATTATCTTCAGATTTAGAGCGAGGTGCAAAATATTATGAAAATGTTAATTCTATGATGCCTCATTGTGATTTCATTTCTGTGCACTGCCCTGCTACACCTGAAACCAAAAATATTTTAAATGCTGAAGCAATTAAACTTTTACCAAAACACGCCATTGTCATAAATACATCAAGGGGTATTACCGTAGATGATGATGCGCTTATAGATGCACTTGAGAAAAAAACAATTTATGCTGCTGGTTTGGATGTTTTTACAAATGAACCAAAATTAGATGAAAGATATTTAAAATTAGATAATTGTTTTACCCTTCCTCACATAGGAAGCGCTACGCATGAAACACGAGCTGCCATGAGTATGCTTGCTGTCAAAAACATAGAAGCACACTTCCTAAAAAAAAATTATCCTTCAAGGGTAGTTTAAATCCTTATTAAAGCTATAAATTCTTAACACAACCTATAAGGGAAAAGTTTTTTTAGGCATTCTCTTTCAAGTTTAATTATGGTTAAGTTGAGCATAATTAATAATCAATTAGGGAGAATTAAACATGTTAAAATTAATTAATAAAATTGCTATCGCAATTGCAGTTTTTATTTTAGCTAGTTCTGCTAACGCAGCACAAACTCTAAAAATAGAAACACACTTTGCGGCTAACCAACCTTCAGGTGAAGTTGCTGCACAATTCGCAAAAGATGTTGAAAGCTATTCAGGTGGTGAGATTAAAGTAGAGATGTATTACTCTTCGGCTATCACTGGAAAAGCTGCGGAAATTTTTAACTCTGCTGCTAACGGAATTATTGACTGTGATATGTCAGGTGGTGCTTACCAAACAAGTAAGAATGCTGCTTTCCAATTTGCTGGAGATATTATGGGAGGATACGAAACGCCTTACCAAATGTATGACTGGCTAAACAGTGGTGGTAGAGATGCATTAAATAATCTTTACAACAAATATGGTATGCAATTTGTTGGTTGGTGGATCCCAGGAATGGAATCACTTATTTCGTCAAAACCACTTCCAAACATTGCGGCTTTAAAAGATTTTAAATTCAGATCACCTCCAGGAATGGAGACTGAAATCTTCGCTGCTTTAGGTGCAAAACCTATCGTGATGGATTTCGGTGAAGTACCAACTGCTTTACAAACTGGTATCATCGATGGTGCTGACTTTTCTAATTTAGCTAATAACGTGGCATCTGGATTGTATGACACAAACCCTCATGCAACTTACCCAGGTTTCCACTCAATGCCTGCTGACCATTTAGCTTGTAACCAAGCAATGTGGAATAAGCTTAGCAAAAAAAATCAAGATGCTATTCTTAAAGCAATGGATAAAGCTGGAAAATCTGTAACTAAATACGTTGAAGACAAAAACGTTGAAGCTGTAAAAGAAATGAAAGCGAAAAACGTTACTTTGCATGATTTGTCTAAAGCTGACAGATTAACTTTTAGACAAGCAGCTCAAAAATCTTGGGCTGAGTGGTCTAAAAAAACTCCAGAAGCAAAAGTGTTAGTTGACTCACACGTTGCTTACATGAAAAAAATTGGTTTACTTAAATAAAAATTAAACCTTTAAAAATAAGCAGGGATTATATCCCTGCTTATTCAAAAATTTAAGCAGGCAACCATGAAAAACGTTAAAGAAAAAATTCAAGTCGATTTAGTAAACGATGAAAAGGTTGCTAGTAGAGATGATTATGAAATTACCTGGGTAGATAGAATTAATCTCATCATTTGCCACACAACTAAATATTTAATCCCTGGCATTGTCTTGGTAATGATGTATGAAGTTTTTGTTAGATACGTACTATTTCAACCAACGTTATGGGCAAATGAATTATCTCTTTGGTTAGCTGGAATCGTTTATCTAATTGGTGGAATTTATGCGATGCGAGTAAGAAGTCACATTAGAATTGTGATGCTTTATGATTATGTTTCTAGAAGAACTCAACGTATCTTTGATTTAATTGGTGTAATAGTGCTTGTTCTTTATGTAATTGCGCTAGTTAAAGGTGGTATACCAGATGCGTCAAGAGCTTTTCTAAAATGGGAAAGATTTGGTACAGCCTGGGACCCTCCAATACCAGCAGTTTTAAAACCTCTAATTCTTATCTCTATGATTTTGATTACATTACAGGCGATAAATAATTTAATTGTTGATTGGAATAAACCAAAAGAAAAAGCCTATGATCCTGCGAAGGACTTATAGTAATTTATAATGGATGTAGGTGCACTATCATTAATCATACTTTTTGGATTAATCGGATTAATTACGATTGGTGTTCCACTAGGCTTTGCGTCAGGTTTCCTTGGGGCTGTAATCGTAATGTTAAAGATTGGGCCTAATGGCTTAGGAATTCTACTAGCGAGAATGTATGCGCTAGTTACAACTTATTCATTTCTATCAGTACCACTATTTATTTTTATGGCATCTTTGCTTGAGCGATCAAACATTGCAAGAGATCTTTATGACTCGCTTAATGCCTGGTTAAAAAAAACACGAGGAGGTGTGGCTGTAGTTACAGCAATAATGGCAACCATTATGGCTGCTATGAGTGGAATTATCGGAGGAGAAATAGTTTTATTAGGATTAATTGCACTGCCTCAGATGTTAAGACTAAAATATAATCAAGATTTAGCTATTGGTGTCGTTTGTGCATCTGGGTCTTTAGGTACAATGATACCTCCATCAATTGTTTTGATTATATATGGATTAACAACTTCAACCTCAATCACGTTATTGTTTAAAGAAGCTTTTCTTCCAGGTTTGATGTTGTCAGGATTAATTATAGCATACATACTAATTAGAACTCGGCTTCAACCTCATCTTGCTCCAATGAATGAAGATGAGCCAGCTTTAACAATCAAAGAAAAATTAAAATATTTACCAGGATTGCTCCCACCAATCATAATTGCTGTTGTTGTTTTGGGGTCAATTTATGGAGGGATAACTGGAATTACCGAAGCAGCTGGTGTGGGTTGCGTTGCAACTTTATTTTTAATTTTTTTGAGAAAAGAGTTGTCATGGTTCTTATTTAAAGACGCTATGACTAGAACTTTTAAAGCAACAGGGACCATCATTACAATTACATTTGGAGCAACAGTATTAGCTGGGGCTTATTCTCTAATTGGTGGACCAACTTACGTGGCTAATTTAATTCTTGAATTAGATGTATCTCCAATGATGATCATATTCATTATGATGTTAATGTTCCTAATTCTTGGAGCGTTTATGGATTGGGTTGGTATTGTTCTGCTTACAATGCCTGTATTTTTACCCATAATAATAAAACTAGGATTTGATCCTATCTGGTTTGGAATTTTATTCTGTGTAAATATGCAAGTTTCTTTTTTAAGTCCACCATTTGGACCAGCAGCATTTTACTTAAAGTCAGTAACTCCACCTCATATCACTTTGATAGATATATTCAGAGGATTTGGCCCATTCATCGTATTGCAGTTAATTGTACTCTTGCTGATAATGTTCTTTCCAGAGTTAACTCAAAACTTCCATAATTTTAAGAACATTAATCATTAGAATGAAACGAATAGCTTTTATAGGCACTGGCTTGATGGGTTTGCCTATGGCTATAAATTTATTAAAAAAAAATTATCCATTAAGTGCATTCAGTAGAACCTTGAGTAAAGCTGAACCTATTAAAAAATTTGGTGGTCACGTATCAAATTCGATTGAGGAAGCCGTAACTAATGCAGATGTAATAATTACGATGTTAACCGATGATAGCGCTGTGGATACAGTAATGAAAGATGATAAATTTTTAAATAATATTAAATCAAAAGCCACTGTAATAGATATGAGTTCTGTTAAGCCAGAAACAGCAAAATTTCATAGCGATAACTTAAAGTTAAAAAACATAAATTATTTAGACGCACCAGTTTCAGGGGGAACTATTGGAGCAGAAGAAGCGTCACTTGCCATAATGGTTGGTGGAGAAGAAGAAATTTTTAATGAAAATTTTGAAATACTTAACGTAATGGGAAATCCCACATTGGTGGGTCCTGTCACAAGTGGTCAAGTTTCAAAACTAGCTAATCAAATCATAGTTGGTTTAACAATTGGTGCCGTAGCAGAAGCTGTTACGCTTTGTGAAAGAGCTGGGGCAAATCCTAAAAAAATGATTAAAGCTTTAACAGGTGGTTGGGCAGATAGTAAAATTTTACAAACTCATGGCCTTCGAATGATAGCAAAAGATTTCACTCCAAAAGGTAAGACTTCTACTCATTTAAAAGATATGAATAATATCTTAGGTTGTGCAAAGAATTTCAATGTTCACTTACCTATTTCCACACTAGTTAAAGATATGTATAACACGTTAGTGAAAAACGGTCATGGTAACGAAGACCATAGTTCACTTTACAAAGAAATCGAGAGGATAAACAAAAAATGAGCGAACGATTAAAAAATAAAAACGCAATAGTTACTGCGGCAGGTCAAGGAATCGGAAAAGCAACAGCGATCGCTTTTCACAATGAAGGTGCTAACGTAATTGCTACAGATTTAAATGAAGAAACTTTAAAAAATTTAAACAAAGAGTATCCAAAAATTAAAGTTCAAAAATTAGACTCAACTAATAAAGCAGAAATTGAAAATTTTACAAAAACTTTAGGTAAAGTAGATATTTTGTTTAATGCAGTTGGATTTGTCCATCATGGAACTATTCTTGAATGTGAAGAAAAAGATTGGGATTTTTCTTTTAATGTAAATATCAAATCAATGTATTTTATGGTTAAATCAATTTTGCCCAAAATGATTGAGCAAAATGGTGGCAGCATAATTAATATTTCCTCAATTGCTTCAAGTATTAGAGGTCTACCCAATAGATTTGTTTACGGGGCTTCGAAAGCAGCGATCATTGGATTTACAAAATCAATTGCTGCTGATTTTGTAAAACAAAACATTAGATGTAATACCATAGCGCCAGGCACAGTTCACACTCCATCATGGGAAGATAGGGTAAAGGCTAGTAAGGATCCTGTGCAAGCTAAAAAAGATTTTATAGCAAGACAACCAATGGGAAGATTAGGCACACCAGAAGAAATAGCTGCAATTGCAATTTATTTGGCAAGTGATGAGTCAACTTTTGCAACTGGAAATATTTTTTCAGTTGATGGTGGAATGACAATATAAAAAGGAGAAAATATGAAACTATTAAGAGTTGGAGAATTTGGAAAAGAAAAACCTGCTGCATTAGATAAAAATGGCAAAATACGTGATTTATCAAAACACATAAAGGACTTTGACCATTCAACTTTAAATTTTTCTACTTTGGAAACTTTAAAGAAAGTTAATTTAGAAACTTTACCAGAGGTTACTTCTTCTGCTCGAATAGGATCTTGTATTGCAAAACCAGGTAAATTTTTAGCAGTTGGATTAAATTATTCTGATCATGCAGCAGAAACAAATGCTGAGATTCCAAAAGAACCAATTATTTTTAATAAAGCTGCAAATTGTATGGTTGGACCTAATGATAATATTATCTTACCAAAAGCATCTAAAAAATTAGATTGGGAAATAGAAATTGCTTTTGTTGTTGGAAAAAACACAAAATATATTAGCGAGAAAGAAGCACCAGACCATATTCTAGGTTATTGCATGGTTAATGATATTAGTGAAAGAGAGTGGCAAATTGAAAGAGGAGGTCTTTGGGATAAAGGAAAATCTGGAGACACTTTTGGGCCAACAGGTCCATATCTAGTTACAAAAGATGAACTAAAAGATGTTCAAAATCTTTCGATGTCTTTAGATATCGATGGAAAAAGAATGCAAACAGGAAATACAAATAAAATGATTTTTAATATGAATTTTATATTGTCATATTTAAGTAATTTTATGTCACTACAACCAGGAGATATAGTTACTACAGGTACCCCTCCAGGTGTTGGTATGGCGATGAAACCAGCTAAATATTTACAAGTAGGAAACAAACTTAAATTAAATATTGAAGGTCTTGGTGAGCAAAATTCACAAATTGTTGGTGAATAAAATTTAACTAGTTACCTCAAATTTCTTTATAAAGTCCATACTGGGATTTAATCCTATACCGTGACCTTCTAAAGGTTTAACAAAACCATTGTTGTTTTTGACCTGATCAAAAATATCAAATTTTTCTTCTGATAATTCTGAAATAAAAATATTTTCCTCAGTTGTGTCAAATTCAAGCATTGGTTTTTGTGGAAACAATCCTCCTGGAGAGTCTGGCATTGCAGTTAATAAATGTAAGTTCACAGCAACACTTATGGCTGATCCCCAAACATGATTTACTACTGGTAAGAAATTTGCCTGGCAATTTGCAACAATTTTTAAATATTCTGTAATTCCGCCTAAACCACATACTTCTGGCTGAGCTATATCTATGCATCTATTTCGAATTAATTCATTCCAGCCCCATTTAGTAAATTCTGCCTCACCAGCTGCAATGTTTGTATCAATTTTATTTTTCAACTCTGAGTATCCTTTGTAATCCTCAGGTGCAATTGGCTCTTCAAACCAATGAATTTTTAATTCATCTAAACCTCTACCAACATATAATGCATCATTAATATTATATGCATGATTGGCATCAACCATAAGTTTATAGTCATCTCCGATAACATTCCTTACAGCTCTTACAAGTTCGAGGTCTTCTTTTGGACCTAATCCAATTTTCATTTTCATTGCCTTAAAATTTTTTGTTTTAATAATTTTTGCTTCTTCTTTAAATAATTCAATTAATTCCTTAAGAGGCTTTCTTTGAAGCATCATGCCATAACCATAAACTGAAACTTGTTCGTTACACATACCGCCGACTAATTGATAAAGAGGTAATTTTGATTTTTTTCCTAATATATCCCAAAGGGCTATATCTAAACCTGAGATTGCTTGTATTGGCATGCCTTTTTGCCCGCTATCTCTAAGTAAATTATAAACTTTTTGCCAAATATATTCTTTGTTAATTGGATTTTCGCCAATTACCATCGGAGCAATTACGTTTTCAAGTATATGTTTATTGGCTATTGCAATGTTACCTGGTCCAAAACACTCCCCCCAACCAACAATTCCTTCATCAGTTTCTACTCTTACCAAATGTGCAGTACGATTTTGATAATATTGTTGAGAATATCCAAGTTCTTTTGATAATTTATTTTTTAAAACAAAGCTTTTAATTGTTTTTATTTTCAT
>VTPM01000075.1 GCA_008638125.1 Pelagibacteraceae bacterium
GCAACACCATTTGGACCTGAAACAATTTTTCGATCAACTACTAAACCACCGCCTGCACCAGAACCTAGAATAATTCCATAAACAACTTTGTAATGCTTAGCCGCGCCATCTATTGCTTCTGATAAAGCAAAACAATTTGCATCATTTTCACAAAAAACTTCTTTATTTAATAATTTTCTTAAATCCTGCTGAAATGGCTTTTTTTCTAGCCAATAGCAGTTTGGTGCATTCTTAACTAAACCAGTTTGCGGAGAATGAATACCAGGATGACAGATACCTATTGGTAAAGCTCTATTAAATTTTTTTTCAAGACTATCATTTATTTCTTTCAAAGTTTTAAGAATTTGATTGTAATCCTTTGGACAATCAACTCTAGATCGATGAGTTTCATTGCCGTTATCTTCTAAAACAACGCTTTCAATTTTTGTTGCACCAACATCAACACCAATTTGCATAATTAAGATATTTTAATTATTTTTTTTTGTTTTAAAGACTGAGCTGCAGCCTCAGCTAATATTAATGCTTTATGACCATCATCAAAATTAGCTCGTGGTTTTTTATTTTTTGTAGTTAAGTCTGCTAAATCATGTAATTGAAGATAATAAGCTTCTTTGTACCTCTCGATAAAAAAATTTAAAAGATGAGATTTAGAATTCGTTCCATTTTTATTACTAAATTCCACTTCATTATCCCTCTTATTATTTGAGATCAACATTCCCTTTGTTCCAAACACTTCTACTCTTTGATCGTGGCCGTAAGTACAATGTCTTGCGTTATTAATTGTACACAAAACACCTTTTTTTGATTTTAAAACTACAGTTGCTAATTCATAGTCTTTAACACTTTTAAATAATTTATAGTATTCAGATAGATCGCTTGTTGTAGCAAACACTTCTTGTATTGGATCATTTTTCAAATAAAATCTAATTAAATCAAAGTCGTGTATAATCATATCTTTAAAAATTCCTCCGGCAGTTTTCAAATAAGCATAAGATGGAGGCGCAGGATCTCTACAAGTTATAATAATTTTTTGGAGTTCACCAATTTTTTTCTGATCAATAGACCTTTTCAAGTAATAGTGGCCAGGATCATATCTTCTATTAAAACCTATTTGAATTCTCGGAGAGAATTTTTTAATATATTTACTGCAACTAACTATTTTTTTTAAATCTAAATCTAAGGGTTTTTCACAAAAAATGGTTTTTTTATATTCTGCAGCTTCTCTAATAAACTTTATGTGTGTTGCAGTAGACGAAGCGATGAATATTACGTCTATATTTTTATCTTTTAAAGCAATTTTGTAATCATTTATGGCTATTGCTTTAAATTTATTTGCTGATTTTTGAGCTAATTTATTATTTGTATCAAAAATATATTTTAATTTAAATTTTGGATGTTTAAACAAATTTTCTCCATGCATTTGGCCAATTCTGCCTAATCCATATAAAGCTACATTGATCATTAAAATTTAACCCATTTTTTATTTTTTGAAGAGTGGATACAATTATGAATAAATCTAGCTGTTAAAAGCCCTTCATAAGCTGTTGGATAATAATAATTTTTTTTTTTATTATTCGACAAAATTCTATCAGCTACTTCATTGTAAATATTAGCAAAAGCATCGACGTAACCTTCAGGGTGTCCTGGTTTAACGCGAGCAAAATTAGAAGAGAAATCTGCTTCATGAAAAGCTTTTTCTAAAATCTTTACGGCACCTTTTGCAGGGTTAAATCTTAGATAATTAGGATCATTTTGCACCCATTCAAGACTAGCTTTTGAACCAAAAATTCTTATTCTTAAACCATAATTTCCGCCTCTAGCAGAGATGCATGTCCAAAAAATTCCTTTAGCACCGTTTTCATAATTTATCATTACTTGAGCATTACTATCCAAATTTATATTTTTATGAAATTTTTTTATATCAGCGAATAATGAAGATCCTTTAAGTCCAGTAATATAATTTGATAAATGATAAGCGTGAGTACCAATTTCATTGAGAACTGCCGAAGATCCCACAATTTTTTTATCTATTTTCCATCTAAAAACTTTTTTAGCATTTTTTGCGGTTACTACATTTCCCTTTGACCAATCTTGCACATACTCCACATTCACGTTCTCAATATTGCCAATTTTTCCATCTGATACTAATTTTTTAGCCATTCTTACCATTGGATAAGCAGAGTAATTATGTGTTAATCCGTAAACAATTTTCTTATTTTTAGTTATTGTAGAATAAAGTTTTTTTGCCTGTTCATATGTAGCAGCAAATGGCTTATCAGAAATTACATTAAAATTTTTTTTAATAAAATATTCTGCAATTTCTTGATGGCTCCCTGGAGGTGTCATAATAGCAACTACATCAATTCCATCTTCTCTTTTTGACTCTGTATCAGCCATAATTTTATAATTTGAGTAGCAACGATTATTTTCAATATTCAGAGTTGAACCAAATGAACGACTTAATTTAGCATCTCTTGAAAAAGATCCTGCACAAATTATATATTTTCCATCTATTCTAGATGCTATTCTATGAATATTACCAATCCAAGAATTTGGTCCACCACCTACAATACCGAGCTTTAATATTTTTTTCATATGCGAAACATAATTAAATAATATATATAAATTGAAAACAACATAAATTTAAATAGTGTTTTATGAGTATTAAAATTGGCGTATCTCCAATTGCTTGGAGCAATGATGATTTTCCTGAACTTGGTGGCGACACATCTTTAGAACAATGTCTTAAAGAGGCAAATTCAATAGGTTTTTCAGGAATTGAAGCAGGAGGTAAGTTTCCAAAAAATTCCTCGGAATTATTACCTAAACTTGAAAAAGAAAATTTATCTTTATGTTC
>VTPM01000026.1 GCA_008638125.1 Pelagibacteraceae bacterium
TAGGTAAATACAAAGTTATACAAGCAAAAAAGTTTCTGGGTCTAATAAACAAAAAAATTAAAGTTAATATTTTTAAAAAAAAAATAGATGAAAAAAATGCAAATGATATTATAAAAAAATATCAGATTATATGTGATTGTACAGACAACTTTTCTACAAGATATTTAATTAATAAGATTTGTTTAAAAAATAAAAAGATTTTGATCTCAGCAGCTATTAATAAATTTGAAGCACAAGTTTTTAATTTTAATTTTTTAAAAAATATTCCATGTTACAGATGTTTTATGCCTGAGCTTCCTTCAGCTGATAATATGTGTGACTCTGAAGGCATTTTACCTAGCGTTGCAGGTATAGCTGCATCTATACAGGCTAATGAGGTGATTAAATCAATCTTATTTAAAAAGAATGATTTAGTTGGCAAATTAATATCATTCAATACTTTAGATCTTAATTTTAGAAAAATTAAATTGTCAAAAAATTCAAAATGTCAAACTTGTGGGTTAAGAAAATGAGGTTTTTTTTTAAAATTTTAATAATTCTTTTTTTATCAAATAATACTTTTTTGTTTGCTGAAGAATATTTTATGACACTAAGAAATAATACTACTAATTTAAGACAGGGCCCTTCTTTTGATTATCCAGTAAAAATTTTTTATAAAAAAAAATATCTTCCAGTTTTAGTGCAAGATTCTTCAGAGAATTTTAGGAAAATTAGAGATCATGAAAATAATACTGGCTGGATACACATATCTCAGCTTTCAAAGAAAAAAGCGGCTATTATAATTGATGATAAGGCAGTCCTCTTTAATAAGTCTACTATTTTTTCATCTCCTAAGGCAATTTTAGAAAATGGGCGACTTTGTTTAATTACAAAATGTAACGAAGAATGGTGTAAAATTAAAACTGATAAATATTTAGGTTGGGTTAAAAAACAGAGTCTTTGGGGAAATATTAATTAAAAGGATTTTCTAGTAAACAAGCAACAAGATGAATACGATCTTGTTCTCCTCCATTAAAAAAATTATGATATTTTGTATTATTAGTAATTGTTACAGAACCATCAGCTGGTAAATGTTTAGCGACATTCTCTATAACCATCATACAGCCTGGATTCGTAATAATTGGAATATGTAATCTAGGTTCAGGATCTCTATGCCAGCTCAAAGTTGATCTTGGTTCTTTTAATAGAATTCTAACTCTTCCTAATTTAAATTTTTTTCTTAATGTTTCATACACTTCTGCAAAATAAGTATTTTGAAAATCAGAAACAAGCTGAGTATATTTAGACTCATCAATTTGCACATCTCTAGAAACTTCTTTTCCAGTTTCATCTGGTTTAGTCCAATAAACGCCTCTTACATTATTTCCTGTGATTGAAGACTCATCATTTGGAATTTGATTTAGAGAAATTGCTCCAAAATTTTTGATGCCTAATGTATTAAAATTTTTTTTCTTTAAAACATCTTCTAAATCAACTCTTAGTTTTTCAACATCAAAGCTTAGATCAGGTACTTTATAAAAATCTTCAAAATTTAAATTCATAATTTTTGATTAAATTTACCTTAATTAAGTTAATAATCACTGCGATTTATTGTCTTTTAGTTGCTTTATTATTATATAATTAATATGAATATCAAGTAAAATTGATCACTAAAACCATGCAAAAAAATAATTACAATTATAATGAGTTAATAGATTGTGGGAACGGCAAGTTATTTGGCGAGGGTAATGCTAAGCTACCTCTGCCTCCAATGCTTATGTTTGACCGTATTACAGAAATTACATCCCAGGGTGGGACTTTTAAGAAAGGGTTTATCAAAGCTGAATTGGACATTAAAACTGATTTATGGTTTTTTAAATGCCATTTTAAAGAGGATCCGGTTATGCCTGGCTGTTTAGGTCTTGATGCTATGTGGCAGCTAGTGGGCTTTTATCTTGGGTGGACAGGTGAACCTGGGAAAGGTAGGGCATTAGGAGTAAATGAAGTTAAATTTACCGGTGAAGTCCTTGAAAATGTAAAAATGGCCACATACGAGATTAATATGAAAAGAATATTAAAAAAAGAAGGTGCAACAGTAGGTTTAGCTGATGGAACTTTAAGCGCTGATGGTAAAATTATTTACAAAGCTGGAAATCTTAAGGTAGGATTATTTAAACAATGAAAAGAGTAGCAATAACAGGTATTGGCATAGTTTCTTGTCTAGGAAATAATCAAAGTGAAGTTTATGAATCTTTAATTAATACAAAATCAGGTATTAGTTTTTCTGAAGAATATAAAAAATTTAATTTTAAAAGCCAAATTTGCGGAATACCTAACATCAAATTTGAAGATCATATTGATCGAAAATTTATTAGGTTTATGGGCGATGGATCTGCTTATAATTACATAGCTATGAAAGAAGCTGTTGCAGACTCAGGATTAGAAGAAAAAGATATTAGCAATGAACTAACTGGGATTATTATGGGTTCTGGTGGTCCTTCAGTTAAAAATGTAGTTCACGCTGTTGACTCAACAAGAGAGTCATCTCCAAAAAAAATGGGACCATTTGTTGTTCCTAGAACTATGGCAAGCACTGTTTCTGCTACCTTGGCAGTACCGTTTAAAATTAAAGGGGTTAATTATTCTATAAGTTCTGCTTGCGCTACTAGCGGTCACTGTATTGGGAACGCTATGGAATTAATCCAATTTGGAAAACAAAAAATTGTATTTGCAGGTGGAGGTGAAGAAATACACTGGGCAATGTCTTCTATGTTTGATGCGATGACTGCTCTTTCGTCTAAATATAACGATAACCCTCAAACAGCTTCTAGACCTTACGATAAAACAAGAGATGGCTTTGTAATTGCTGGTGGAGCTGGAGTTTTAGTTTTAGAAGAACTTGAACACGCTAAAGCTAGGGGAGCTAAAATTTACGCTGAATTGACAGGTTATGGAGCGACATCAGATGGATATGATATGGTGGCTCCTTCTGGAGAAGGTGCTGTTAGATGTATGAAAATGGCATTAAGCACTGTTAAAAATAAAATTGATTACTTAAATACACATGGAACATCAACGCCAGTTGGTGACATTACAGAACTTAAGGCAGTAAGAGAAGCTTTTGGAGAGAGTATACCTAAAATAAGTTCTACAAAATCTTTAACTGGACATCCTTTAGGTGCGGCATCAGTACATGAAGCAATTTATTGTCTCATAATGATGAAAAATAATTTTATTGCAGCATCAGCGAACATAACTGAAATGGATGACGAGGCAAAAAATTTTCCAATTGTCACAAAAGTTGAAAAAAATGTAACTCTAAACTCTGTGATGTCTAATAGTTTTGGATTTGGCGGAACTAATGCAACATTAATTTTTGAAAAAATTTAAATTATGAATCTTGTTAAAGGAAAAAAAGGTTTGATTATGGGTGTGGCTAATGAGAGGTCTATCGCTTGGGGTATCTCTCAAAAATTAGCTGAACAAGGTGCTGAGCTTGCATTCACATACCTAGGTGATGCTTTAAAAAAAAGAGTTATACCACTTGCTCAATCTCTAAAATCTGATTTTACCTTAAGTTGTAATGTTGAAAATAAAGACGAAGTTGTTAAGCTTTTTGAAGACATTAAAGCTAAGTGGGGAAAGATAGATTTTGTTGTGCATGCTGTTGCTTTTTCAGATAAGTCTGAGCTTTCAGGAGAATATTTAAATACTTCTAGGGAAAATTTTTTAAGAAGCATGTTGATCTCATGTTTTTCTTTCACAGAAGTTGCAAAAGAGGCTTCTAAAATAATGAATGAAGGTGGAAGTATGCTTACATTAACTTATGAGTCTACTAAAGCTATACCAAATTATAATGTGATGGGTGTTTGTAAATCTGCATTAGAGGCTAGTGTTAAATATTTAGCTAGAGACTTGGGGGCAAAAGGTATCAGGGTTAATGCAATTAGTGCTGGCCCGATTAAAACGCTTGCTGCTTCAGCAATAGGTGATGCTAAGTTTTTATATAAATGGAACGAAGATCATTCATTCTTGAAAAGAAACGTTGATATACATGACGTTGGTAATTCTGCTCTATATTTAATTAGTGACCTTTCAGCAGGTGTTACAGGTGAAATTCACTATGTTGATGCAGGGTATAACAAAGTAGGAATGCCTGATCCTAAAAATATAAAAAGTTAATTAAATAGCCTGTTTAATTGAAAGTTTAACTTTTCCTCGATCAAAACCTAGAACTTTGACAGAAACTTCATCACCTTCTTTGACAACATCACTTACTTTTTCAACTCTTTTAGGTGCAAGCTCTGAAATATGAACTAGCCCATCTTGTTTTCCTAAAAAATTGACAAATGCTCCAAACTCCATAATTTTTACGACTTTACCTTTATAGATTTTTCCTACCTCAGCTTTAGCAACCAAACTTTTAATTATTTCAATAGCTTTGTTTCTTGATTCTTCATCTGGAGCAGCAACCGTAATTTCTCCGGTATCTTTAACATCAACTTTTGCTCCTGATTTTTCAACTATCTCCCTAATTGTTGCGCCACCTTTACCTATAACAGTCGCAATATCTTTTTTATCTACAGTTACAATCTCCATTTTAGGAGTATGTTTAGAAAATTCTTTTCTAGAATCTTTTAAAGCTTTATTCATCTCACCAAGAATGTGCTCTCGACCAGCTTTGGCTTGATCCAAGGCTTTTTCCATTATTTCAAAAGTAATACCTGTAATTTTAATATCCATTTGAAGAGATGTAATTCCAGACTTTGTTCCCGCTACTTTAAAATCCATATCACCAAGATGATCTTCGTCTCCTAATATGTCTGATAATACAGAATATTCTTCACCTTCCTTAATTAATCCCATTGCTATCCCAGCTACAGGTTCTTTCATAGGCACTCCGGCATCCATAAGAGATAAAGAAGTACCACATACAGTTGCCATTGAAGATGAACCATTAGACTCTGTAATTTCAGATACGACTCTTAAAGTATAAGGAAAATTTTCTGATTTTGGTAATGAAGAATTTATTGCTCTCCAAGCTAATTTCCCGTGACCAATTTCTCTTCTACCAGTTCCTATTCGACCACATTCTCCTACAGAGAATGGTGGAAAATTATAGTGTAACATAAATCTACTTCTTTGCATTCCATCTAGACTCTCAATTCTTTGCTCATCATCCGACATACCTAATGTCGTTACTACAAGAGCTTGAGTTTCACCTCTTGTAAAAAGTGCAGAACCATGGGTTCTAGGTAAAACACCTACCTCACATTTGATCTGTCTAACATCAGCTAATCCTCTTCCGTCAATTCTCTTTTTCTCTTTTAAAATTGCAGTTCTAACAATATCTTTTTCTAAAGACTTAAGTTGTCCCATTGCTTCGTTTTCTGAAATATTTTCATCTTCGGCAAACATAGCTTTACATTTTGAATCTATTTCAGAGATGGCTGATGATCTTTTTTTCTTATCTACTTCTTTAAAAGCTTTTCTAAGATCTGCCTCAAATGCTTCAGCTATTTTCTTTTTAACTGCAGAATAATCTTTTGTTTCAACTTCCCATTTAGGTTTTCCAACTTTTTTTGCTAAATTTTCTATTGCATTAATTATTGGAACAAATCCTTCATGTCCAAATTTTACAGCACCTAGCATCTCTTGCTCTGAAAGCCCAGTTGCTTCTGACTCAACCATTAAAACTGCATCTTTAGTACCTGCTACTACTAGATCTAATATTGATCCTTCCATTTCTTTAGCCGATGGATTTAATAAATACTTACCGTCTTTAAACCCTACTCTGCTTGCTGCGATTGGTCCTTGAAAAGGTAATCCTGAAATTGCTAACGCTGCTGAGGAAGCAATAATTGACAAAATGTCTGTTTGGTTTTCTCCGTCATAAGATAAAACTGTTGGCAATAATTGAACTTCATTCATAAATCCTGATGGGAATAAAGGTCTGATAGGTCTGTCGATAAGTCGAGATATTAACGTCTCTGACTCTGTTGGTCGTGCTTCTCTTTTGAAATATCCCCCTGGAATTTTACCAGCAGCATAATATTTTTCTTGGTAATTTACTGATAAAGGAAAATAATCCTGACCATCGTTAACTTTTTTTGCTCCAACTACTGTGGCTAAAACCACCGACTCACCGCAAGTTGCTATAATCGCACCATCAGCTTGTCTTGCTATTTTTCCTGTTTCTAGAGTTATTTTTTTACCATTAATTTCAATTTCTTCTTTTTCAATTTTGAACATTATTTCCTTAAATTTAATTGTTTAATTACTTTATTGTATGAGTCTGGATTTTTCTTTTTTAAATAGGCTAAAAGTTTTTTTCTTCTGTTAACAGACTTTGTTAACCCAACTGTAGAATGTTTGTCTTTTTTGAATTTTTTAAAATGCTCTGAAAGCTTATTAATTTTATCAGTTAATAGTCCAACTTGAACTTCTGCTGAACCAACATCTTTATCGTGAATTGCTAACGACTTAATTGTTTCTTTTTTTTTCTGTGTCATTTTTTTTATTTAAATTTATTAATCTTTCTATCTTTTCAGCATATTCGAATGAATTATCTTCTACAAATGCAAGTCTAGGAAGAAACTTAATATCAAGTTTTTTTGACAGTGCTTTTCTAACAAGATGGGAGTATTCCGTCAAGATACTTACAATTTTTTTAGACTCTATTCCTCCAAGTGGAATCACATAAACCCTTGCAGATTTCAAATCTGCTGTCATTTTTACCTCCGTAACAGTAACAACGCTTGTATCTAGAGCTAAGATTTTAGCCTCGTTTCTAATAAACACTTCACCAAGGCTTTGTTTGATTAATTCTCCTACTCTTAACTGTCTTTGAGAATATGCTGGGGCTGAATTACCTTTAGCCATTGTTCTAAATTTGCCTATCTATTTTTTCAGACTGATAAGCTTCGATTATATCTCTTTCCTTAAAATCTATAAAATCTTTTAAACTTATTCCACACTCTAAACCATTTTTAACTTCTTTAACTGCATTTTTCTCTCTAAATAAACTTGAAATTTCTCCATCATAAACCACTACTCCATCTCTAATAAGTCTTGCCTTTGACTTGTTTTTTATTTCTCCATCAATTACTTTTGATCCAGCTATTTTTCCAGCATCAGATACTTTAAATACTTTCAAAATTTCAGCTGATCCGCTCACAGTTTCTTTTGTTTCAGGTTCTAATAACCCTGAGAGACCTTTCTCAACAAACTCTAAAACTTCATAAATAATATTATAATATTGGATTGTAATATTTTGTTGCTCTGCTAATTTTTTCGCTTGGTTATTTGGTTTTACATTAAAGCCAATTAACAAAGCATTAGAAGCTTTAGCTAATGAAACATCCGACTCATTAATCATACCAATATCAGATAAAATAATATTCGCTTTAACCTCAGGGTGTTCAATTTTATTAATTGCATTTTTTAATGCTTCGCTTGAACCTTGCACGTCAGATTTTATAATAATATTTAACTCTTGTTTTGTGCTTTGATTTTCAAATATTGAGGTCTTATCTTTGACGACAGGTTTTTTCAAATTTGAACCACTTTTATTAAACTCTGCTATTTCTTTTGCTTTGTCTTCATTCTCAGTAACTAAAAATTCTGCTCCAGCAAAAGCTGAGTCGTTCATTCCTAAAATCTCAACAGGCATTGAAGGTAAAGCTTCATCTATTATTTTACCTTCATGGTTGATCATTGCTCTAATTTTTCCATAAGTATTTCCGCAAACAAAATAGTCAGCTTTTTTAAGTATACCATTAGTAATTAATATTGTTGAAACGGGACCTTTGCCTTTATCAATCTTAGACTCAATTACTACACCTGTTGCTGGCCCACTAAAAGAAGCTGATAAATCTAAAAGCTCTGATTGTAATAATATGCTCTCTTTTAATTTATCAAGATTTAATTTTTTAGTTGCCGATACTTCTACGAATAAAGTATCTCCACTAAAATCTTCAGCGATAAGCTCATATTTCATTAAATCATTTTTAATTTTTGTAATATTTTTATCAGGTAAATCGCATTTATTGATTGCAACAATAATTGGTACTTTAGCTGCTTTGGAGTGTTGAATAGCTTCAATTGTTTGAGGCATAATCCCATCATTAGCGGCTACAACTAATACAACAATATCAGTAATTTTTGAGCCTCTTGCTCGCATTTCTGTAAATGCTGCGTGTCCAGGCGTGTCTATAAAAGTAATAATTTGATTATTGTCGCTTTGAACTTGGTATGCTCCAATATGTTGAGTAATACCTCCATGCTCACCTGATACAACGCTTGTATTTCTTAAAGCATCAAGTAACGATGTTTTACCATGATCAACATGTCCCATAATAGTTACTACTGGTGGTCTTTTTTCAACTTTGCCTTCTAATTGATTTTTCTTTTTCTTAATATCTATGTCTGGCGTTGCTTCAATAATTGGATTGTGACCAAATTCTTTAACAATGTATTCAGCAGTATCCTTATCAATTATGTGATTGATAGTTGCTACTACCTTCATATTAAATAAAAATTTAATTATATCAGCTGAACGCTCAGCCATTCTGTTTGAAAGTTCTTGGATGGTAATTGTCTCGGGAATATTTACATCTCTTATTACCTTTACGGTTTCTTTTTTTTCATCTGGATTATCTATTTTTTTTTCTTTTAGTCTTGCCCGTTTAACAGACGCTAAGCTTCTCTGCTTTATTTCAACTTCCTCAACATTCATTGCTCTAGAAACTGTAAGTTTAAACTCTCGCTTAGATGATAAAGGATCTTTTAACTTTAATTTAGTTTTAGAGGGATTTTTCTCCTCTTTTTTAATAAAGTTTTTCGTTGCTTGTTGTTCTACAAATTTTCTAACAAAATTACTCTTAAATCCTTCTGGTTTTTTAAAGCCGCCAGTAGTGTTGCTTGGTTTGTTATCTCGAGATGATTTAAAAGGAGTTTTCTTTTCAATAGAAAAGGTTTTTTTTCCATCACTTGATAAAGATGACAAATCAATTTTTTTTGATATGCCAGTAGATATAGTTAAAGTTTTTTTCTTATTTTTTTGATCGTCCATGTAAAATTTATTTGAATACTATCTCTCTGGCTGACATAATTAATTGATCAGCTTCATCTCTAGAAAGAGAGAATTCTTCTAAATAGCCCTCTATTCTAATTTTTTTTCCTTTAATTTCATCAAAACCACCGATTAATTCATCTGATGAAAGCTCAGCAAAGTCTTTGAGTGATTTAATATTTCTTTGACCTAATAGAACCAACATTCCTTGGGTAATGCCTTTAAGATTAACTAGAGCATCTTCCATTCCAAGTTCTTTAAGTTTTTTTGAAATTTCCTCTTTTTCCTTAACTAAATTTTCTTTAGATCTATTAATCAACTCGTTAGCAGTTGCCTCATCAATTCCTTCGATCTTAGTTATATCCTCTGAAGAAGATTGAGCAATCTCCTCGATACTTTGCATTCCCTCTGACACAAGTAATTGTCCAAGCGTTTCATCAACTTCTAAGCTTTTAACTAAATTTTCTGTTCTTTCTTTAAATTCTGCCTGCCTTCTTTCTGAATCTTCTTGATCTGTTAAGATATCAATCTCGTAATTTGTAAGTTTTGATGCCAATCTCACATTCTGCCCTCTTCTTCCAATTGCTTTACTAAGATTTTCCTCGGTTAAAATTACATCAATTCTTTTATTGTCTTTATCTATTAAAACTTTTTGTATCTCTGCTGGAGATAAAGACTCAGCTATTAATGTAGGTAGATCTTCGGTCCACTTAATGATGTCAATTTTTTCACCATGTAATTCATTTACTATTGTTTGTACTCTACTTCCCCTCATACCAACACAGGCTCCAACGGGATCGATTGAACTCTCCTTTGAAAAAACACATATCTTTGCTCTACTTCCTGGATCACGTGCAACTGCTTTTATTTCAATGATGCCTTCATAAATTTCTGGAACTTCTTGAAAAAAAAGTTTTGCTAAAAATTGTGGATGTGCTCTTGATAAAAAAATTTGATGTCCTTTTAATTCTTTTTTTACTTCATAACAGTAGGCTTTTACTCTGTCTCCTGTCTTTAATATTTCTCGAGGAATCAATTCATCTTTTTTTATTACACCTTCGGCTTTACCAAGATCTACAATTACATTTCCATATTCTAATCTTTTTATGATTCCACTTAAAATTTGTCCTTGTTTGTCTATAAAGTCTTCGTACTGTCTATTTTTTTCAGCTTCTTTAACTCTTAAACTAATTACTTGCTTTGCACTTTGTGCAGCAATTCTACCAAAATCAATTTGGGGAAGATCTTCAAATATTTGGTCTCCAACTTTTAAATCCTTATTCTTTTTATCAATAGATTTTGCATCGTTTAAAATTATTTGCTTGCTTGAGTCTTCAACTTCTTCAACAATATCTAAAACTTTTTGAATTTTAATTTCACCTGTTGCTCTATCTATAAGCACTCTAATATTATTTTCAGCACCGAACTTTGTTAAAGCGGCTTTTTGAATAGCGCTTTCCATAGACTCGAGTACAATCTCTTTATCTATAGATTTTTCATTTGCAACAGCCTCTACTATTCTTAATAATTCTACTTTATCTAATCCTCTATTTAGCATTTTTTTCCTTTTTTAGTTTGCTCCAAAAAAAAATGGGCTAAAGCCCATTTTGATAACATCTAATTTTTATATATATTTAAAGAAAATTTAAGGCTTTTTCAAGATCACAGTTTAAAAACATTTATCTTATCTGTTTTTTCCCAAGAAAATTCACCTTTATTTGTAGGTTTTCTTCCAAAATGACCGTATGCCGAGGTAACTTCGTAAATTGGTTTATTTAACCCAAGCATTTCTCTAATACCTCTTGGGGAGAGATCAAAATTTTTTTCAATTAATTTTTTAACATTTTCAGTTTTGTCTTGGTCGTCATCAGATAATTTAACAAATATAGAAAGTGGTTTTGAAACACCTATTGCATATGCAAGTTGGATAAGACATTTGTCTGACACTCCAGCAGCCACAATATTTTTTGCAAGGTATCGAGATACATAAGCAGCTGATCT
>VTPM01000027.1 GCA_008638125.1 Pelagibacteraceae bacterium
AAGAAGCTCCTAAAGCAGACGCACCAAAAGCTGAAGCAGCAAAAACAGAAGCTCCTAAAGAAGAAGCTCCTAAAGCAGACGCACCAAAAGCTGAAGCTCCTAAAGAAGAACAAAAGAGCTAAGTTATTAGTGAGTCATTATGTTGAGTGTTAAAATTTTTTCTCTCTACCCAGATATGTTTCCGGGTCCATTAGATGTGGGGCTTTATAAAAGAGCTAGAAAGAAAAAAATTTGGTCTTTAGATGTAATCAATATTAGAGACTATGCAAAAGATAAACACAGAACAGTTGATGATACTCCATTTGGGGGCGGAAATGGGATGCTGATGAGAGCAGATGTTGTGGCTGAGGCTTTAGATAAAAACATTAAGAAAAATAAAAGTAGCAAAACTATTTATTTATCTCCGAAGGGAAAACAATTTGATCAAAATCTTGCTAAAAAATTTAGCAAATTAAAAAACTTAAATATTGTTTGTGGTCATTTTGAAGGAATAGATCAAAGAGTTTTGGAAACAAGGAACATAGAAGAAATAAGTATGGGAGATTTTATTCTCTCTGGGGGAGAAACAGCTTCTTTTGTTTTTTTGGATGCTATTTTACGTCTACTACCTGGTGTTCTAGGAAATAAATTATCAATTCAAGAAGAAAGCTTTGAAAATAATTTATTAGAATATCCGCAGTATACAAAACCGCAAAAATGGGAAAAAAAAAGCCCACCAGCGGTGCTTTTATCGGGAGATCACGCTAAAATTAAAGACTGGCGTTTATCGCAATCTGAGGCTATAACACGTCGCCTAAGACCAGATTTATGGCAAAAATACATAAGTAAGAGCAAAAAATGAAAAATATTGAAGATATAAATAAAGCAGCGGTAGCAAAAATTCTAGCAAGTAAGAAAATAGTAGATTTTGGACCGGGTGATACCATTAAAGTTGGAGTTAAAATAGTTGAAGGAAAAAAAGAGCGTATTCAATATTTTGAGGGCGTTTGTATTGCCAAAAAAAATAGAGATCTTAACTCTTCATTTACAGTAAGAAAAATTTCTTTTGGTGAAGGAGTTGAACGAACATTTGCTTTATACAGCCCTGTTGTTGACTCAATTAAAGTAATTAGATCAGGAAAAGTAAGAAGAGCTAAATTATACTATTTAAGAGACAGAACAGGTAAATCAGCAAGAATTGCTGAGAAGATTAAGAAAAAAATTGGTATTGATGTAATTGCAAAACCAGTTGAAGAAGTTGCTACTCAAGAAACTCCAGCAGAGGACACTGTTAAGACAGAAAAAACAGAAGCTCCAGAAACTGCAAAAGCTGAGAGTAAAGAAAAAAAATAATTTTTAAATGGCCAAAACCTTATACGACAAGATCTGGGAAGATCATATGGTTCATCAACAAAGTGATGGCACGGAGCTATTGTATGTTGATCGACATTTAATTCATGAAGTAACAAGCCCACAAGCGTTCGAAGGGTTGAGAATTAATAAAAGAAAAGTAAGAAGACCAGATTTAACTTTAGCAGTAGCTGACCACAACGTTCCTACTACTGACCGATCAAAAGGTATCGTTGACGAAGAGTCAAAAATACAAGTTGATACGTTAAGAAATAATTGTGAAGAATTTGGTGTTGAGCTCTTTGACATGAATGATAAGAGACAAGGCATAGTTCATATCATTGGACCTGAACAGGGGTTTACCCAACCAGGGACAGTAATTGTTTGTGGAGACAGTCATACCGCAACACACGGAGCATTCGGAGCTTTAGCTTTTGGTATTGGAACATCTGAGGTTGAGCACGTTTTAGCGACTCAAACATTAATTCAAAAAAAATCTAAAAATTTTAGAGTAAATGTGAATGGAAAATTACCTATAGGCGTAACCGCTAAAGATGTAATCTTAAAAATCATTGGAACAATTGGAACAGCTGGCGGCACAGGTTATGTAATAGAGTTTGCTGGTGAAGTTATTCGTAACCTATCAATGGAAGAAAGAATGACAGTTTGTAATATGACCATTGAAGGTGGTGCTCGAGCAGGATTAATTGCCCCTGATCAAAAAACTTTTGATTATTTAAAAGGTAAACCTAAATCTCCTAAAGGGGAAAACTGGGATAAAGCACTTGTTTTTTGGAAAACATTATTTTCAGACAAAGACGCAAAATTTGACAAAGAAGTGAACATTGATGCAAGTGAAATTGAACCATTAGTAACGTGGGGGACTTCACCGCAAGATGTGGCAATGATCTCAGGAAAAGTTCCAAATCCAGAAGTAGAAAAAGACGAAGAACGAAAAGCTGCAATGAAAAGGTCTTTGGAATATATGGGCTTAGAGCCAAATATAAATATTACAGATATTAAAATTGATAAAGTTTTCATTGGAAGTTGCACTAATGGAAGAATAGAAGATTTAAGAAATGCCGCGAAAATAGCTAAAGGAAAAAAAGTTGCTAAAAACGTTAATGCTATCGTGGTGCCAGGCTCAGGTTTAGTTAAAGCTCAAGCAGAACAAGAGGGATTAGATAAAATTTTTATTGAAGCAGGTTTTGAATGGAGAGAGCCAGGCTGTTCAATGTGTTTAGCAATGAATGCTGATAAATTAAGCCCGAAAGAAAGATGTGCATCTACATCAAATAGAAATTTTGAAGGACGTCAAGGTAGAGGCGGAAGAACTCACCTAGTAAGTCCAGCTATGGCAGCTGCCGCAGCAATAGATGGTTGCTTAACCGATGTAAGGAAGTTTCAATAATGGAAAAGTTTAAAGATTTAAAAAGTATCCCGGCTCACTTACCGCTTTTGAACATTGATACCGATATGATTATTCCTAAGCAATTTCTTAAAACTATTAAAAGAACAGGTTTAGGAAAAAATTTATTTTATGAAATGCGTTACGATGAAAAAGGCAACCCAATTAAGGAATTCGTTCTTAACAATGAGCCATTTACAAAATCAAAAATTTTATTAACTGGTAAAAACTTTGGCTGTGGTTCTTCTCGTGAGCATGCACCTTGGGCTTTATTAGATTTTGGTATTCGATGCGTCATCAGTCCAAGTTTTGCAGATATTTTTTATAATAACTGCTTTAAAAATGGAATTTTACCCATCGTACTGGATGAAAAAACAATACAAGAATTATCAGAGTATTCTAAGAGAAGTTCAGAAATTGAGATTAAAATTCAAGAACAAGAAATAGTTTATGGAAACAAAGTAGCAAAATTTGATTTAGATTCTTTTAAAAAGAAATGTCTAATTGAGGGTATAGACGATATTGGTTTATCTCTTGAAAAAATTTCGAACATTAAATCTTATGAGGAAAAAATATCCAATCAAAAACCATGGTTAACTAATAATGATTAAAGTCAAAAAACGAAAATTGTTATTATTACCTGGAGATGGAATTGGACCAGAGGTTATTGCAGAGGTTAGAAAAATAATTGAATGGTTAAATAAAAATAAATCTCTAGATTTTGAAATTGAAGAAGCTTTAGTCGGTGGATCCTCTTATGAAAAGCATAAAACGCCAATTACAGATGAGGTTTTTTACCAAGCACTAGAAAGTGAAGCCGTCATATTAGGTGCAGTTGGTGGACCACAATGGGATAATTTAGAATTTTCTAAAAGACCTGAAAGAGCATTATTAAAATTAAGAAAAGAGTTAAAATTATTTGCTAATCTTAGACCAGCGATATGCTTTAAACAGTTAGTCGATGCGTCTTCATTAAAACCAGAAATCATTTCTGGCTTAGATATTATGATCGTAAGAGAATTAACCGGAGGTATTTATTTTGGAGAGCCAAGAGGAATTTCTCCTATCGAAAATGGTGAAAGAAAAGGAATAAACACACATACTTACACTACTAGTGAAATTCATAGAGTTGCGAGAGTGGCGTTTGAACTTGCTAAAAAAAGAAAAAATCAAGTTACGTCTTGTGAAAAATCAAATGTAATGGAAGCAGGTTTACTTTGGAAAGAAGAGGTTCAAGCACTTAGAGATAAAGAATTTAAGAATGTCGAGTTAAAACATATGCTTGCTGATAATTGTGCAATGCAACTTTTACGAAATCCAAAACAATTTGATGTCATTGTTACAGATAATTTATTTGGAGATATTTTATCAGATGAAGCAGCAATGTTAACAGGATCACTTGGTTTACTTCCTTCTGCTTCATTGGGAGCAAAAGATAAAAATGGAAAAATGCGATCTATGTATGAGCCGATTCATGGTTCAGCACCAGATATAGCAGGTAAAAATATAGCTAACCCGATTGCCAGCATCTTAAGTTTATCTATGGCTTTAAGATATTCTTTAGATTTAGATGCTGAGGCAAATTTATTAGATGCAGCAGTACAACAAGTTTTAGATGACGGTCTTAGAACAAAAGACATTATGTCTGCAGGAAAAAAAGAAGTTGGCACATCTGTTATGGGTGATGCAATTATATCTAAATTAAAATAAATATATAAAAATGAATTTTGCAATAGTAGGCGCTACAGGAAATGTTGGTCGTAAGACGATTGAAATTTTAGAAAAATCTAAACTAAAAATTGATAATCTTTATCTTGTCGCTTCAAAAAAAAGTGCAGGAAAAAAAATAAAGTTTAAAAAAAGACTAATAAAAATTGAAGCCTTAGAAAAATATGATTTTTCTAAAGCAAAAATTACTTTTTTTGCCGCTGGCAGTGTTATTGCAAAAAAATGGGCTCCAATTGCAGCTAAACATACAATTGTTATTGATAATTCTAAACAATTTCGAATGGATAAAGATATTTGCCTAATAGTTCCAGAAGTTAATGCGCAAGCACTAAAAAACTTTAGCAAAACTAATATTATAGCTAATCCAAATTGTTCCACGGCTCAACTCGTTGTGGCTTTAAAACCTTTGCACGACAAATTTAAAATCAAAAGAGTTGTAGTTTCTACATACCAAGCTGTATCAGGTGCAGGCAAGGCTCCAATGGATGAATTGTTCAGTCAAACAAAAAGTTTTTTAAATGGAAAAAAAGTTAAATCAAAATATTTTACAAAACAAATTGCTTTTAACCTTATTCCTCATATCGATAAATTTGTAAAAGATGGTTATACGAAAGAAGAATGGAAAATGGAAAATGAAACAAAAAAAATACTTGATCCAAATATTAAAATGACAGCCACTTGTGTTAGGGTTCCAGTGAGAACTTCTCATTCAGAGTCAGTTAATATTGAGTTTCAAAAATCCTATAATTTAAAAAAAGTTAAAGATTTATTAAAAAGAGCTCCTGGATGTAAAGTCATAGATACTCAAAAAAATGGTGGGTACATAACTCCATACGAAGCTGAGGGAAGTTATCTAACCTATATTTCAAGAATTCGAAAAGATAATTCAAATAAAAAAGCTATTAATTTATGGGTTGTTTCAGACAACTTATTAAAGGGTGCTGCATTAAATACAGTTCAAATTGCTGAAGTTTTAGTTAAAAAGTATATTAATTAAAATGTACGAAAAAAATCCATTATCACCTCACCTGCAAATTTATGGGTGGCAAATATCATCATTGCTTTCGATTACTCATAGAATTGTTGGAGTTATAAATGCTGTGGCGATTACTTTAATTTGTTTTTTTGTTATCTCTTTATTTTTTGGTGAAGAAAATTTTCAATTTTTAAAAAGTATCTTGCAATCCTTTGTGGGGAAATTTTTAATCGTAGCTTTATGTTGGTCATTTAGTTTTCATGCCTTAAATGAAATTCGACATTTAATTTGGGATTTTGGTTATGGTTATGATCTAAAAACATCAAGAATAACTGGTGTGATCACAATTATTGGTTCTTTTGTTTTAGCAATCAGTATTTACTTAATAGGAAAAAATTATATTTAATATGCATCACGCAACAAAAAAATGGTTAATCTTGAAAATAAGTTCAGCAGTTCTAATACCGCTGATGTTCTGGTTTATTCTAAATTTTGTTTCTATTTATAATGGAAACTATGCTGATATTGTTGGTTTTTTCTCAACTACAGTAAATTCGTCCCTTTTTTCATTGTTTATAATATTTGCCTTTATGTTTTTTGCTTTAACCATTAGTGAAATATTCGAAGATTACATCCAAGATGAAAGTCTTAAAAATTTTTCAACTAAAATCTTATATTTTTCTGCTATAATAATTCCCATAATAACAATATTAACTTTATTTAATCTAAACTAATGAGCTCTTATAAAATTATAGATCACGAATACGACGTTGTAGTGCTTGGTGCAGGTGGATCTGGACTAAGAGCTGCAGTTGGTTTGTCTGAAGCAGGTCTTAAGACAGCTTGTATCTCAAAAGTATTTCCAACACGAAGTCATACTTCAGCTGCCCAGGGTGGAATTTCAGCGGCGCTTGGAAACATGGGTGAAGATGATTGGCGTTGGCATATGTATGACACCGTTAAAGGATCTGACTGGCTTGGTGATCAAGATGCAATAGAATATTTATGTAAAGAAGCTCCAAGAGCAGTTGTAGAACTTGAAAGATACGGCGTACCTTTTAGCAGAACACAAGATGGAAAAATTTACCAAAGACCTTTTGGTGGAATGACAAAAAATTATGGTAATGGAATAGTTCAAAGAACATGTGCTGCAGCAGATAGAACAGGCCATGCTATCCTTCACACACTTTATGGTCAGGCTTTAAAACATAATACAGAATTTTTTATTGAATATTTTGCTCTAGACTTAATAATGAAAAATGGTGAATGCAAAGGTGTCATCGCTTGGAATTTAACCGATGGAACTATTCATCGATTTAGATCTCACATAACTATTATTGCTACAGGCGGATATGGTAAAGCTTATTTCTCAGCAACATCAGCTCATACTTGCACAGGTGATGGTAATGCGATGGTGCTAAGAGCTGGTTTACCATTACAAGATATGGAATTTGTTCAGTTTCATCCAACAGGAATTTATGGTGTTGGATGTTTAATCACCGAAGGTGTTAGAGGTGAAGGTGGATTTTTAGTTAATTCTAAAGGTGAAAGATTTATGGAACGATACGCTCCAAACGCTAAAGATTTAGCTTCAAGAGATGTTGTTAGTAGATCTATGGCTATAGAAATCAATGAAGGACGAGGAGTTGGTAAAGAAAAAGATCACATTCATTTACACTTAGACCATTTAGATCCAAAGGTGATTGAAGATAGACTTCCAGGTATCTCTGAAGCTGCAAAAACTTTTTCAAATGTTGATGTAACTAAAGAACCAATCCCAGTTGTTCCAACCGTGCATTATAATATGGGAGGAATTCCAACTAATTATAAAGCTGAAGTTTTAACTCTTAATGGAAGTGAAAAAATAGTTCCTGGATTAATGGCAATTGGTGAAGCTGCTTGTGTTTCAGTTCACGGTGCTAATAGATTAGGATCTAATTCATTAATTGATCTTGTTGTATTTGGCAGAGCTGCTGCAAAAAGAGCTGCAGAATTAATTAAACCAGGTATGCCACATGAAGAAGTTTCTCAGAGTGAAACAGACAAGTGTCTTGATAGATTTGATAAACTTAGAAGTTCAAATGGTGGAACAAAAACTTCTGAATTAAGACTAAAGATGCAAAAAATTATGCAGTCTAAATGTGCAGTGTTTAGAACAGAAAAAACTTTAAAAGAAGGTGTAGATGAAATTAGAAAACCATTAGAGGGTATGCAAGACTTATCGGTTAAAGATAAATCATTGGTTTTTAACACTGATCTAGTTGAAACATTAGAGTTTGAAAATTTAATCTCCCAAGCATTAACTACAATGGACTCTGCTTACAGCAGAAAAGAAAGCAGAGGAGCCCATGCTAGAGAAGATTATACAAAACGTGATGATGTTAACTTTATGAAGCATACACTTGCATGGCAAGAAGGTAATAAAGTTACGATTAAATACAGAGATGTTCACGCAAGAACATTAACAAATGATGTTCAGTATTTTCCTCCTAAAGAGAGAGTCTACTAAGAATGGTTCAGTTTAATTTACCTGAAAATTCAAAAATTTTGAAAGGTGAATACCACAAAGACAAAACAAATTCTAAAAACATTAAAAAAGTAAACGTTTATAGATGGAATCCTTCTGATGGTAAAAATCCTAGGATTGATACTTTTGAAGTTGATATGGATAATTGTGGTCCAAAAGTTCTAGATATTTTATTCAAAATTAAAAATGAAATAGATCCCAGTTTAACTTTTAGAAGATCTTGTGCCCATGGAGTTTGTGGATCTTGTGCAATGAATATTGATGGAGTTAATACTCTTTCATGTATTAAATCACATACAGACATAAAAGGTGAATTAAACATTTATCCACTTCCCCATTTAAAAGTTATCAAAGATTTAATCGGAGATTTATCCGGATTATACAAACAGTATGAGTCTATTCAGCCTTGGTTAAAAACAAAACAAACTGGAGAAGAAAAACAAGAATTATTACAAACACCACAAGATAGAGCTAAACTAGATGGTCATTACGAGTGCATACTTTGTGCTTGTTGTTCAACGTCTTGCCCAAGCTATTGGTGGAATGGAGATAAATATTTAGGCCCTGCTGTTTTGCTTCAAGCTTACAGATGGATTAATGATAGTAGAGATGATGAAAGAAAAGAAAGATTAAAAAAAGTTGCAGATGAGCTAAAGTTATATCGTTGCCATACCATCATGAATTGTACAAATTCGTGCCCAAAAGGCTTAAATCCAGCTAAAGCAATTGGATCGATTAAGAAAATGCTTGCAACAGGCTAAAACCTTAATTAATTCCTTATATCGATGAATATCATTGAGCACTACGTAAACGGAAAAAAATTTTCAGGTTCTTCAAAGAGAACTTCAAAAGTTTTTAATCCTGCAACCGGTGAACAAACAGCCGAAGTAAGATTAGCTTCTGCTAAAGACTTAGATGATGCGGTTCAGGTAGCAAAAAAAGCATTTGTTTCTTGGTCAGCCAAACCACCATTACAAAGAGCTCGTATAATGTTTAAGTTTAAAGAATTAATAGAAAAAAATTCTGAAGAACTTACAAAAATTATTGTTTCAGAACATGGAAAAGTTTTTGAAGACGCTAAAGGGTCTTTGACGAGAGGCTTGGAGGTTGTGGAATTTGCTTGTGGCATACCTCAACTTTTAAAAGGTGAATTTACTGAAAATGTTGGAACAGATGTTGATAGTTGGTCAATGAGACAACCTCTTGGAGTTTGTGCTGGTATTACACCATTTAATTTTCCTGCAATGGTTCCTATGTGGATGTTTCCTGTTGCAATCGCTTGTGGGAATACTTTTATCTTAAAACCATCCGAAAAAGATCCTTCTTGTTCGATTAAACTTGCAGAGTTGTTATCTGAAGCTGGTTTACCAGAGGGAGTATTTAATGTTGTTAATGGAGATAAAGAGTCTGTTGATGCAATAATTAATAATAAAGATATCTCAGCTGTCAGCTTTGTAGGATCAACTCCTATTGCTAAATATATTTATGAAAATTGTGCAAAGAATGAAAAAAGAGTTCAAGCTTTGGGTGGAGCAAAAAATCATGCAGTAGTTATGCCTGACTGTGATTTAGATCAAGCAGTGAATGGTTTAATGGGTGCAGCTTATGGTTCTGCTGGCGAAAGATGTATGGCGCAATCGGTGGCAGTAGCTGTTGGAGATATTGGAGACAAATTAGTTAATTCTTTAGCTAAAAAAGTAGAGGCATTAAAAGTAGGCCCTGGAATGGATAAAAAATCTGAGATGGGACCTTTGGTTACCAAAGAGCATTTAGAAAAAGTTAGAGGGTACGTTGATCTTGGAGTCAAAGAGGGAGCCAAGTTAGTGGTAGACGGAAGGAACTTAAAGCTACAAGGATATGAGAATGGCTATTACATTGGTGGCTGTTTATTTGATCACGTAAAAAAAGATATGAGAATTTATAAAGAAGAAATTTTTGGTCCAGTGTTGTCAGTTGTAAGAGCAAAAGATTTTGATGAAGCATTGAAATTAGTAAATGACCATGAGTTTGGTAACGGTGTAGCAATTTTTACAAGAGATGGAGATGCAGGCAGAACGTTTGCAAGCAAGGCACAAATAGGAATGGTTGGAATTAATATTCCAATTCCTGTTCCTATGGCTTTTCACAGTTTTGGTGGATGGAAAAGATCTTTATTTGGAGATCAACATATGCATGGTCCTGAGGGCGTTAGATTTTACACTAAATTAAAAACAATAACTTCAAGATGGCCGTCAGGATTAAGATCTGATCCTGAATTTGTTATGCCAACTATGAAATAAAAGGGAGATAAATTTTATGAGAAAAAAAATATCATTAATAGGAGCAGGCCAAATTGGTGGGACTCTAGCACATTTAATAGCTCTAAAAGAGCTTGCTGATGTAGTTTTATTTGATGTTGCTGAGGGAATAGCCAAAGGGAAAGCTTTGGATATTGCTCAATCATCTTCAGTTGATGGGTTTAATGTAAATATTTCAGGTACCAGTAATTATGAAGATACAAAAAATTCAGACGTTATTATTATTACAGCTGGAGTACCAAGAAAACCAGGGATGACAAGAGATGATCTTCTTGGAATTAATTTAAAAATTATAAAGCAAGTTGCTGATGGAATTAAACATACTTCGCCAAATGCATTTGTAATTTGTATTACAAACCCTTTAGATGTGATCGTAATGGCATTACAAAAATACTCAGGTCTTCCAAAAAATATGGTAGTTGGAATGGCAGGTATACTTGATACATCAAGATTTAAATATTTTTTATCACAAGAATTAAAAACTCCAGTTAGCAAGATCAATTCTCTAGTTTTGGGTGGTCATGGAGATACAATGGTTTCAATGCTTAATCATACAACAGTTGATGGAGTAGATGTCTTAAATTTAGTTAAAGAGGGTAAATTAAAAAAAGAGGTATTAGATAGCATTGTTGAAAGAACTAAAAATGGTGGTGCTGAAATTGTAAAATTACTAGAAAAAGGATCTGCATTTTATGCCCCAGCAGCATCAGGAGTTGAGATGGCAGAAAGTTATTTAAAAGACTTAAAAAAACAACTTCCTTGCGCCGCATATTTAAATGGC
>VTPM01000028.1 GCA_008638125.1 Pelagibacteraceae bacterium
TAAAAAATAAAGAAAATGAGATTGGAAAAAGTTATTTTAAAAATAATGGAGAAAAATCTATTGATATATCAATTACACCCAACAGGCCTGATTGTTTAGGCGTAAGAGGTATAGCTCGAGACTTAGCCGCATCAGGCTTGGGAAAATTAAAAAAACTAAAAAAGATTTCTTTTAAACAAAATTTTAAACAACCTATAAAAATTTCAATTACAAAAGAGAAAAATCAAGGCTGTCTAGCGTTCGGGAGTTGTTATATTAAAAATATAAAAAATCAAGAAAGTCCAACTTGGCTTAAAGAAAAAATATTAGCCTTAGGACTTAAACCTATTTCAGCTGTTGTGGACATAACAAATTATGTAATGTTTGATCTTAATAGACCTTTGCATGCTTATGACGCAAATAAAATTAAAAATGAAATTATTGTAAGAGGAGCTAAAAATAATGAAAGTTTTGAAGCGTTAGATGGAAAAAAATATAATCTGCAAAGTGAGATGTGTGTAATAGCAGATCAAAAAGGTGTTTTAGGTCTTGGCGGTATAATAGGAGGTTCAACTACATCTACAGAATTTAATACAAAAAATATTTTGCTTGAGTCTGCATATTTCTTACCATCATCCATAAGAAAAACTGCTCGAATTCTTAACATTAATACAGATGCAAAATTCAGATTTGAAAGAGGTATTGATCCAAATTCTATTAAAGAGGGACTTGAAATAGCAACTGATTTAATTCTTAAAATTTGTGGTGGTGAAGCAAGTAAGTTTTTAATCACAGGGTCTATTGTAGAAAAAAATAAAAATATAACTTTTGATGTTGAGAAGTTTAAAAAATTAATTGGAATTTCGATTTCAATTCAGGAGGCAAGCAAGATTTTAACTTCCCTTGGATGCTCTGTTAAAAAAATTAAGCAAAAATTATTAATAACAGTTCCTTCATGGAGACCGGATATTTTAAATGATGAAGATGTGGTTGAAGAATTAATTAGAATCAAAGGTTTTGATAAAATTGAATTAATAGAACCCAACAAACAAAGAAATAAAGATACTCTAAATTTCAAACAAAAATTATTTCATCTTTCTAAAAGATCAGTTTCATCAAAAGGTTATATCGAAACTGTAACTTGGTCATTTACAAACTCTAAAATAGACAAACAATTAACTCCCACAGAGAAAAAAATTGAAATTTTTAATCCAATATCCTCTGATCTAGATGTATTGAGAAGATCAATTTTTTCAAATTTGTTAATTAATTTAAAAAAAAACCAAGATAGAGGTTATGATGATCTTTCATTGTTTGAGGTAGGCCCAATCTTTTTTGGAAAGAATCCTGGTGAGCAACAAGTAGTTATTGGTGGTTTAAAATCAGGATATGTAGGTAAAAAAAGTTGGTTAGAGAAATCTAGAAAAATAGATGTGTTTGATGTGAAAGCAGATGTAATTAAAACTTTAGTTGAATTAGGTTTAGATGAGGAGGATCTAATTATTAGCAATAATACAAAGGATTGTTATCACCCTGGTCGATCTGGATCTATAAATCTAAAATCTGAGAAGGGCCCACATTTAGCTTATTTTGGAGAAATTCACCCATCAATAATTTCAAATTTAGATTTTAAAGAAAAAAATATTTATGGATTTGAAATATTTTTAAAGAATATCTCTCAACCTAATAAAAAAGTTAGAATTAGTAAGAAAAATTTTGTTACTTCAGATTTTCAAAAATCAGAAAGAGATTTTGCTTTTGTAATAGATAAGTCGTTCACGGCAGGTAAATTAGAAAAAATAATAAAAAAAATTGATGATCAAATCATTCAAACAGTTACAATTTTTGATGTATTTGAAGGCGCCAATGTGCCCGCAGAAAAAAAATCAGTTGCAATAAATGTTATTATTCAATCAAAAGAAAAAACGTTAACTGAAAATGATTTGGATCAGATTAGCCAAAAAATAATTAATACTGTCAAAGATCAAACAGGCGCAACAATTAGGTCATAATGTCAAACATCGAAAGAATTAGAAATTTCGCTATTATTGCGCATATCGATCATGGAAAATCTACAATTGCTGACAGAATAATTCATAAGTGTGGTGGATTAACTGATAGAGAAATGTCAGCTCAAGTTTTAGACTCTATGGATATCGAAAAAGAAAGAGGTATTACCATTAAAGCACAAACTGTTAGACTAAAATATAAAGCAAAAGATGGTAATGAATATATACTAAACATTATAGATACCCCAGGTCATGTTGATTTTAGTTACGAAGTTAGTAGATCACTTTCTGCCTGTGAAGGGTCTTTATTGATTGTTGATAGCACACAAGGTGTCGAGGCTCAAACTTTAGCCAATGTTTATAAAGCTTTAGAAATAAATCATGAGGTTATACCTATTCTAAACAAAATAGACTTACCTGCTTCTGATATAGAAAAAACAAAACAAGAAATTGAAGATGTTATAGGTATAGACACATCAAGTGCCATAAGTTGTTCTGGAAAAACAGGAGAAGGGATTGAGGATATTTTAGAAGCTATTGTTAAAACTTTACCTGCTCCAAAAAATAACAATACAAACAAATTAAAATCTTTATTAGTAGATAGTTGGTATGACACTTATCTTGGAGTGGTAATTTTAGTAAGAGTAGTAGATGGCCAAATTAAAAAAGGAATGAAAATTAAGTTAATGTCTAATAAACAGGAATACACAATTGAAAAAGTTGGAGTATTTACCCCAAAACCAATAGACGAAGAATCATTAGATCCCGGACAAATAGGATTTATAATTACAGGCATAAAAAGCCTTTCCGAAACAAAAGTTGGAGATACGATTTGTGATGCTTCAGACCCAATCAATGATCCTTTACCTGGATTTAAACCTAGCAAGCCAGTAGTTTTTTGTGGTTTATTTCCAGTTGATAGCTCAGAATATGAAAAGCTAAAAGACGGTTTAGCTAAATTGAATCTAAATGATGCAAGTTTTTCTTATGAAGCAGAGTCATCAAGCGCTCTTGGACTTGGGTTTAGATGCGGATTTTTAGGTTTGTTACATCTTGAGATAATTACCGAAAGATTAGAAAGAGAATTTGATGTCAGCTTAATTACAACTACTCCAGGGGTTATTTATAAAGTGCACAAAACAAGGGGAGATGTATTAGATCTTCAAAACCCTAGCAATATGCCAGATCCATCTCTTATTGAAAAAATTGAAGAACCGTGGATTAAAGCTACAATAATTACACCAGATGAATATCTAGGAACAATTATTAAAATATGCCAAGACAAAAGAGGCATTCAATCAAATCTTGAATATTCTGGAAAAAGAGCTGTTCTAACTTACGAACTGCCTCTTAATGAAGTTGTGTTTGATTTTAACGATCGCTTGAAATCAGTCACTAGTGGGTATGCTAGTTTTGATTATGAAATATCTGGTTATAAAGAGGGAGATTTAGTTAAGCTTGGAATTCTCGTAAATTCTGAACCAGTAGATGCACTGGCTATGATTATACACAAAGATTTTGCAGAAAGAACCGGAAGACAGGTTTGTGAAAAATTAAAAGATTTAATTCCAAGACATAATTTTATGATTCCTGTTCAAGCTGCAATAGGAGGAAAGATTATAGCCAGGGAGTCAATTAAAGGTTTTAAAAAAGATGTACTAACAAAAATTCATGGTGGAGGGGCTAGAGATCGAAAAAGAAAATTACTTGAAAAACAAAAAAAGGGTAAAGCTCGATCTAAACAGTTTGGAAGAGTAGAAATTCCACAGGAAGCATTTATTGGTGTTTTAAGAATTAATAAAGAAACTTAATGCAAAAATTAAACATTATTTCTAATGAAAGTATTTTTAATAATGGAGATGGTTTTTTTTGTGACAATATTGACATTAAATCTACGCCAGAAGGTTTAAACAAATCATTTGAAATAAATTTAATAGGCAGAAGTTCTAAAATTATAAGAAATCATCTAATGAACTTAAGCAATGTAAAGAATTGTAATAATGTTTTTACTTATCTATATGAAATTTTTAAAACATTTAAAAATGATAACTCTAAATATTTAATAATTTCTATTTCTCCATTTACATTTTTAGCTTGTATTTTAATTAAATTATTTAGAAGAAAGCCGATTGTTTATTTAAGAAGTGATGGATATGCAGAATATCGTTCGATATTAGGTTTTATTGGTCCTAGCATTTATCATTTAATGTTTTCTATAATTTCAAAAATATCTAATTTTATTAGTGTTAGAAAATATATTTTAAGAGATAAAAATGGTGAGATAGTTGCTCCTTCACAGCTAAATTCTAATTGGTTTAAAGACACAAAAAAAGTCAACTCTAATGAAATTAAACTTTTGTATGTGGGAAGAATTAGAAAAGAAAAAGGAATTTTTTCATTAATTAAGATTTTAAAAGAATCAAAAAAAAAAATAAATTTATCAATAGTTGGAGCAGAAAATAATTTTGATAAATTCAATTTTCCTGAAAATATAAAAATTTTTGAAATTGAAAATAATGAAACTAATTTAATTAAGTATTATGATGATCATAACATTTTTATTTTACCATCATTTACAGAAGGTCATCCAATGGTCCTTCTGGAGGCGTTAGCGCGTTTAAGACCTGTGATAGTTTTTAAAGATATAGACCACGTAATAGAGGACAAAAAAGGAATATTTGTTGCAGAAAGAAATATTGAGAGTTTAGTTGAAAAAATTGAATTTATAAAAAAAAATTATGAAAGCATCCAAGAAGAAATGAAGAAAAATAAACTACCAACTAAGCAAGAATTTTTAGAAAGCTTAATAAATATAATTGTTAAAATAAATTAGACCTTGGAGAGGTGGCCGAGTGGTTGAAGGCGCACGCTTGGAAAGCGTGTATACGGGAAACCGTATCGAGGGTTCGAATCCCTCTCTCTCCGCCAAGTTTTATCAACAGTTCAATCATTAAGAGTTAATCTAAATTAAGCGAATCAGTTAAATTATATTTAAGGTGGTGGAGGGAGACTGAAGCCACCTTTTTTTATGCAATTCTCTTAATTGAAATGACGTCTAGATTTGCAGTTTTTTTTATTAATTTAATCGTTTTTTCAATGTCCATTATTACTGTTTTTTTTCTTGGACCATAAGCATGAATAAGTTTTTTCTTTGAAATAGCAACAGCCACATGTCCTTTCCAGTAAATAACATCATTTGTTTTAATTTTTTTTAAAGTTATATTTTTTTTAAAATATTTTACTTGTTGGCTAGTGTCTCTTGGACAAAATTTATTATTAAAATTTAATTGAACTTGAACTAAAGCTGAGCAGTCAATACCATCAAAAGTTTTTCCACCCCATTTATATTTAACATTTTTAAAAATTTTAATATCCTTAAAGTAATTTTTATTTTTATAATTTATAGGTTTTATATATTTACTCTCAATCCATTGATTATTAAATTTAGAGAATTTTGAAAATTTTTGAACAACTCTAATTTTTGATAAATAAGGTAGTTTTCCAATTTTATTTTTTAAAGAGGGTTTTTTGTAAGTATTTGCTGAAAGAGATGAAACTTTATGTGTAGGGGTAATCTGATTAAAAAAATTTCTTTTTTTGATAAAGCCAATATATCCGTCTTCTTTAATTTTTATTTTTAACCATTTTTTTGAAGTTTGAAGAATTTTAAATGACTCCCCATATATTATTTGAGTAACAATCTCAGACTTGGCTTGAGGTTTTTTATACAAATTTAAAAATGGATAATTGTTTGTATAAATTTTACTCATTTAATTTAAGTTTTGTTTTTATAAAAAATAAACAAATTAGAGACGGAATAACCATTAGAGCTGTAATGATGAAAAAAATAATCCAATTTCCATTTAGCCAATCCACCATCATTCCAGAAGAAGATGCAAATAAAGTTCTGCCAGCAGTACCAATTGAAGCAAGTAAAGCATATTGCGTTGCTGTGTATGTTCTGTCTACTAAAGCAGAGATAAATCCAACAAAAGCTACAGTTGCAAATGCAGCTGCAAGATCATCAATTAAGACTGTAAAGGCAAAGAAAATTGTTGAGTCGCCAATCCAAGCGAGGATAGAAAATAAAATATTGGTTGCTGCCATAAAAATTCCAGAGACAAACATCGCTTTAACTAAACCCATTCGAACCGCAAATAATCCTCCAAGCAGAGTAAAAGTGATAGTAGTTAGCCAACCAATTCCTTTTGAGTAAAGAGCAATATCAGTTTTAGAAAAACCAATTTCTTTATAAAAAACAACTGACATTCTTCCTAAAAAAGCCTCTCCTATTTTAAATAAGAATACAAATCCTAAAATTGCTAATCCAACTTTTAAGGAATTTTTTTTAAAAAAACTTATTAAGGGACTTACTGTCGTTCCATAAAACCAAGCTAATAACTTAGTCACTTTATTTTTGACACCAATTTTAGCTAATAGTTTTTCATCTGCTAAATTTTGAAGTTGTTTTTTATCAATAGAATTTTTTTCTGGGACTAAAAGTAGCAAGAAACTACAGGTTAAAATTATTAAGGAAAGTATTAAAAAAGATATCTGCCAATAATTTTCAAAGCCATTTTTTTGTAAATAATCAGCACTTACGAGTGATATTAATCCCCCAATTTTGTAGCCAGTCCACCAACCAACTACTGATATAGCAGCTCCGGCAGCTAGAAGATCTTTTTCGTTTTCACCTATCTGTTCGATTCTTAATGCGTCAATAGTAATATCTTGAGTTGCTGAAGAGATAGCGATACCCAATCCAATAGCGACTATTAACCATAAATTTTCGTTAGGATCCAAAAAGCTCCACAATAGTAAGCAAATAAAGATAAAACTTTGCATTAGAATTATCCAAGATTTTCGATGACCAATTTTTTTAGATAAAAAAGGTAAATGCAACCTATCTATTAATGGTGCCCACAAAAAATTAATTGCATAAACACCAAAAATTAATCCTGCCCAACCAATTGTTGTTCTACTTAAATCATTTTCTTTAAGCCATAAAGTTAATGCACTTCCAATTAATACCCAGGGAAATCCACTCATTAATCCTAAAAGAAAAATTCTTAACATTCTTCTGTCTATGTATGGAGAAAAAGAGTTTATAAATTTCATTTTTAATTTCTCCAAAAAGACGGGAAGAACAAAATTAATACTGCAAATAATTCTAAACGTCCCAGCAACATTCCAAAAGAAAGTATCCATTTAGATACCTCAGGAATCGCCTTGAAATTCCCATTTGGTCCAATCATTTCCCCTAAACCAGGTCCTACATTAGAAATAGAAGTTGCCGCACCCGATATAGCAGATAAAAAATCAAGACCAGTAATTGATAATAACATAGCTATTAAAATAAAAATAAATAAGTAGGCAAAAACAAAGATAATTATTGAGTTCATATAATTATCAGTAATTTTTTGATTATTATATTTTAAGACAAAAACACTATTTGGATAAATTAATTTTTTTATTTGATTGTTTAAAAATAAAAATAATAATTGAAATCTAAATATTTTTATACCGCACGCAGTTGATCCAGCACATCCACCAATAAACATTAAAAATAAAAAGAATATTAATGGAAACTTTCCCCATAAGCTAAAATCATTAGTCACATAACCTGTACCAGAAAGAATGGAAACAACATTGAAAGAAGCGATTCTAATTTTTTCAATTGTTAAAATATTATTATTTGTAAATAGTAAATAAATAAACATAGCTATTGCTGAAAATAAAAATAGATAAATTAAACCTTTGATCTGAACATCTTGAAAAAAAACTTTTCTATTTCCTTTTATAAATTTTAAATAAGCAATAAAAGGAATACTACCCAGAATAATAAAAGCTATAGCAATTAATTCAATTTTTGGATTATTAAAGTATCCGATCGAGTCATTATGTGTAGAGAAACCTCCGGTTGCGATAGTTGTCATTGCATGGGCAATGCTATCAAAAAAATTCATTCCAGAAATTTTATAAAAAAATGCACAACTAAGAGTTAAGACAAGGTAAGTTGAAATTATAATCGAGGCTATTTGAATAGTTCTTGGTAGAATTTTCTCTGGCTTATCCGAGCTTTCAATTCTAAATAATTGCATCCCACCAACTTTAAGCAAAGGCAAGACAGTTATTGCCATCACAATTATCCCAACCCCACCTAGCCATTGCATTATAGCTCTCCACATAAGTATACTTTTTGGTGTTTGATCTAGATTGGCTATCACTGTTGAACCAGTGGTAGTTATTCCAGACATACTCTCAAAAAATGCATCACTTATAGAAAAATCTAAATTAGCTAATATGAAGGGAATTGAACCAAATATTGCGATTGATAACCAAGCAAAAGTAGAAAAGAGAAAAGTTTGTTTTAAATTTAGCCGATACTCTTTTTGTATATTTGCCAAAACAAACAAGGAGCCAATTAGGATAGTAACAAATGAAGAAGATAAAAAACTATGACTATTTTCTTTATAAAATGTTTGAACACCATATGGTATCAACATAAATAAACCCAAAATAATTAGTAAAGTACCTATGATAAAAAAAACAGTTTTGTTTGAAGCCATTTCAAAATCAGATTATTTGAATGTTTACAAAATTCAACTTATTAAGATGTAATTATTTCTGTATTTTGTACATAAAATTTAATAAACCAACTCTATGCTCGATAGTAATTTAATTCAATCAACATCTTCATGGCCATTTGTCGAGATAAGAAAACTTCTAAAAGATAGAAAAGATTTAATAGCAGATAAAAAAAAAGTAATTTTTCAAACTGGTTATGGTCCAAGTGGACTACCACATATCGGCACATTTGGTGAAGTAGCCAGAACTACAATGATGATTAATGCTCTAAATCATATTACAAAAATAGACTCTGAGTTAATAACGTTTTCTGATGATATGGATGGGCTTAGAAAAGTTCCTGAAAATATTCCTAATGATAAAATTCTTCACGAAAATATTGGAAAACCTTTAACGAGCGTACCAGATCCCTTTAATAAGTTTGAAAGTTTCGGTCAGCACAATAACGAAATGCTTAAAGATTTTTTAAATAAATTTAATTTTAAATTTACTTTTAAAAGTTCAACAGAAAATTATAAAAAAGGAATATTTAATGAATCTTTATTGAGAGTCTTGGAAAAATATGAAGATATTATGAATATAATACTTCCAACACTTCGAAGTGAAAGAAAAAAAACTTATAGTCCATTTTTACCAATATGCCCTGTAACAGGAAAAGTTTTAGAAATTCCTCTTTTAGAAATGAATAAAAAAACTGGAGAAGTTACTTTTGATAATGGCGGTAAAAAATTAAAAACACAAATTCAAAATGGAAATTGTAAATTGCAATGGAAAGTCGATTGGGCAATGCGTTGGTTTACTTTTGATGTAGATTTTGAAATGTACGGTAAAGATTTGACTGAAAGCGCTATACTTTCAAATAAAATTTGTAGAACTTTAGGAAAAAAACCACCTAATGGTTTTGCTTATGAATTATTTTTAGATGAAAAAGGGGAAAAAATTTCTAAATCTAAAGGTAATGGAATAACTATCGAGCAATGGCTCAGGTATGCATCGCCAGAAAGTTTATCGCTTTATATGTATCAAAATCCGACGAGGGCAAAAAAACTTTATTCAGATGTAGTTCCAAAAGCAGTTGATGAATATCTATCTTTAATAGAATCTTTCCCTAAACAATCACCTAAAGAACAATTATTGAATCCAGTATGGCATGTACATAGTGGAAAGCCACCAAATGAAAAAATAGTGATGTCATTTTCAATGCTCTTAAATTTAGTCGGCTCAAGCAACGCTGAAAATAAAGAAATTTTATGGAAGTTTATTCAAAGATTTCATAATGAAATTAAACCAAAAAATTATTTAATCTTAGACCAGCTTACAGAGTACGCAATTAATTATTTTAAGGATAAAGTTGAGCCAAATAAAAAATATAAATCACCTAATGAGGATGAAAAAAAGGCTCTAGAGAATTTAGTAAAAAAATTAGAAACTATTGCCCAAGAGACTAAACCAGAAGATATTCAAACAGTAGTTTATTCTACAGGTAAAGAAAATGGATATGAAAAGAACTTAAGAGATTGGTTTATATTAATTTATGAAGTTCTTTTTGGTTCTAAAGATGGACCTAGAATGGGATTTTTTATTAGTTTTTTTGGAGTAAAAGATACTATTAAATTGATTAATGAAAAATTAAAAAATAATTAAATGTTTTCATTTTTAAGACCGTATATTTTCAATCTTGATCCAGAAGTGGCGCATGATTTAGCTATTAAATCTCTAAAATTTAATTTTATACCAAAAAGTTTTTTTCAAGTAGAGAATGAAGAAATTTTATCAATCAATTTATTTAATAAGGAATTAAAAAATCCCATAGGGCTTGCCGCAGGGTTTGATAAGAGCGCAGAAGTATATAATTCATTATTTAATCTTGGATTTGGTTTTGTCGAAGTTGGAACTATCACGCCAAAAAGACAATTAGGAAATCCTAAACCAAGAATTTTTAGATTAGAAAAAGATAATGCAATGATTAATAGGTTAGGTTTTAACAACGAAGGTGCGGATTTAGTTTATGATAGAATATTAAATAATTTACCTGAGGGCTATTTGGGAATTAATATTGGGCCAAACAAAGATACCAAAGATAAAATATCAGATTTCTTAGAATGTTTAAGTAAATTAAATAAGTTTGCCAATTATCTTACAATAAACATTTCTTCACCCAATACAGAAGGATTAAGAGACTTTCATGAAAAGGAACTTTTATCTAATTTATTGAAGAAAATTCAGGAAGAAAAAAAAAGAAAAAAAATATC
>VTPM01000029.1 GCA_008638125.1 Pelagibacteraceae bacterium
CCAGGCATTGTAAAAGATATTAAGAAAGAGTTGATTGAAATATTAAAAAAAGAAAAAATTAAAAATATTCAAGAAGCTATTGGTCTAAATTCTTAACACTAGTTTCTTTAGACAATCTAAAATGATGAATAAGTTCTCGAATATAAGAAAAGATAAATCCTATGATAATTACAAAAAATATAGACAAGAAAGCATAAATTAAAGGTGAGTTTTTAGATAAATTTTTTACATAAATTTCTAGACTATTAGTACTTGTCATAGAAGTTGGTATTGACTTTAATGCAAAGGTGCTTTGATCTAAAACAAAAGTTTCTATTCCCATAAATATTCCAACAGATAATAATAGTAGTGCTAATAAAGTTTTATATTCTGACGTATGAAGTTTTTCTGCAAGCTTTAAACCTATATGCAATCCAATTATTGAGCCGATCAATAAGATAGTGACAAGAACAATATCAATAGATTGAAAGCTTAAAGCATGTCCTATTACTACAAATATTGTTATAAAAATTGTTACAAACAATGATGTTCCAGGAATTAATCGAGTTGGCATTCCAATTATATAAATCATCGCCGGAACCATTAAAAAAGCTCCTCCGATACCCATAATTGAAGCAAATAATCCTACTAGAAATCCTAGAATGATTGGAGTTAAAGCACTTTCATACAATTTTGATTTACTAAAACGTATTCTAAATGGAAGCCCGTGAATCCAAAAATGAGTATGTAGTTTTTTTTTAATTATTATTTTTTTTTTTAATGCACTAATTTCTTTAAATCCTTGGACAAAAATTAAAGTACCCACAATTGCTAATAAATATATGTAAGCTAATGCTATGATTGTATTTATATTTCCAATATTTTTAAGATATTGAAAAATTTGCATACCAAAGAATGTTCCTATGAGTCCGCCGATTACAATTACAATACCCATTTTGTAATCTAAGGTTTTTCTGTACCAATGAGTTGTTGCGCCTGAAACAGAAATACCTAAAATATTATTTGCAACATTAGCCACAGCATACGTAGCGGGTATACCTAAAAAAATTAAGATTGGTGTCATTAGAAAGCCACCACCAATGCCAAATATGCCAGATAAAAATCCTACAGCAAAACTTAGAGATAAAATTGTAATAATACTAATTTGAACTTGAGCGATTGGTAAGTAAAAGTCCATTAATTTTAATATTATTAGCTTATTTCAATGTCAATGAAGATATATTAACTTGACCATAGTAAATTGAAGAATTATACCACTCAAACAAATTATATATGTCTAAAAGATGCGAACTCACAGGTGTATCTCCTTTAAAAGGTCATAACGTTAGTCATGCTAACAATAAGACCAAAAGAAGATTTTTGCCAAATTTAAAAAAAGTTACTTTTAAAAGTGACAAGCTAAAAAGAAATATTTCTTTAAGGGTTACTAGTTCTGCTGTGCGTTCAGTAGATTTCAAAGGTGGCCTTGATCAATACTTAAAGTCTGTAAAAAAACAGAAATTATCTAGAAAAGCTCAAAAGCTTAAATTAAGTATTCACGCAAAAGTTTAGTGGTTCAATTACATAACTCTAGTAAAAAATTATTTTTATCACTTTTAATTTCGATGGGTTTGGTAATAATCCTATCTAATTATTTAGTTCAATTTCCAATAAAAAAATTCAATTTAGAAAATATTTTAACTTATGGAGCTTTTAGTTATCCAATAACATTTTTAATAACTGATTTAGCTAATAGAAGTTTTGGAAAAGAAATTGCAAAAAAATTAGTTTATTTTGGATTTTTATTTGGAATTTTTTTAACATTAGTTATTTCAACAAATTTTAAAGATTTGATTTCAATTAGGATTGCGATAGGTTCTGGTACCGCTTTTTTGATTGCTCAACTAATTGATATTCAAATTTTTCAACGCTATAGAGATAAAATTTGGTTTTTAGCACCAATTACTTCATCAATTTGTGGATCGATAATCGATACATTTTTATTTTTTTCTATTTCATTTTTAGGTACAGGCATACCTTGGATTTCATTAGCTTTTGGAGACTTATTTGTAAAAATAGTAATGGCATTATTAATGCTAATCCCTTTTAAAATTTTAATTAGCAGAATACAAAATTATCAAGAGAAAGATATTAGTTAAATTTAGTGAACAGTTTTTTTAGAGTCTTCTGAAAATAAATCCGTAAGTTGATTAATCATAGCATCCCCTAAATCTTGCACATCTGCAATTTTGATTGCTTTGTTATAATATCTGGTAACATCATGGCCGATACCAATTGCAAGGAGTTCTACAGAGGAGCTTTTTTCAATCCATTTGACAGTTTGTTTTAAATTATTTTCTAAGAAATCTGTAGTATTTGTAGATAAAGTTGAATCGTCTACAGGCGCTCCATCAGAGATTACCATTAGTATTTTTCTTTCTTCTTTTCTTTTTTGAATTTTATTATACGCCCACTTCAAAGCCTCACCATCAATATTTTCTTTTAATAGTCCTTCTTTAAGCATTAATCCCATATTGATTTTAGATTGCCTCCACGGCATATCTGCTGATTTATAAATAATATGTCGTAAATCATTAAGCCTCCCCGGTGATAATGGTTTTTGATTATTCATCCATTTTTCTCGGCTTTGCCCACCTTTCCAATGTTTAGTTGTAAACCCTAATATTTCAACTTTAACTGAACACCTTTCTAAAGTTCGAGCTAATATATCTGCACAAATGGCTGCAACAGAAATTGGTTTCCCCCTCATAGATCCTGAGTTATCGATTAAAATTGTTACAAGAGTATCCTTAAATTTTGTATCTTTTTCTCTTTTAAAAGATAAGGAATTTAGAGGATCAATAATCACTCTAGTTAATTTCGCTGTATCTAAAGTTCCTTCTTCAAGATCAAATTCCCAAGATCTATTTTGTTTTGCAAGTAATTTCCTTTGAAGTTTATTTGCCAACTTTGAGATAAAATTTTTTAAGTGAAGTAATTGTTGGTCTAAATTGTTTCTCAATCTTATAAGCTCTTCTTCATTTTCTAAATCTTCTGCAGCTATAATCTCATCAAATTCTTGAGTGTAAACTTTATATTTTGAGTCCCCAAAATTTTTATTATTTTTTCTTTGAGGATTGGAAGAATTTTGCATTTCATCATTGATCTCTTCTAGCTCAGAGTCAATTTCTTGAGTTAACTGGTCAAGATCAGGCAAACCTGCATCGATTGATAGCTCTTTATTTTCTTTATTTTGTGATTGTTCATTATTTTGTTCATTTGATTTATTTTCTAAATTATTTTGATCTTTTTGATTTTCCTCTTTGTTTTTTTGTTTTTTTTCTTCATCAATTTTAAATTGGGATATAATATTTGAAATTAAAGAATTAAATTTTTCTTGATTAAAAAAAGATGAGCTAAGTTTTTCAAAATTATTTTTTAATTTAGAGTCTAATTTTTTTTTAAATTTACTAAATTTAATTTCCATTTGTTCATCTTTTATTTTAGATAAATGGCTTCTAAGATAACATTCAAATGCATCAATGAACTCAAAATCTGAATTCTTGTAATCTACATTTTGATTTGCTTTAATTTTGTAGAATTGGTTTAGATTATTTTTAATTCCCTTGAAATAATTTGATCCTATATTTTCATATCTTATTTTCTCTGCAATTTTATATAAAATTTTTGAAATATTTCCCTCTGGTTCATAGCTTTTAAATATTTTTTCGTCAGAGAATTTAAGCTTTAACGCTTCAGAGTCAGCAATCGCTCTTGTTCTAATAAATTCATTTTTACTTATTTTCTTTATAACAGGTAATGAAATTGACTTATTTTTTGTTTTATTATTTGTGTCTCCAAATATTACATCAATATTTTGACTCCCAACAATTGATTTAATTGTTGATGTAATTGCTTTTTTAAAGCTATCTAAAATTTCATTATTTTTTTCCATTTAGGAAATAGAGACATTAACAGAAGACTCTGGAAGATCTTCACCAAAACACCTTTGATAGTACTCAGAAATAATTTTTTTTTCAGTTTCATCGCATTTGTTTAAAAAAGTAACTCTGAAAGCATAACCATGGTCCTTAAATATTGTTGTATTTTCTGCCCAATGTAAAACGGTCCTAGGACTCATTACCGTAGAAATATCTCCATTGATGAAGCCTTTTCTTGTTAAATCAGCAACTTTAATCATATTGGAAATTTTTTCTTTACCATCTTTTGAATTAAAATTTTTATTTTTAGATAAAATGATATCCATTTCTTTTTCAAAAGGTAAATAATTTAGAGTAGTTACAATATTCCACCTATCCATTTGACCCTGGTTGATTTGTTGAGTACCATGATAAAGCCCTGTTGTGTCTCCTAAACCAACCGTATTTGTTGTTGCAAACATTCTAAAATAATCATGTTGGTTTATAACTTTATTTTTATCTAATAGAGTAAAATTTCCTTCACTTTCTAAAACTCTTTGAATTACAAACATTACATCTGGTCTTCCCGCATCATATTCATCAAAAACTAGTGCTACCGGATTTTGTATTGACCAAGGCAAAATACCTTCTTTAAATTCAGTTATTTGCTTTCCTTCTTTAAGCACTATTGCGTCTTTACCGATTAAATCTATTCTACTTACATGGCTATCCAAGTTTACTCTTATGCATGGCCAATTTAGTCTAGCCGCAACTTGCTCAATGTGAGTCGATTTACCTGTTCCATGATATCCTTGAACCAAAACTCTTTTATTAAAAGCAAATCCAGATAAAATTGCTAAAGTTGTATCTCTATCAAATTTGTAATTTTGATCAATTTTAGGAACAAATTCATTTGTTTTTGAAAAAGCTTCTATTTCCATTTCTGTGTCTAAACCAAAGGTTTGTTTTACAGAAATTTTTATATCTGGTTTTTTTAACGATGTTAAACTAGTCATTATTTTTTTCCAATTGTCAGTTTAAGTTGACTATATGCCAAGGTAATTTTTTTTAGCTTATCTTCAAACTTCCTGCTTCCTAGGTTTTTATCAGGATGATATTTTTTAACAAGAGTTTTAAATTGTTTTTGAATTTCCTCCCATTTTGCATCATATTTTAACTCCATTATATCTAGAGCATCACGATCTGTACTGCTTAATTGATTTTTTTTAAATTCTTTATAACCAGAGGACTTAAAAATATTTAATTTATCATCAAGAGCATTATTCCAAAGTATATTAAAAAAATTTTCTGAAGAACCAAAACTTTTTGTAGCCTTATGCCATGTTAGATCTGACTTTATAAAATATTCTATTTGTTGATCAGTCATATCTGAAAAATAGTTCCATTTTTTATTAAAAATTTTTATATGCTCCAAACATAGCAGCCTATATTTTTTACTGTTATCTTTTTCTAATGGAGCCTTGTAACTACCTATTTCATTACAATTTTCCCAATCACAAATAATTTTCATATTAAAAAATTGTTTATATAATATACTTATGCAAATAAATAATTTTTTAAAAGAAATCGAAAATAAAATTAGAAATCATATTGATCTTGAAAGTATAAATATTATTGATAACTCTCATAAGCACAAATCTCACAAATTTTTTGATAAAACTAAATATCATTTAAAAGTTGAAATTCAGTCCTTATTTCTAAAATCTTTAAATAGAGTTAAGGCTCACAAAGAAGTACTGAAAGCAGTCAACGAAGAGTTCAAAGACAAAATTCACGCTCTAGAAATTATAATTAAATAATTTTTTTAAATATTTTTTTTAATTCATTTTTCTTAATTTTATATGAATTCGGTAAAGTGGTTTGACCAATACTTTTTAAAAGAATGAGGTTAATTCTATCATCATTATTTTTTTTATCATTACTCATATGATCTACAATACTATTGTATTCCTTTGTTTTAAAAAATTTATCTAAAGAATATTTTAAATTATTATTTTTATAAATATTTTGAACGAGATTTAAAGTTTTTAAACTACAGACGCCTTTTAAATACGACAATTTTGTTGCCATCAGCATACCCAATATAACCGCTTCTCCATGATTAATATTTTTTGAATATTTATTTTGTACTTCTATAGCATGTGCAAACGTATGACCAAAATTTAGAATCATTCTAATATTTTTTTCTTTCGTGTCCTTCTCAATAAAATATAATTTTACCTTGCAGCTTTTGACAATTGCTTGAGTAATAAGATTTGGATTTTTGTTTTCAAGGATTTTGGCAGAGTTTTTTGAAAGCCAACTAAAGAAATTACTTTTCAAAATCATAGAATGTTTTAAAATTTCAGCGTAACCACATACCATTTCTCTTTTTGGTAAACTTTTTAAAAGTTCTACATCAGAAATTACTAATTTAGGCTGGTAAAATGTACCAATCAAATTTTTTCCAAATTTTGAATTAACTCCTGTTTTTCCACCAATCGAAGAATCTACCTGAGCAAGTAAAGTTGAAGGAATGTTTATGAAATTTATACCTCTCTTTATTATACTTGCTGCGAAACCTGAGAGATCTCCTAAAATGCCGCCGCCAAATGATATAATTAAATCATTCCTGTTAAAGTTTTTAGCTAAACAAGTTTCAGCAAGTTTTAAAGCATTATGTGTGGATTTAAATTTTTCATTTACAGAATATTTAAAAGAATAAACTTTAAATTTTTTTAAGCTTGTCTTTAAGATATTAACAAAATTCTGAGGAATATTTCTATCAATGACTAAAGCAATTTTTTTTACATTTGGGCAACTATTTTTGATGTATTGATATGAATTTTTTAAGATTTTTTGTCCTATAATAATCTCATATTTTGAGTCAGAAGTTTTAATTTTTAATTTATTTACTTTCATATAATTCAATAATTTTATTTGCTACAGTCTCTACATTAAGCTTTTTACAGTCTATTTTAAAATCAGCAAGCGCATATATTTTTTTTCTATCTTTGTAAATTTTTTCTAAAACACTATTTAAATCATTGTTCTTCAATAGAGGTCTTTTTTTTGAGTTAATTAATCTTTCTTTAAGTAATGGAACATCTAAATCGAGCCAAAAACTTGTACAGTGAATTTGTACTTGCCGTCTTATTTTTGGGTTGATAAACGCTCCACCACCAAGAGATATTACAGTATTTAATTTTGAAACTTCATTAAGAGTAATTTTTTCCTCATATTTACGAAAAAATTTTTCTCCTTTTTTTTTAAATATATCACTAATAGTTGTATTAAGTTTTCTTTCAATTATTTGGTCAATATCAATAAATTTCATAGAAAGCTTTTGAGAGAGAATTTTACCAATAGAAGTTTTTCCAACTCCCATCATTCCAGTCAATGCAAGGTTTTTTTTCAATTTAGCTCCAATATATAATTTGATTTATCACAAATTTGTCTTATTTATTGAGTTTAATATTAAAATATAATTATGCAAATTAATTACAACAATCGATTTTCTGAAAAGACATCAATTAAAAGAAAAATAATAAACTTCTTAATATTTATTATAATTACATTGCTTGGATTATTCATACTAAGTAAGTTTAATTTTCCCGCACCAAAGCAAGAAATTAAAAAAAATATTACTAATGAAATCATTAAACTTAAATAAAAAAATTTTATTTTTATTTACTATTTCAATTTTTTTTTCATCGTCTTTGTTAAGTGAGGAGGTAGATATTTGGAAAAAAGAAAACTTAGATAAAAAAATTATTTCTAATAATTCATCCAATATTTCCGTAGATCAAAATCAATCTAAAATAAACGTCAATCAAGAAATTAAAACTAACATCATTCTTAGTGATAATGCCTTAACAGACAGTAAAAATTCTGTTTATGGAATTTTTGAACCTGAGCAGAATAATTTAACTTTAGATATGTGGGTTAATTCAGAAGGAACAAGAATAAAAGATACAATTGAAAGAATAGAAAAAATAAAATTATCCTCTTTTTCAGAAGAGTTATTAATCAATACTTTATTTACTATTTCATATTTACCTGGACGTAATATGACAGATGAAGAATTTATTAATTATAAAATAAACTGGCTAATAAAAAATAAAAGAAATGATTTAATATCTTCTTTTCTTAATAAGAATAATGACTTTCCCAATAAAGAAAAAATAATCAGATATTTGGTAGATGAAAATATTTCAAAAGGAAATATTCAAGATGCATGTGAAAAAACTAATTTAATTGATAACAGTGTTAAAGATAATTATTTAGACAAGTTTAGAGTAATTTGTCTAATAAATTCTAATAAGAAAAATGAAGCACAACTAGTTCATGATTTACTTAAAGAGCAAAAATTGTCTGATAAGTTTTTTGATGATAAAACAAATTACTTATTGGGTATCGTAGAGAAAAAAGATAATAAAATTGATGATACATCACTTTTAAATTTTTATCTTTCATCAATAACAGTTGAAAACTTTGATTATAAACCAAATAATAAAACTAATAAAAAAATATGGCAGTATATTACTTCAGCCAATTTATTAAAATTTGAGGACTACGAAAACAAAGAATTTATTAACGAATTAGAAATTGCTGCAGATTTAGGAAGTTTAGAATTTTCTTACATTCTTAATATATATAAGAATATTAAATTTAGTCTGAATGATTTTCTTGATGTAGATAATAACTATAAAAAACTTCATCCTGTTGACTCAAGAGCTTTAATTTTTCAAAAAATTTTATTATCAGATAATACCGATAATAAACTTAAGTATCTTTTTTTACTTAATGATTTATATAAAGAAAATAAATTGCAAAATATTTTTAGAAATTTTTTAAGTGATCAGCTAATTGAAATTAAAAAAGAGGGAATACCTCTAGGATATGCGACATTAATTGAAAATAACATCATATTAGAAGAAAAAGAAATACCAAAAAAAATCAGATATAATGATGACAAGTATTATTCCTCAAGAATTTTAAAATTTTATACTGAAAAAGATCCATCTTTGAATAAATTATCTAAGGATTTTGAAAATGTTTACAAAAAAATTAAAAAAAATAAAAAATATGAAGTATCTATTAAAGACGCAATGTTATTTGAGTCATTAGAAAGTAATAAATTTGTTTTACCTGATGATATAAATTATGCAAATATTAAAAAAGACAATTCCGCACCTATCGAGTTAATTAATATGGTTAAAAACAAGGAAGTAGGATTATTACTTTTAAGAATTGTTGAATTGGTCGGAGAAGATGAAATTGCTGATTTAGATACTCAAACTTTATATTTTATCAATCATTTATTTCTTGAAGCTGGACTAAAAAAGCTTAATGAAAAAATTTTATTAATGACGCTTCCAGAAAGAGTATAAATTTATTATAATTATAAATAATGGCTATTAGAAAAATTTTAACTGAACCAGATCCTTTTTTAAGACAAAAATCTACAGATGTAGAAAAAGTGGACAATAATATTAGAAAATTAATGGATGATATGCTGGAAACAATGTATGACGCTCCAGGTATTGGCTTAGCTGCAATTCAGATAGGCGTACCTAAGAGAGTGATTGTAATTGATCTTTCTAGAGATGAAAAAAAAACCCCAATGTATTTTGTTAATCCAAAAATTATTGTTAAATCTGAAATAAATTCTACTTATGAAGAAGGATGTCTTTCGGTTCCAGGACAATTTGCAGAAGTAGACAGGCCAGACAAATGTCATATCAGTTATTTGGATTACAATGGGCAAAAACAGGAACTAAAAGCTGAAGGATTATTAGCTACATGTATTCAGCATGAAATGGATCATTTAGAAGGCATATTATTTATAGATTATTTATCTAAATTAAAAAAAAATTTCATAGTTAAAAAACTTTCAAAGCAAAAAAAAGCATTAGAAAGAATAATAGTTTAAGTTAAAAGGAACTAATGCCTCATAAAATTATCTTTATGGGAACACCGCAGTTCTCAGTTTCAATATTAGAAGCTTTAGTTTGTTCTAACTATGAGGTTGTTTGTGTTTATACTCAACCACCAAAAAAATCAAAAAGAGGACTAAAAACGAATATATCCCCAGTTCATAATTATGCCCAAAAGAACAATCTTATAATTCGTCATCCAAAAAAATTAAATGACAAAGAAGAGTTAGATTTTTTTAAATCACTAAATGCTGAAATAGTTGTCGTTGTTGCTTACGGCCAAATTATTCCAAAAAATTATTTAGAAATTCCAAAATTTGGATTTATAAACATTCATGCATCTTTATTACCTAAATGGAGAGGTGCAGCACCCATTCAAAGAGCTATTATGAATTTAGATAAAGAGACGGGAATTAGTATAATGAAAATAACTGAAAAATTGGATACGGGTCCAGTTATGAAAAAAATATCTATTAAAATTAATGAGGAAGATAGTTCAGAAGATATTTCTAATAAATTATCAAAAATAAGCAGTGATAATATTGTTACATCTTTAGATGAAATATTTAAAAAAAATGCAAAATTTATAGAACAAGAACATGAAGAAGCAACTTATGCAGAAAAGATATCAAAAGATGAGTCTAGAATTGATTGGAATTATACTTCAAAAACAATACTTGCAAAAATTAATAGCTTAAACCCAAATCCAGGAGCTTGGTTTAACTTTAAAAATTCTCGTTTCAAAATTTGGAAAGCTGAAATAAGTGAACAAATAGGTAAACCTGGTGAGATATTACATAAAAATTTTACAATTGGTTGTAAAGATAAATCCTTAAAAATTTTAGAAATTCAAAAAGAAGGAAAAAAAAGATTATTTATTGAAGAATTTTTAAAAGGTACAAATATAAATACTGGCGATGTAATAAATTAATGTTTACTTATCAAATTTTGATTGAATATGATGGTACTAATTTTGTTGG
>VTPM01000005.1 GCA_008638125.1 Pelagibacteraceae bacterium
ATGGACAGGTTGCATCTACATAACTTAAATTTTTTATTCTTGCATCTTCAGGCACGCTTTTAGGAACTCCATGAGCAGAAAATATGACAGGTCTTGATTTATCTTTTATTTCATCAAGCTCTTCCACAAAAATAGCGCCTCTTTTTTTTAAATCTTCAACAACATATTTATTGTGTACGATTTCATGTCTTACATAGACAGGTTTACCGTATTTGTTTAAAGATCTATTGACTATTTCAATGGCTCTTTCTACGCCTGCACAAAATCCCCTTGGAGAGGCTAAATAAACTTTAAGATTATTTTTCATTTTTTTTCAAAAGATACTCGAGCAATATATGAGGAAAAGTTAATGACGCCAAACCAATAAATATTACTTTGAATATTGCTTCATTAAATTCTAAGTGATCAATAAGAAAATATAAGCTTAATATGAACAATAATGCTGTAATAAGTGTTAAAGGCAAAGCTTTTTTTAAAAATTTATTAAGACCTCTTTTAAAATTTTTTTTATCTAAACTTTCAATTAACGAAACCGAATGTCTTAAGGAATGTATAAAACAAAAATATAAAGCAAAAGCAGCAAGAGGTGAAAGAAAGTAGTAAAGTATATTTATTGTAAAGAGATCAAAAAAAATAATTTTTGAATTAAAGTTAAAATTAGTGTTTAAAAAAAATATATTTGACAAAAGACCAATTATATAAATTGTTTCTATAAATCTATTCTCTTTGAGAAAAAGGAGTAGATCTACATTAAAATTTAAAAAACTAAATATTATTAACGTGTTTTCAAACTGAAACATTAAAGGAGTAAAGATAATCAAAGAACCTTTGAGTAAAAAAATTAGGTTTTGAAATTGATTTTTTTTAAATACTAAAATTTCACTATCTTCTTTTCCAAAATGATATGAGGCTACGAGAAGAAATATTATCAATAATAGATTGGGTAAAATAAGCCAAAGAAATATGATGAGCAAAGCAATAGAAATATAACTTAGAAAAAAAATTATGGTATTTTTTATTTTGTAAATTCTTAATAATTTATAGCCTTTTTCATGATCTAAAGCTCCATGAGATATACCAAAAATTATAATTAAAAAAAAAGAAATTGAAGATGATAATATTAAATCTATATATTGTGAAAAAGGTATAACCAGTAAAAAACAAAATAAAAAAAATATAAAAGCCGCACGATTAAGAACTATTTTATTATTCATAATTATCTAAATAACGATTTAATGAATATCCACTTAGGCATTTTTAAAATTATTAATAGATCATCAAATATATTACTTTTATTTGATAAAAATCTAATAGAACTCTTTGAAGTTTTACTAAAAAAGTTAAAGAAAATATTAGGCATTTTTTCTGGATAATTTTTAAGTACTTTTAAAAATATTTTATCCAGAAAATCATACTTTTTCGGAATTGCAAAAGTTTTTAAACTTTTAACATTTCCTAAATTGTTAGCTATAAACTTACTGTGTTCCTGAATATTTAAAAAAGTATATCCAGTGCTTAATCTAGTCATATTACCTAAAGAACCAATATTTATTGTATTATCATTTGGATCTTCTTGAAATCTAGATAATGGTATGGCTCCTTCTTCAACAAAATTTATTTTATAGCTCATGATATTTAACTTATTTTTAATATAATCTCTAAGTTGTTGATCATAATCTTTTAATGATGGATCATCCAATGTAGAAATCCAAGTTGTCTCAATCAAAGCTTTATTTTTCTTAAAGGGCAGAATATAAAAAAAATGAAGATTATTTCTTTGCTCACAATCAAAATCCATTAAAGTTAAAACTTTCTCATCGAAAACATCACCATTAGTTTCTATTTCAATTCCCTTGAAATGTTGCCAAAAGTTAGAGGGATCATATTGATGATCATTAACACTATTAAATATAACAGAATTTTCAGTATTAACTTCATTGATATTCTGAAGAAATTGAATATTTTTATTTTTTGAAATTTGGTTGATTATTTTTTTATAAAAGAGATCACTATTAATTGTTTGATATTTAAATTGATCATTTGAAATTTTACAACTTTTACCTTTTGTGGATACTATAAAATTATCCCAACTTTTAATTACGCAATCTTCAAAGTTATGGTCTCTTATCTTCCAAAAAGACCAAGTTTTGTCTCTTTTATATTCTTTTCTAGTTTCAATAATTGCTAAAGTTTTATCCTTTAATTTTCCACTGTTATTCAATTCATATGCTAGAGATAATCCAGCGCAACCTCCACCAAAAATAATGTAATTAAATTCTTTCATTTAAGTTTATTTCTTTATCTATGTTTAATTTATGATTTTCATTATTGGTAAACATTAATTTAAATAAATCAAAAAATGAAAAGAAGGTTTCTAAGATTTTATTGTAATTATTTACATAGATTTTTCCCGCTTTATTATAATTTTCAAGATTTGATTGTTTTAAAATATTAGTTCCTATTTTTTTATAAACTCTTCTTGCTACCAGGATAGATAATCTAGAATGAAGTGGTATTGATTTAATAGCAATAAAAGAATCGTTATAAAATTTATCTGCTAATTTAATTGTGGCTTTAATAGTTTCAAAATCATGGTCTATATAGAATCTGCCATTACCTTTATCTTCAATAACGTCCCTAGAAATATTTGTAAGTTGCATTGCAATGCCTAAGTCTGCAGCACTTATAAGTGAATTGTAATCTTTAACATTTAAAATTTTTGCCATCATTAGACCTACAGTTCCGGCAACACGATAGGAATAAATAATTAGTTCTTTTTTAGAATTTATTTTTACCTCATCTTTAAGATCGGTCTCAACACCATCAAACAAATCATAAATTATTTTGTCTGAAATATTATTATCATCAATTAAAACGTGAATGTTTTTAATAATTTCATTTGAATAATTTTTATTTGAAAAATCTTTTTTAAAACTTAAAAATTTTTTTCTTTTAATCTCTAAGTCTTCAATGCCATCAGCAATATCATCAAGAGTACGACAAAAATCATATAAATGAGAACACTTAATAAAAATTTTTTTTGGTAAAAAAAAACCTGCCCAACTAAATGATTTTGCGTGTTTAGAAATTAAACTTTCATTTTTACTTTTCATAATAATTCATCTAGTACTTTAGCAGATGATATTACACCTGGAATACCAGCACCAGGATGTGTTCCTGCACCCACAAAATAAAGATTGTTAAAAATTTCAGATTTATTATGAAATCGAAAATAGGCCGACTGAGTGAATTTGGGCTGAATCGAAAATCCAGAGCCATGCAAAGTTGAAAGATCATTTTCAAAATAATCTGGAGTAACATAAAAGTCAGCAGTAATGTTTTCTCTTAAATTTGGTAAGATTTGTTCACTCATTTTATTAATTATTAACTGCTTAAATTTCTCCCCCTCCTTATGCCAATTAATATTTGATAAGTTATTTGGCACTGGAACGAGAACATAAAAGCAATCTTGACCTGGAGGTGCCATACTTGGGTCAGTTGCTGTTGGACGATGAAGATAGTAACTAATGTCCTCTGAAAGCTCCTTTTTTTCAAAAATTTTATTTAAATGGTCTTTATAACTTTTACCAAAACATATCGTATGGTGAGCAACATCATTATATTGTTTTTTTGATCCAAAATAATAAACAAACAGACCCATAGAATAATTCATTCTCTCAATTTTTTTATTGAATAGAAATCCATAATTATTTGGTTTAATTAAATTTTTATAAACGTTAGGTGGGTCTGAGTTACAAATAATATAATCAGCTTTTAAAACATCTTTATTATTGACCGTCACACTTACAATTTGATTATTTAAATTTGTTAATTCTGTTACCGAACTATTTTTTATTATTTCAATTTTTTCCTCTTTCATTAATCTCTCAAAAGCTTTTACTAAATTTCCTGTTCCACCTAGAGAATAATGAATTCCCCATTTTTTTTCTAAAAATAAAATTAGTGTATATATTGATGTGGTAGTGAAGGGGTTTCCTCCAACTAAAAGGGGGTGCATACTAAAAATTTTTCTCAATTTATTATCTGAGATATAAGTTGATATTAGTTCGTAAACTGACTTATAGCTTTTAAGTTTTAATAATGCCGGCACTTGTTTGAGCATAAAAGAAATATTGTTAAATGGTTTTGAGGATAATTCCGTAAAGCCTTTGTCAAAAATTTTTTCTGTCAATTTTACTAATTTTTGATAACCTACAAAATCATCAATTGCATATTTTTCAATTTCTTTCTTCATTAATTCTTCATCACCTGAATAATCAAATGAACTTTTGTCATCAAAAATAAACCTATACCAAAGTTTCAAAGGAATAATTTTTACATAGTCTGAAATATTTTTGTTAAATAGTGTAAATAATTCTTCTAAAAGTTTAGGAGCTGTAATGACCGTTGGTCCAGCATCAAAAGTAAAACCTTCTTTTTTAAATACCCGAGCTCTACCTCCAAGGTCAGGATGTTTTTCAATTAGAGTGACCGAATAGCCTTTTGCCTTCATTCTCAAGGCCGCAGCTATCCCTCCAAATCCTGATCCTATGACGATAATTTTTTTTGTACTCATTAAAAATTTTTAACTTGTTTTATTAAATTTTTCCTTTAAACATTAATGAACTATGACAAAAATATCTACAGCGCAAAATAAACCAATCAAAGTTCCAGTTGAAAAAGGTAAATCTTATTATTGGTGCAGCTGTGGCTTTTCCAATAAACAACCTTTTTGCGATGGTTCACATAAAGATACAGGTAAAACCCCTGTTAAATTTGATGCCATCGAAAGCAAAGATGTTTTTTTATGTAATTGTAAAAAAACAAATGACAAACCGTTTTGTGATGGTTCTCACTCAAAATAAACAATCATAGATTGTTCAATTTGGGAAAATTTCAAAAATTTAAGCAAAATAAAGACTTTTTTAGTCATTTTTAACTTCTATTTATAAAATAATTTTTGTAGTGTTCTCTCAGCTGTTTAAGAAATGATTCTTAAACTATTTATTAATAAATAAAAATAAACAACGAGGGAGTTTTCAATGAGAAAATTAACTATGTATGCACTTGCAGCAGTTGCCGTTATTGGTTTAACTAGCTCAGCAAATGCAGCAACAGCTAATTTGGAACAGAATGATTTCGTAGGAATATCATTTTGGATAGTTTCAATGGCTTGTTTAGCAGCTACAGCGTTCTTCTTTCTAGAAAGAGGATCTGTTGCACCTGCTTGGAGAGTGTCAATTACAGTTGCGGGACTAGTTACTGGTATCGCTTTTTTCCACTATATGTATATGAGAGGAATTTGGGTTGAGACTGGTCAATCACCAACTGTTTACAGATATATTGATTGGTTAATTACTGTACCTTTACTAATGCTAGAGTTTTACTTTGTATTAGCCGCAGTAAGAAAAGTACCAAGCTCAGTATTTTGGAAATTATTACTAGGTACATTAGTAATGTTAATAGGTGGATATGCCGGAGAAGCTGGTTATATGTCAGCTATGGTTGGTTTCATAATCGGAATGGCAGGATGGATTTACATTCTATATGAAGTCTTCTCAGGAGAAGCTGGATCATTAGCGGCTAAAAGCGGAAACAAATCTCTTAAAACTGCATTTAGTGCAATGAGAGTTATTGTAACTGTTGGTTGGGCTGTTTATCCATTAGGTTATATCTTCGGATATTTAACTGCTGGTGGAGCAAATCCAAACACTCTTAACATTATTTACAATGCTGCAGACTTCTTAAACAAGATCGCTTTCGGTCTTATTATTTGGGCTGCTGCTATGGAAAATACTAGCACAAGAGCTGTTAAGTAATTAAAGTTATTTAGAAGAATAGGGCGGGCTTTCATAGTCCGCCCTTTTTTTTCTACTCTATTTTAAATTTTAAGAAGATTTTCTCTTTAAAGCTGACTTAGTTTCCTCGATACTTGAAGTAAAGATTTTATTTAGTTTATTTTTATCTAAAGAATTTTTTAGTAAAGACTCTACTGATTGCATAGCTATTTTCACCGAAGTATTTTTAATATCTTTTATAGCTTCGTTTTTCATTTGTTTAATCCTGTCTTCGGTATTTTTCTTTCTATTTTCCATTTGTATATGAAATTCTTCGTTTGTTTTCAGCACATGTTTTTCAGCTTCTTCAGTTGCTTGATCAATCATTGATTTAATTTCTGCTTTAGAGTTACTCAATTTTTGTTCATATTCACTTAATATATTTTTTGATTCTTCCTTAAGCTTCTCAGCACTATCAACTTGATTTTTTATAGCTAAAATACTTTCGTTTAAAACAGTGATTACTTTACCAGGGATTTTAAAGTAGATAAGAGCTCCAATAAAAATTAAAAACGATATTGCAACCCAAAAAGTAGCGTCTATTGTCATAGATATTTACCTATATTCTTTTTAACCGATTCTTGAACAGTGGCCTTAACACTACTTTGGTTCATTGGTTCACCTGAAATATTTTCAATTATTTTTGATGTTATTTCCTCAGAAATCTTAGAAATACTCTCTAAAGAGTCTTTTTTAAAACTTTCAATTTCTTTTTCAGCGTTTTCAATTTCAGTTTCTATCTCTTTTTCAAAAGTTTTCTTTTTATTTTGAATCTCACTATTTAATTTATTTTTGCTTTCGAATAGTATTTTTTGCACATCTTTTTTAGCATTTTCAATTGATATTTCGTATTCTTTTAATTTCGCTTCAGCTACTTCTTTTAATTTTTGAGCCTCATCTAAATCATCTTTAATTCTATTTTCTCTATCATCGATGCTGTTTTTAATTTTTGGAATAAATAGTTTCGATAATGCTAGGTAGAGTAAAGTAAAAATAAGTATTAACCAAAAACCTTGAGATGCCCAATACGTTGGATCAAGCTGAGGCATTCCAGCCTCAGCTGCTAACAAGTAAACTTCACTTGTTATTAAAAATCCAAATATTAGAAGAAACAATCTCATTATGTTTTTAGACTGTTACTTAAAATGCGAATAATATAATTAAAGCTACTACTAATCCAAATAGACCAGTTGCTTCCGCTAACGCAAATCCTAATAATAAATTAGGGAATTGTTTTTGTGCTGCAGAAGGATTTCTCATTGCTCCAGATAAATAGTTACCGAAAATTAATCCGATACCTACACCTGCTCCTGCTAACGCGATTGCTGCGAGACCCGCTCCAATCATTTTTGCTGCTTCTAACTCCATTGTTCCTCCTTTTTTTTGTTAATGGTGTAAATTTAATGCATCATTTAAATAAATGCAGGTTAAAATTGCAAAAACATAAGCTTGAAGAAATGCTACTAGAATTTCTAAACCTGTTAATGCTACTGAAAAGCTAAGTGGTAACCAACCTCCTAGCATTCCTAAACTAATTACAAACCCTCCAAAAACTTTCAACATTGTATGACCCGCCATCATATTTGCAAATAATCGAACCGATAAGCTCACAGGTCTACTTAAGTAAGAAATAATTTCGATTACTGTGATAAGTGGTAGCAAAACTGCTGGCACACCACTTGGTACAAAAAGTTTTAAATATCCAAAACCATGTTTCAAAAACCCTATGATCGTAACTGCTATAAAAATAAATACCGCCATTATTAAAGTCACAATTATATGGCTAGTGACTGTAAATGAATAAGGCAGCATTCCCAACATGTTGCAGAACAAGACAAACATAAACAAACTAAAAATAAACGGAAAATAAGGTTTAGCTTTAGATCCAGCGGTATCACTTATCATTTTTGCTATAAAATTATAAAACAGCTCTGAAATTAATTGCAATTTATCAGGGATAAGTTTTTTTTCTTTAGTGCCTAAATAAAGCACAGCACAGATTACTAAAGCGCTTAACAGCATAAATAAACTTGCATTAGTAAAAGACAAATCTATACCTGCTATTTTTATTTCTGGGCCAATTCTATGAACCGAGAATTGTTGCATTGGATTTGTTGCCATAAATTTTTTTAAGTTAATCTTTTTGTTGCATTCTTTTTGCAGCTCTAATGATGTTCATTATTCCTGCAATAGAACCTAAAAAAAAGAATAATAATATTAACCAAGGCTTAGTATCAAACCAACTATCTAAAATAAACCCAATAATTGTCCCAACTAGAACAGCAGAAACCAGCTCTGTTCCTAATTTAAAAGCGTTCCCCATAAATGAGGCATTTTCAGCATTATCTTTAATTTCGGAGTCGTTTTTATTTTTATCTTTTGCAATCTTTAGGCGAATTTTAAAGTCATCAAAATCTGGCATTAATTTTATGCTACCAATTCTTCTGCTCGATCTAGGTCAACAGCCACTAATTGACTCACTCCTTTTTCAGGCATTGTCACACCATAAAGTCTATGCATTCTAGACATAGTTAAAGCGTGGTGAGTAATAATTATAAATTTTGTTTGAGTGATTTTAGTCAGTTCATCCAACAAAGAGCAAAATCTTGTAACATTCGCATCATCCAAAGGAGCATCAACTTCATCTAAAACACAAATTGGTGAAGGGTTCACTAAAAATACTGCAAATATTAAAGAAAGAGCAGTTAAAGCTTGTTCACCACCTGACAACAAAGTAATTGATTGCAATCTTTTACCTGGAGGTGAAACTAACATTTCTAAACCTGCTTCAAGCGGATCGTCTGAGTCCACCAATTCAAGTTTAGCACTTCCACCATTAAATAGTTTTGTATAAACCTCGTTAAATTTTCTATTAACTTTTGTATAAGCATCAAGAAGTTTCTCTCTTCCTTTTTGGTTTAATTCATCAATAGAGGCTTTTAATTTAACAATCGCAGAGTACAGATCAGCTCTGTCATCTTCCATCTTTTTAATTTCATCTTGATATTTTTTAGTTTCTTCATCTGCTCTAAGATTTACAGAGCCTAAAGCATCTCTTTGTTTCTTAACTTTTTCCAAACTAGACTCTTGTTTTTCTAAACTAGGATAATTTTCAGGTGCTAACGAATTTAAGTTTGAGATGGATAGTAAATCATTTTCATTTTCAAGCTTAAGATCATTTTTAATAGTGTAAATTAAATCTTTTTTTCTTTTTTCAATACCTTCAATAGTTGCTTCGCTTCTGGCTTTGCTTTCTCTTAGTGTACTAAACTTTTCTTGAATTTCTTTGAGGTTTTGATTGATTAGATTATATTTTCCCTCAGCTTTACTTAATTCTTCATCTAATTCTTCACTTCTTTTTTTTGTATTCTCGATGTTTTGAATATTCTGACCTTTTGTAGTTGCAATTTTTTCTGGATTTTTTTGATTTTCCTGAATTTCAATTTTTATTTTTTCTCTTCTTTCATTTAACTCTGCTATCATTTTGTCTGAATTAGTTTTTAAATTCTTCCAATTTTCAAGCTCTACATCAATGTTTTTTATTCTTTCTCTTCTCTTTATAGAGTCACTTTTAATTGACTCATTTTTTCCATAAGTAGTGGCATATTTTTCTTGTGAGCCTGTAATTAAATTAACTGTATTTTTTAACCTATCAAATACTTCTCTGGTTAATTTTTTATCAGTATCAATGTATCCTTCAATTTCATTAATAATTTCATCTAGTTGAGATTGTAATTTTTGCAGACTTAATTTTGACTCACTCAGATCTTTTTCTGAGCTAATTTCAGTGCTTGAAAGCTCTTTCTCTGTCCTTAGCAGTTCATTTTTTTCCTCTAAGATTCTTTTTTCATTTAATGACGCATCTAGTGAAATACTTTTTTCTCGTTCTAAATCTGACTCAAGAGTTTCTAATGATTTTTGAAGTTTAATTTGTAGATTTTTAATTCGAGCCTCTTCTTCGTCTAAGTTTGACATTTCAAGGTTTAATTTTTGAAGTTTGGCCTGATTTTCCATTCTTCTGTCTCTTAAAGGAGCCAGTCTTTTATTTTCTTCTTCAAGTAATTGGTTGTTATGGCTTAGATCAATCTTAACAGCACTTAACTCATCATCTTGTTCGCCTAATTTTTCAACAATACTCAGTCTATCTTTTTCAATTTCTGAAAGTTTTAAATAAAAAAGACCAGCTTCTATGCTTTTGATTTCTCGAGATATTTCTTTATAACGCGTTGCTTCTTCAGCTTGTTTTTTTAAGTTTTCTAATTGTTTTTCTTGTTGCCTTTTCAATTCGTCAGCTCTTTTTAAGTTATTTTCCGCTGCTTCTAATCGTGACTCAGCTTCCTCTCTTCTTGCATGAATGCCCGAGATACCTGCGGCTTCTTCTAAGACAGATCTTCGCTCAGCAGGCTTAGAAGTAACAAGAGTTCCTATTCTTCCTTGACTTATTAAGGAAGGAGAATGTGCTCCAGTTGAGAGATCGGCAAAAAAAGTTTGTGCATCTCTAGCTCTGACTTCTTTTTGATTGATAAAATATTTTGATCCTTTTTCTCTTTCAATCCGTCTGGTGACAGTTATTTCGTCTAATTCATTATATTGCATCGGCCCATCTTTGTTTGGGTTTTCAATTTGAATTGACACTTCAGCAATATTTTTTGATGGGCGATTAGAAGTTCCAGCAAAAATAACATCTTCCATACCTGAACCTCGCATACTTTTTGCAGAAGTTTCACCCATGCACCATCTAAGTGACTCAACTATGTTTGATTTTCCACATCCATTAGGACCAACTATTCCTGTTAAACCTTCTTCAATATAAAAGTTTGTTTTATCAAAAAAAGATTTAAAACCAGCAATCTCTAATTTTTTAAATCTCATTATAAAAGTTTTTCAATCACTTTCTTGAAGGAATTATAGTCTCTTGCTTTCTCGTATTTTTTTTCATTAACTATAATTGTTGGAGTAGATCTAACATTATAAGTGCTTTGCGCTTGTATTCGTTCGTTAAGAATTTTTTCTTCTAGCGCTTTATCAGCCAGGCATTTATCCATTTCATCTTCTTGTAAGCCAAACTCTTTACCCATTGCTTTGATCGCTTGGTTAATTACATTAATGTCTGATCCAACTGCCCATTTATTTTGCCTTTTATATATTTCAGTTAAAAATTCAAAATTAGTCTTGTCTCGATTTTTACATTGTAATATTTTTTCTGCATTCAATGCTGCTAGATCTAAAGGAAAACTATGATGTTCAAATATAACTTTTCCAGTACTAATAAAATCTTTATTTAATTGATCATAAACTTTTGCATGAAAGTCAGCACAATGAGGGCAGGTTAAAGAAGAAAATACTTTAACGATAACTACGCTATTAGAGTTGTTTTGACTTTGAGAATTCTGATCACATCCTACAAAACTTATAAATAGAATTATGATTAATAAATTTTTAATTATTTTTGGCATTGTATGCTTCTATAAGTTTATTTAATGTTTTCTTAAGCCCTTCATTATTAATATTCTCTAACTTATTGTTAAAATTTTTTTTAACTCCATTAGAGGTTTTTTTCTCATTATTTATTTTTCTTTCTTGTACTATTTTAAGCTTAACCTCTTTAATACACTGATAGCCAAAAAAGGCATTAATTTTATCTATAATTTCTTGCTTGCTGTATTCAATTTCTAGCTCGTTTCCATGAATGACATTTAAAACGAGCGTTCCATTATTCATTTCTTTACTCATTTTAATTGTATTTGGATAGCAAGCGTTTGAGATATCTTTACCGACCATTTTGACCCAGTTATCCACTATATTTGAAAAATTATAACCACCTCGCTTAAGAAGTTTTTTTAGACCGTGCGGCAAAGACTTTGCAAAAGGCCTTAATCCTTGTGTGAAAGAATGGCTTTTACTATTATCTTTTTTATCATGCATTTAAGCAGCAATTTATCAAAAAAAATTTTAGCTTGGTACGATAATAACAAAAGAGATCTACCTTGGCGTGTTAGTAAAAATTCAAAAAAAATACTCTATTACAGACTTTTAAGCGAGTTCATGTTGCAACAAACTCAAGTGAAAACAGTTTTGCCTTATTTTAGAAAATTTAGGTTAATTTTTCCAACATTAGATTCGCTCTCTAGATCAAGTGAAAAAAAAGTTTTAAAAATGTGGGAAGGCCTTGGTTATTACAGAAGAGCAAGAAATCTATTAGCAACATCTAAAATTCTTGCAAAAAATTATAGATCTCAGTTACCCAAGGAGTATAAGGAAATTATTAAATTACCAGGAATAGGTGATTACACAGCAAATGCCCTGCAAGCTTTTATCTTCAATAAACCAACTTTAGCTATTGATGGAAATGTTAAAAGAGTTTTTTCAAGATTATTAAATAAAAATGAAAATAAAATAAATTTTAAAAGCCTTATTGAAATAAATAAAAAAAATTTATTTAGGTTAAATAGAAATTCAGATTTAGTTGAAGCCTTTATGGAATTTGGAGCTTTAGTTTGTAAACCCAAAGAACCTGACTGTCAAAATTGTAAGTTAAATAATATATGTATTTATTTTAAATCAAAAAATAAATTTGTAAAAACCCTAAAAGTTAAGCCAGAAACTAAAAGTTATAATATTTTTTGCTACATCAATAAAGAAAAGAATCAAATCGCTTTAACAAAAAAAAACAATCTAGGTTTTTTAAAAAATTTTTATTTACCTCCAATGAAAGAAGTTAAAGATGGATCATTATTAAGAAACTGGAAGCATCATTCTAATTTTAAAAATTTAATTTCTAATAAAAAACTAGATATAAATTTATATTACAAGTATACAAAAAAAAATCCTATGCAAACAGAATGGTTCTCACTCAAAAATAATTATGAATTTATACCCTCTTTCACAAAAAAAATTTTTAAAGAAGTTTTAAAAATAAATTAATGAAAAAAAAAATAGCAATAATTGGAGCTGGAATAGGGGGGCTTTGTCTAGCAAATCTATTACAAAAAAACTCCAACTATGAAATTATGCTTTATGAAAAAGAAGAGGCATTAAGATTAGACGAGGGATATGGAATTCAATTAGCTGTGAATAGCGTAACTATTCTGAATAAAATTGGGTTTAACGATTTAAATAAAAATGAAAAATTTAATCCAATTAAATTAGATTTTTACTCAAATAAAAACAAAATTACAGATTTAGATTTAACCCAATTTAATTTCAATGAAGATAAATATACAACACTAAAAAGATCCGTATTAATAAGGTTTTTAAAAGATAAATTATTTTCAAATTTAATAAGGTTTAATAAAACCTTAAAAAAAGTAGATCAGATTGATCAAAAATTAAGGATAACATTTAATGACGATCAGGTTAATGAAGTCGATTATCTTATTGTTGCAGATGGTGTTTTTTCTAAAACCAGATCTATGCTTGAAAACAAAAACATTAAGCCGAATTATCTAGGCTCTATGGCATTTAGATTTTTAATTGATAAAAATCGCCAAAAATATTTTGATAAAAACAATATTAGTCTTGTAATGGGCTCAGATTGTCATTTAGTAGCTTACCCAGTTGATCCGAATAATTTAAACATTGTAATGATTGCAAGAGCCAAAGAGAAAAGTTTACAAAAATTTCAGGAAAGTTCTTATATAAAAAGTTTTTTAAATAACTCAATTTTAAAAGACTATCCTGAAGTAATAAATTTTGAGAATAATGATTTTAAATTTTGGCCAATTTATTTTTCTAAGAAACCACAGTTACCAATCTTAAAAAACGTATTTTACTTAGGGGACGCTTTTTATGCTTTTCCTCCTACGATGGCACAAGGAGCTTCACAGTCAATAGAAGCAAGTATGGAATTGTTTGAAATTTTACAAAGTAATAAATCAGAAAAAGAGAAAGAATATTTTGAAAATAGACTAAAACGTTCTGAAATGATTATAAAAAGATCAAAATTTAATTATTTTGCTTTTCATTTGAAAAGCAATTTTTTTATTTGGTTTAGAGAGATAATTTTGAAACGGGCTATAAAAAACAAGAATTTTATTGATAGTTATTTAGGCAGAGTTTTTAATAAATAATTTTTGCCTTAAATTATCAATGGGTTTCATCGATCCTTCCATATTATAGTGCCAATAAGTCCAACCATTACAACTTTCAGCTCCAATGATTTTTGCAGCAACTTTATGAATTGATCCTTCATTGTCTTTATACCTAATACTTCCATCTGCCATAATTTTTGCATTATATTTCTTTTTATTATCAAAAAGTGTCATGCCTGGCTCTAAAATACCCATTTCTATCAGCGAGCCAAAAGGTATTCTTGGTTTAGATTTATTATTTTGTACAGTGTCTAAAAATTCATCTTTTAAGGGCTTAGTTTCTTCAATTCTTTTTTTAGCAGCTAAGTAATATTTTTTATCTTTTTCAATACCAAAAAAATTTCTACCTAATTTTTTTGCAACTACTGCACTAGTACCTGTGCCAATAAATGGATCAAATATTGCATCGCCTTTATTTGTTGTTGCTAAAATAATTCGATATAAAAGAGCTTCAGGTTTTTGAGTAGAATGTACTTTTTGTCCATTTTTTTTTAGTCTTTCTTTGCCATTACAAATTGGCAGCAACCAATCAGATCTCATTTGAAGATCATCATTAAAGCATTTTAGGGATTGATAATTAAATTTATATTTTGATTTTTTATTTTTTGAAGCCCAAATTAATGTCTCATGAGCATTAGTAAATCTTGTGCCTCTAAAATTAGGCATTGGATTATTTTTTCTCCAAATAATATCATTGAGAAGCCAGTAGTCTAAATTTTGCAAGTGATAACCTAGTCTAAATATATTGTGATAAGAACCTATAACCCAGATCGATCCATCATCTTTTAAAATTCTTTTGCACTCTATTAGCCATGCTTTGCAAAACTTGTCATAATGATCAAAGCTTTTAAATTGATCCCATTTATCATCTACGCCATTAACTTTGCTATCATCAGGTCTTCTAAGTTTTTCTCCGATTTGCATATTGTAGGGAGGATCAGCAAAAACTAAGTCAAAACTTTTACTTGGAATTTTTTTTAAAATCTCGAGAGAATCTCCGTTAGCAATTGTATTTAGAAAGTTTGACATTTTTTTAGATTCAACTCTAAATTGAATCTACGGTCAAACTTTTTTTATTCGAAATTGAATTTTTTAGTGCTTATTAGCTTTGCCTTAACAACATGTTGTGTATTGGCTTGAAACCTTTTCTATGATGACTTGTGATCCCGTATTTTTTTAAACCTTCAAGATGTGCTTTAGTTCCATACCCAAAATTCTTTTCCCATAAATAATTAGAGAATTTTTCAGAAAGTTTTATCATTAATAAATCGCGGTAAGTTTTAGCTATAATTGATGCAGCACTTATACATTTAATTTTTTCATCTCCTTTAATTATAGTTTTAAAATTTTTTAGTCCTTTAGGCGCAAAAATTCCATCAATCAAAATTTGATCTGGTTTTTTTCTTAATTTTTCAATAGCTCTGCTCATTGATAATAAAGATGCCTGTAAAATATTAATTTTAAATATCTCCTCTACAGAAGCCATACCAATTGCAAAACAAGAATTTTCTTTAATATAATCTGCTATCTTTAATCTTTGTGTAAAATTTATTTTTTTTGAGTCCTTAATCGAACTTAAGTCTATCTTATCATTAAGAATTACAGCAGCAGAAACAACTGGGCCAGCTAAACAGCCTCTACCAACCTCATCAACTCCAGCAACTAGCATATTATTTTTCAAGCGTAATACCTAAATCAATTATTTTTTTTCTTATCATTTTAAGGTCATTCCAAGAAAGTTTTTTTTGATCAGGTTGTCTCATTAAAAAAGCTGGATGAAAAGAAGCAATGATTGAAGTGTTACATTTACCAATTTTTTTTTCAACCCATTTACCTCTAGCTTCTGATATTATTTTTTCATTTCCTAAAATAGCATTAAGAGCTGTGCTACCTAGAAGAATTAAAATTTTTGGATTAATAATTTCAATATGTTTAATTAGGTAAGGAAGATAGCGATTGATCTCTTCCTCTGTTGGACTTCTATTTTCAGGCGGTCTAAAGTTAACGACATTTGTTATGTAAACATTATCTCGATCTAAATTTATAGAAAGCAACATTTTATCTAATAGTTCTCCAGTTTTTCCAATAAACGGAATACCTTCTAAATCTTCATTTGCTCCAGGTCCTTCACCAATTAACATTATTTTTGCATTAGGATTTCCATCTGAAAAAACAATGTTTGTGGAGTTTTTTTTTAAATTACAGTTTTTGATATTTGAGATGGCGCTCTTAAGCTCTTGTAGTTCTTTTCCTTTGGGACTTTTTATTGATAAATTTTTATTAGATTTGTAGCGATTTATAGCTTCATTTTCATATATTAGATTGTGATTAATGAGACTATAATATTTAACTAACTTGACTAATTTGGTATTAATTTTTTTGATCATTTTTTTACAATTATGAAAAACCTAAAAGTACAATTCAAATATCTAATCTATCTTTTATTGTTATTAAACATAGTAAATTTTGCTCATACTAAAGATATAGATAAATTCCTTAATGAGAACGATATTACAAATTATTTTTCAGGAATTGTAGCAATTAATGAAAATCAATATCAAGATTCATACTATTATTTAAAAGATTTAAACAATTTAGAGCAAAGTCATTATAATTATTCACAGTATTTTCAATACTCTTTGATTACTCTTAAAAAATTTAGAGAGGCCGTGAATTATTCCAAAAAATTAGAGGAGAATAAAATTGATAATTTTGAGAGCAATTTAATTAGTGCTGTTTATTATTTAAAAAACCAAGATCAAGCAAAGTCCACTTATTATATTGAACAATTAATCGACAAAAGTCAGCCTGGAACTATTCAGAATTTAGTTTCATCTTCGCTGAATAGCTGGGTGAATATTAAAAATCAACCTAACCCCGAGTCCAGTTTGAAACTACTTGATAGCATTCCAAGAAATTTCGAAAATTTAAAAAAAATTCAAAAAGCTTTTGTTTATTGTTATTTTGATTCTAACAAAACCGGCAATGTATTCAGAGAACTTTTTGCCAACCCAAATATAGATTTTTCTAGATATATTTTTTTCTATGTTAATTATTTATTAAACAAAGAGGATGCCAAAGAAGAAGCACAAAATATTTTGCAAGACTCTTTAAAGCAATACCCGAAAAATTTAATATTAAATCAATTAAATGTTGATATTGAGCAAAACAGAAAAACTAATAACCAATTTGATTGTTCAGAACCAAATCAAGTAATTGCAGAAATGTTGTACGTAGTAGCAAATGCTTTGGCAGCTCAAAGCAATTATGTAGCCTCAAATTTCTATTTAAATCTTGCCAATTATTTAAATCCAAACTTTCAATCTTACACGACTTTGTATGCTGAAAATTTTTATAATATCGAAGAGTTTGATAAAGCCAAAGAGCTCTATATGGAAATACAAAAACAAGGCTCTGTTTATAGCTGGCATGCTAATAAGCAGATTGCATTCATACTCATCAAACAAGGTAATAAGCAGGAAGCTGTTGAATATTTAAAAGATAAATATCAAAAAATTAAATCTCCAAGTCTCTATGAAATATTTGATTTTGCAGAATTTTTAAAAAACAATGAAAATTATGATGACTCCATCAAATATTATTCTCAACTTCTAAGCCTGATTGATAAAAAACATGATTTATATGCCCAAGTCTTAGATGGTAGAGGTATTGCCTATGAAAGAACTAATCAATGGGACAAGGCAGAAGTTGACCTATTAGGTTCATTGGAGTCCTCACCTAATGATGCTTATGTTATTAATTATTTAGCCTATTCTTGGATCGAGAAAGGAAAAAATATTGAAAAAGCTTTAACGATGTTACGTAAAGCAAACGAACTGAGACCTAATGATGGTTACATTATAGACTCACTGGGTTGGGCTTTATTTAAACTTAAAAGATTTAAAGAAGCTAAAAATTATTTAGAATTGGCAGTGCAATATATGGCATCAGATCCTGTCGTGAACGATCATTATGCAGATTCACTATGGATGAATAATCAAAGTTTGCAAGCGCGGTATTATTGGAATTACGTTCTTAAATTAGAAAAAACAGAGGATAAATTGAAAGAGGAAATTAAGCAAAAACTTTTGTTTGGGTTAAAAAGCTAGATTAAGAAATGATAAAATCATTTTCTAAAGTCAATTTATTTCTAAAAGTATTAAAAAAGAATAGAGATAAGCTTCACAATATTCAATCAAATACAGTTTTGGTTAATTTGTATGATCAGATTGAAATTAAAAAAATAAATGAAAAGAAAGACAAAATTAATTTCACCGGACGATTTAAAGAGAATGTAAAAAAAAAAGATAATTCAATAATTAGATCTTTAAACCTTTTAAGATCATACAATCTCATAGACAAAGCAAATAGATATAAAATAACTATAAATAAAAAAATTCCTGTTTTTTCTGGGTTAGGTGGTGGCACAAGCAATGCTTTTTATATTATTAAATACTTTTTAAAAAATAAGCTAAATGAAAAACTTGTTAAAATTTTTGAAAAAAAAATAGGCTCAGATTTTAGATTATTCTTTTACAAAAACTCTGTTCAAAAAAGATTAAAAGATATCTCTAAATTAAATATTAAAAAAAATATTTTTTTGATTTTAGTTTATCCCAATGTAAAATGTTCAACCAAAGAGATATATGGAAAAGTAAAAAGATACAGTTCACCAATAAGTTTCAATAATATTAAACATAAATATATAAGCTTTTTAAAAAAACAAAATAATGACTTGCAAACAATAGTTGAGAAAAAATATCCTAAAATTAAAAATCTCCTGATCGAAATTCAAAATCAAAATAAGTGTGTTTTCGCTAGAATGACAGGATCTGGTTCAGTATGCTTTGGAATATTTTTAGATAAAAAATCTGCTGGTGCAGCTTTAAAAAAAATAAGAAAAAAGTTTCCCAGTTATTTTTGCGATTTAGTTAAAAATATTTAATTATGAAAAAATAAATTTTGCCTAAAAAATGTTCAAAAATTAAAGGTTGCTAAGTTCCACAAAATGTTTGGTATTTTTTTTCTGATTGGGGCGCTGGATTTTTTAGACCAGTATATTGCCCATTATCTTTATAAGGGTCTTTTAAGGCTAAAATCAGCTTATTAAATTCATCTAGGTTACCTTGTTCCGCTTTAGATAATGCCGACTCAATCAAATGATTACGAGGAATTATGATGGGATTATTTTTGGTCATTAATTCTTTTGCTTTAATAATATCTTGATTTCTAGATAAGCGAGAATTCCATTTGTTTTTCCATTCGATAAAATTTTTATCTTTGATTAATTCTTCTTGCGGAACTGAGCCATTCATTAGGTATACAAATGTATTTGTATAATCAGCTTCATTTTCAAACATAAGCTGAAAAAGATCTTTCATAAGTTTATCATCCTCAATTTCGTTACTAATTAAACCTAATTTTCCTTTCATCATTTTAGTAAAATTATTTTTGAAGATATCTTTAAAATTATTTATTTCTTGCTCAGCAATTGAAACTGCTTTTTTATTATCTAGATCAAATAAAGGCAGTATCGACTCAGCAAATCTAGCTAAATTCCATTCAGCAATGTTAGGTTGATTACCGAAAGCATACCTTCCATGAAGATCTATAGAACTAAAGACAGTTTTTGGATCATAGTAGTCCATAAAAGCACACGGACCATAATCTATTGTTTCACCTGAAATAGTCATATTGTCTGTATTCATAACTCCATGAATAAATGAAACTCTCATCCACTCAGCAATTAAGTAAGCTTGTTTTTTTATTACAATTCTTAAAAGTTCAAGCGCTTGATTTTTTGAGTTAATAAATTCAGGGTAATGTCTTTTAATAGTATAACTGACTAATTCTTTTAATGATTTAATATCCTGCCTAGCTGCCAAGTATTGAAATGTTCCAACTCTTAAATGGGAAGAGGCCACTCTTGTTAACACAGCTCCTTGCAAAGCAACTTCTCTTTGAACCATTTCTCCTGTAGCTACTACAGCTAAACTTCTTGTAGTTGGGATATTCAGACCGTGCATAGCTTCACTAATAATATATTCTCGAAGCATAGGCCCTAAAGCTGCACGACCGTCTCCAGACCTAGAGTAAGGTGTTCTACCAGATCCTTTGAATTGAATATCTATGCGTTTACCTGATGGAGTTAAATGCTCACCCAGAACAATAGCACGTCCATCACCCAACATAACAAAATGACCAAATTGATGACCACAGTAGGCTTGTGCAAGGGGTTCAGATCCAGTAGGTAATTTATTTCCTGAAAATAGATTAGTTAAATCATCTTCAGAAACAGAATTAACATCAAGACCTAAATCTTTTGCCAATCTATTATTGAAAATTATTAATTTTGGTTTTTTTACTGGTACAGGAACTAATTTTGTTGCCAAAATGTCTGGTAGTTTTGCATAAGTATTTTCAAACTTAAAACCTATATTTTTCATTTTTATTTATTAAACTTATCAAATTGCGCAATAAACATATTGGGCTAAATTTCCTTTAAAAACCTTTATAATATAGATGAATAAGTAAATTAATTAGTTGGTAATAATAATTTTGATTTTTAGTTAAGTCTTTTTTTGCAAGATTATGTTAAATAAGATAGATAATTCGGGAATTAATTGGGGCATAGCCAAGCGGTAAGGCAGCGGTTTTTGATACCGCCATCCTAGGTTCGAATCCTAGTGCCCCAGCCAATTAAATGGATAAATTATCAAACAACATATCTCTAATATCTAAGTTAAAAAAAATATTTTTTCCCTTTTACAAATCTAAAGAATTAAAAAAATTATTTAAAATTATTAATAAAGATACGGAAAAAAAAACTCAAACAGCAATGTTTGTAGGTGGATGTGTTAGGAAATTTTTAAACAATGAAATCATAGACGATATTGATATTGCAACGACACTATCGCCTGAAGAGTTAAAAGAAAAATTAAAAGATACAGAATTTAAAACGATTGATACAGGTTTAGAGCATGGGTCTTTAACAATCATTTGTAATTCAAATAAGTTTGAGGTTACCACTTTAAGAAAAGATATTAAAACTGATGGAAGGCATGCTGAAATAGAATACACAAATGATTGGGAACAAGATTCTACTAGAAGAGATTTTACTATTAATGCAATTTATATGGATCGAAGTGGAAAATTATTTGATCCTCAAAATGGAATTAATGATTTAAAGGAAAAAAAAATTAAATTTATTGGAGACCCTTTAAAGAGAATAGAAGAAGATTATCTTAGAATAATAAGATTCATAAGGTTTTCAATTCACTATAATAATTTAATTTCTGATCCAGAAAACATAAAAGCAATCAAAATAAATTTAAATGGTATTAATCAGTTATCAAAAGAGAGAGTGTTAAATGAGCTTTATAAAATTTTTAGTTTAAAAAATCTTAATGTTCTTTTAGAAAATAAAGATATTAATGATATCTTTTCATTAATTTTTCCTGAATTTAAGTTTTTAGAAAGATTAGATAAGTTATTAAAAAATACCCTAATACCTTTATCAACTAGCTTTATATTTTCCACCTTACTAATTGATGAAAAAGATAATCATGAATATTTTTGTCACAAATATAAAGTTTCAAATAAACTTAAAAATGAACTTAGCTTATTAGCTAGTCATTATGTTGAATTTAAAGAGAATAAAAATTTTTTAAAGAAAGATCTTAAAAAAAATATTTATAAAATTGGGAAAAATGAAATTAAAAATTTAGTATTTTTTATTTATCTTGCTGAAAAAAATTTTACTAAAAATCTTTTAGATAAAACTATTGAACAAATAGAAAAAATTACTCCTCCAAAATTTCCTTACAAAGGACAGTATTTAATTGATCAAGGTATTACAGACGGTAAAAAAATTGGTTATGCTCTTAAAGAATTAGAAAGAGAATGGATAGAAAAAGATTTTGAACTAAACAACAAAGAAGCCAGATTAATTGTAGAAAAAGTAAAGAAACTAGACGTATTGTATATCTAGAATTTCAAATGTTTTTTCACCAGATGGGGTTTCAACCACAACCATCTCATTTAAAGTTTTGCCGATCAGAGCTTTTCCTATTGGTGATCTAAAATAAATCAAGTTTTTAGAAATATCAGCTTCGTCCTTGCCAACAATTTTATAAGTTTTTTTTTTATTTAGTTCTAAATCTTGAACAGTAACGGTAGATCCAAATATGATATTACCGTTGTTTTCAACTTTAGTTACATCAATAACGTTTGCTCTAGCAATAATGTCATTAATTTCAATGACTCGGCTTTCCATCTGAGCTTGCTGCTCTTTTGCTGCATGATATTCTGCATTTTCTTTAAGATCTCCATGAGATCTAGCTTCAGCAATAGCTGCAACTATTTTAGGTCTCTTAATATTTTTTAATTCATCAAGTTCTACTTTTAGTTTTTCTAGACCTTGGATTGTTATAGGTTCTTTATCCATTTATTTCCATTTTGCTTGTGGGGGCAATGACATTAAAATTGACTCAGTATTACCGCCTGAATTTAATCCAAACTTCGTACCTCTATCATATAAAAGATTAAATTCAACATATCTACCTCTTTTGTATAATTGCTTCTCTTTATCAACCGTATTCCATTTAGATTTTATTTTATTTAAAATCATTTCTTTTGTTATGTCTATAAATGTAATGCCAAGATCTTGAACGAATTTAAAATTTTGATCCCAATCTTTGGTTTCATAATCAAAAAATATTCCACCTAAACCACGTGGTTCATTCCTATGCGGTAAATAAAAATAATTATCACACCATTTTTTATACTTTTGATAATTTTTTTTATTTTTAAGACAAACATCTTTTAATTTTTTGTGAATATTTTTCTTTTCTTTTTCATCGTGAAAAGTTGGTGTTGCATCCATTCCTCCTCCAAACCATTCTTTTGAAGTTACAATAAATCTAGTATTAAAATGAACTGCTGGTATTTTGGGATTTTTCATATGAGCTACTACAGAAATTCCTGAAGCCCAATATTTTCCATCTCTTTCTGCACCTAAAATTTTAGAACGAAATTCTTTTTTAAATATCCCTGAAACTGTTGAACGATTAACACCTACTTTATCGAAGAGTCCTCCACCTTCTAGCAAGTAAGATATACCGCCACCTTCCTTTTTATTATCTTTACTCCATTCTCTCTTGGTAAATTTCTTTTTCTTATATTTTTTTTCAAGCAACTCAAATTCTTCAACTATTTTTTCTTGTAAGAATTTAAACCAATTACTTGCTAATGTTTTTTTTATTTCTATAAAATTTTTCATTTAAAAAAGTTATTTTGTCTTAGTGCTTCTGATGCAACTACTGCAACCGTCATAGCTACATTAAGTGATCTTGCTTCTTTGCTCAAGGGAACTTTAAGAGATTCATAAGATGAAGTATGAACTTCCTCTGGAACACCAGCACTTTCCCTACCAAACAATAGAAAATCATTTTTTTTAAATTTAAATTCGTGGTAAAATTTTTTTGCTTTTGTTGTAAGTAAAATAATTCTTGATTTATTATTTTTATTTTTAAAATTTTCAAAATCAGAATATCTAGTTATTTCACTTAGCTTCACATAATCCATAGCCACCCTTTTAAATCTTGAATCGTCTAAATTAAATCCACAAGGTTCGATTATATGAATTCTTAGATTTAAACAGGCTGATAATCTTACAATAGCAGCAGTATTTTGAGGTATATCTGGCTTATAAAGTGCTATATTTATCATTATCAGTTATTTTTATGTGTCATTCTGACCCTAGAAAAGCTGCAGAATTAGTTTTAATTAATATTTTTTAATAATAAATATAGAATTATGAGCAAGCAAGAAGATAAAAAAAATAGACGAGATTTTCTTTTTACAGCCAGTTACACAGTCGGTGCAGTCGGCTTAGGTGCTACGATCTGGCCTTTAATTCATCAAATGAATCCAGATGAGTCTGTCAAAGCATTAGCAACAACAGAAGTGGATGTAAGCCAAGTTGCTCCTGGCAAATCAATTACAGTTTTATGGAGAGGAAAACCAGTTTTTATTAAAAGAAGAACGCCTGAAGAAATTGCAGAAGTCAGAGCAGTAGATTTAAAAGATTTAAAAGATCCTCAAAAGGATGAGGATAGAGCAAAAAATCCTGAATGGTTAGTTATGCTAGGAGTTTGTACCCATCTAGGATGTGTACCATTAGCTGACAAAGGAGACTTCAAAGGATGGTTCTGTCCTTGCCACGGTTCTCATTATGATGGATCAGGTAGAATTAGAAAAGGACCAGCGCCAGTAAATATGGAAATTCCAGAATATGAATTCGTTGATAGCAACACAATTAAAATTGGATAATTGAAATAATGAGTGATCATAATTACGTACCAGAATCAAAAGTAGGAAAATGGTTTAATGATAGACTTCCATTATTATCTCTTGGAGCACACTTAAGAGAATATCCAACTCCTAAAAATTTAAATTACTGGTGGACATTTGGTGGAATACTTACATTTTGTCTAATTACACAAATAGTTACTGGAATAGTTTTAGCAATGCATTACGTTGCTCATGCGGATCTTGCATTTGAAAGTGTTGAAAAAATAATGCGAGATGTAAATTATGGTTGGCTCATAAGATATATCCATAGCAATGGTGCTTCGATGTTTTTTTTAGCTGTATACATACATATTTTTAGATCCTTATTTTACGGATCATACAAATCTCCAAGGGAACTAATTTGGATTATTGGAATGATTATTTACATCTTGATGATGGCTGCAGCATTTATGGGATATGTTTTACCATGGGGACAAATGAGTTTTTGGGGAGCAACAGTTATTACGAATTTATTTAGTGCAATACCTTTAGTAGGAGAAAGTATTGTTACATGGTTATGGGGAGGTTATTCTGTAGATAATCCAACTTTAAATCGTTTCTTTAGTTTACATTACCTAATTCCGTTTTTAATTTTAGGATTGGTAGTTTTACATATTTGGGCTCTACATGTTCCAGGAAACAATAATCCTGTAGGTATAGACATTAAAAAACCATCGAAAGATACGGTTCCATTTCATCCATACATAACAGTGAAAGATATTTTTGCTCTATTAATGTTTATGATTATTTTTGCAGGGTTTGTATTTTTCTCTCCAAATGTTTTAGGTCACTCTGATAATTATATTCCAGCTAATCCAATGGTAACGCCAGCGCACATTGTTCCAGAATGGTACTTGCTTCCGTTTTATGCAATTCTTAGATCAGTACCTGATAAACTTGGTGGAGTATTATTAATGTTTGGTGCTTTGTTTGTTTTAATTATTTTACCTTGGCTCGACACTAGTAAAATAAGATCAGCAGTATTTAGACCTTTATATCGACAGTTCTTTTGGATATTAGTTATCGATGTGTTAGCTCTAGGTTATCTAGGTGCAATGCCAGCAGAAGGCACATATTTATTTTTAGCAAGGGTATCTACAGTTTATTACTTCCTTCATTTTTTAGTTATTTTACCAGTTTTAGGTTTTTTAGAAAAAACAGACCCTTTACCAGCAAGTATTTCTGAACCAGTTTTAACCGGTGGATTAAGCACATCTGCTGCAAAATCAGATGACATTAAATAGATTAATTAAATTAACCCTAAGTATTTTATTTGTAGTCCTATTTTCTAGTAAATCATTTGCCGCTGGAAGTAATATAGAAAATTTAAAAGTTGATTGGAGTTTTGCAGGTATCACTGGAAAATTTGATAGATCCTCATTGCAAAGAGGTTATCAAGTTTATAAGGAAGTCTGTGCATCTTGCCATTCTATGCAATATTTAAGTTTTAGAAACTTAGGAGAAAAGGGTGGACCAGAATTTTCCGAAGAAGAAGTTAAAGCAATTGCTGCAGGGTATGAAGTTAACGATGGCCCTAACAGTGATGGAGAAATGTTTACTAGACCAGGAAGAGCTTCAGATAAATTTGTAAAGCCTTACCCAAATGTTAATGCGGCAATGGCAGCTAATGGCGGAGCATATCCACCAGATCTTTCTGTAATTGTTAAAGCTAGATCAGGAGGAGCGAATTACATTTACTCTTTACTAATGGGATACGAAGAAAAACCAGCTGATTTTGTTTTAGACGAAGGTGTTTATTATAATAAATACATGGAAGGAAATAAAATAAAAATGCCGGCTCCGTTGTCAGATGATTTAATTGAGTATTCTGATGGAACAAAAGCAAGCTTAGATCAACTTTCAAAAGATGTAACAACTTTTCTAACTTGGGCTGCTGAACCTCACCTTGAGGCAAGACACAAGACGGGAACAAAAGTTATAATTTATTTAATATTACTAGCCACTTTAGTTTACTTTAGTATGAAAAAAATATGGCTAAGGGTTGACTCGGAAAAATAGAACATCTCCGTCTTTAACAATATACTCTTTACCCTCAATTCGAAGCTTTCCATTTTCTTTACATTTTTCAAAACTTCCAAATTTAATAAAATCTTCAGCTGATACAGCTTCAGCTCTAATAAAGTTTTTTTCAAAATCTGTGTGAATAACTGCAGCTGCTTTGGGAGCTTGAGTATTTTTTTTTACAGTCCATGCTCTACTTTCTTCTGGACCAGATGTAAAATAAGTATCAAGATTAAGTAAATCGTATCCTTCTCTAATTAGTTTATTTAAACCAGTCCTATTCAAACCAATTTCTTTCATAAAATTTTCTCTTTCGTCTTTATCTAATCCCATGATTTGGTCTTCGATATCAGCACAGATAATAACTACTTTTTCATTTGGAAAATTATTTTTAACTATCTCTGTATACTTATTGCCATTTGTAACGCTCTCTTCATCAACATTACAAACTATAATTTTTGGCTTTTGGCTAAGTAATCCAATTTGATTAAGTATTTTTTTTTCTTCTTCATCAAAATTATTAAGAGATTCATCTCCTTTATTTAAGAGATCTAGTTTTTTTTCAAAAGCTTGTATTTCTTTTGCAGATAAAGTTTTCTTTTTTCCTTTTTCTAATTTTTTTTGAATTATATCAATATCTGATAATAGAATTTCAGTTTTAATAGTTTCTAGATCATTTATTGGATTTATTTCTGAATTTACATGAGTAATTTGATCAGAGTCAAAACATCTTACCAAATGAATTATTGCATCAACCTCTCTGATATGTGAAAGAAATTTATTACCTAAGCCTTCTCCTTTTGAAGCACCTTTAACTAATCCTGCAATATCAACAAAAGTTATATTAGTATAAATTTTTTTTTTTGAATTTGATAGTTTCGTTAGTTGGTCTAACCTTTCATCTGGAACATCAACTATACCAATATTTGGGTCAATCGTACAAAAAGGAAAATTTGCAGCCTCAGCATTTTTAGAAGCAGTTAAAGCATTAAATAAAGTTGATTTCCCAACGTTTGGTAAACCAACTATTCCACACTTAAATCCCATTAAGACTTTGATTTACTTTGCTTGAAAATAAATCTATTTTTTTTTCTAAAAGGGTTGGTAATAACTTAACAATATTATCAGCTATATCTTTAATTTGCTCTTCCTCGTCTTCTTTAAAATCTTCAAGTACATGGTTATTTACCTTTTTTTTATCTTTTGGATGACCAATACCTATTCTAACTCTGGAATAATCTTTACCTATAAATTTATCAATGGATTCTATACCGTGATGCCCAGCGCTACTTCCGCCAAATTTTGCTTTAATTTTTCCAAAATCAATATCTAAATCATCGTGAAAAACGATTACATTTTTTGCATCAATTTTAAAATAATCAATTAATTCTTTTATTGCAGTTCCAGAATTATTCATAAAGGTTAAGGGTTTAATCGCATAAACTTTATGTTCACCTATTAATCCTGTAGTTAGAAGACCTTTAAATTTTGGTTTTTGTTTTGAAAGTTTAAAATGTGAATTTACTGCGTCGATAATTTTAAAACCAATATTGTGACGATTGTTTACATCTTTAGGGCCAGGATTACCTAGTCCAACTAGTAATAGCATATTCTAATTATTTCTTTTCAGCTGGTTTTTTTTCTGCGGCTTTGTCATCTTTTTTAGCTGCTTCACCTTCTTTACCTGCAGGCGCAGCACCTTCAGCACCCTCAGCTGCAGCTTGTGCTCCTTCTGCTCCCTCAGCACCTTCAGCAGCAGCACCTTCAGCTGGTTTTTCAGGTTCTTTCATTATTGTAGGAGCGGCAACTGTTGCAATTACGAAATCTCTTCCAGTAATTGTTGGAGTTACATTTTCAGGCAATTTAACTGCAGAAATTTTTATGCTTGCACCAATTTCTAATCCTTTTAAATCTACAACAATCTCAAGAGGAATATTATCTGCAGGACATCTAAGCTCTACTTTACGTCTTACAATGTTAAGAACTCCTCCAACTTTTAAACCTGGACAATCGTTTTGATTTATAAATTTTACTGGTATTTCTAGTACTATTTTAGTTCCCGCCACAACTCTCATAAAATCGATATGGATGGGTTCATCAGAAATCACATTGTATGCAACATCTCTTGGAATAACTTTAAGTTTGCTTCCGTCCACATCTAACTCAATAACAGCAGATAAAAAAGACTCAGAATTTATAATGTTTGTAATATTCTTTTTTTCAATTGAAATTTTAGCATTTGGGTCTTTGCCTCCATATAGTATAGCAGGCACGAAACCACTCGCTCTCAATTTATTTAATTGGCCAGTAGTGGCAGTTTCTCTTTTTGTAGCTTTTAAAGTATTCATGTTTTTAATTGGATGAGCTATTTAACTTAAGTTAGTCAATAAAACAAGTATTAATTGAACAAGTCTGACACAGAAGTCGAATTAGAAATTCTATTAATAGCCTCAGCCATCAAAGGAGCTATAGAAATAACCTCAATTTTACTATTATTTTTTATTTTTAAAGTATTATCTATTGTATCTGTAATTATAAGTTTTTTTATTTTTGATTTTTTTATTTTATCAACTGCTTCACCACTTAAAACCGCATGAGTGATAAAAACAAAAACATCAATTGCACCTTCTTTTTTTAACGCCTCCACAGCATTGATAATTGTTCCACCACTATCAATTATGTCGTCAACAATTATGCAATTTTTTCCTTTAACATCTCCAATTATATTCATTACCTCAGATTTTCCGGGCTCAGGTCTTCTTTTATCAATAATAGCAAGATCAGCTTTGATTTTAGTTGCAAGACCTCTGGTTCGTTGTACACCTCCAACGTCAGGAGAAACGCAAACTAAGTTTTTAGTTTTAAATTTTCTCTTAATGTATCTTGCAAATAATGGTGTTGTAAATAAATTGTCTACTGGAATATCAAAAAATCCTTGAATTTGTCCTGCGTGCAAATCAACAGTAACAATTCTGTTAGCGCCTGCATTTGTGATTAAATTCGAAACAACTTTTGCAGATATAGATGTTCTTGGAGCAACTTTTCTATCCTGCCTTGCATAACCAAAATATGGAATAACAGCTGTAATATTTTTTGCAGAAGATCTTCTTAATGCATCAATGCATAATAAAAGTTCCATTAAATTATCATTAGCAGGTGTAGAAGTGGACTGAATTACAAAAACACTATTTCCTCTAATATTTTCATTTATTTCAATATAGATTTCCCCATCTGCAAATCTTTTTATATTAGTATTGATCAGCTTAAGCTTTAGCTGTTTAGAAATATCCTTACTTAATCTTTGATTACTAGTTCCGGATAAAATTTTCATGAAGACAACTGTTTATACAATTATTCATTTATATTTTCAAATGAATTAAATTAATTAAGCACAATAACAGAAATACATCTTCCATAGTCATTTTCACCTAATAATCTTGATCGTCTATAGCTAAAAAAATTTTTACTATCTTCAAAGGTATCAAAATTAACATTTTCTAAAGTTTCAATATTTTCTAAATTTTCAAACTTTGAATTTACAAATTTTCTTAGATTAAATAAGAATTTGTCATTTTGCCTGGGCTCGAAAAATAATTCATAATTTTTATTTTCTTTTAAAAATCTATCAAAAAATTCTTTTCCCACTTCATAATTAGCTGTTCCAATACAAGGTCCAATAGCAACATGAATTTTTGTGTTTTTATTACTAATTATTATTAATTTATTTAATGTATTTTCAATTATTCCATTAAATGCACCTTTCCAACCAGCATGTGCGCAAGCAATTAAGTTATTGTTTTCTTCATAAAATAAAATAGGCACACAATCTGCGGTTAAAACGCCTATGGCTTTATTTTTTAAATTTGTAATTAATCCATCTGAAGCAATTCTTTGTTTATTATCAATATTTGAATTAATAAAAAAAACTTCATTACTGTGTGTTTGATTCATTAAAAATAAATTATTTTTTTCTATGCCAATTTTTTGTGAGACAATTTCTAAATTTTGAGCAACATTTTTCTTATTATCTAACGAGCCTGGACCACAGTTTAAGCTTTTATAAATACCATCAGACACGCCACCATTTTTCGAAAAAAAATAATGCTTTAAGTTAGCAAATTTATTTAAATTTTTTGCAGAAAACATTAATTAAATCCTAGTAAAAAATTCTTTTTAAATTTAAATGCAAAAATGACCTTAAAAAGTTGTCCCATTTGTTTTGGATTCAGTAGCCTTTGAAGTCTTAGGTAGAGATTTGATTTTTCTCTAAAATTCATTTTTTTGCTTATTATTTCTGCTCTTTTTAAAATACCAACTCTCTTTAAAAAAAATTCTTGTGTAACTATATCATTAACTTTAAGATTATTATTTTCAAAGTATTCTTTTAGTAAACTAAAATTAACAAGAGAAGTAATGTCTGCATTGCCTACATTAGTAAACATATTGTTTTTTTTATGATCTTTAAGTGACTGTAAAGAGCTGTTATTTTTAGGATTTAAAAATCCATAATCAAATAATACTAATCCACCATCAAGTTGTTTTATTTTTCTTATAATGATTTTAAGCTCTCGCAAACCTTCTTTTGGGTATTCTATAAATTTATTTTTTTTGAGGCAGTTATACTTTTTTATTACTTTTAATTCGTTTGAATTAATCTTTTTATAAAAGGATTTTATTTTATAATCATTTCCCAATTTAACGTATTTTTCATATATTTTATTTTTTATAATTTTGAATTGTTTTATTGGGATAGCATCAAAAAATTCATTTCCTAAAAAAATCACTTTACCAGATTTAATTTTATCAAAATTATTTATCCAATTAATCCTTTCACCACTTAAATTTATTTGTTGTAATTTTTTAAGCGTGGGACTTTTTTCATACAAAAAAAAGTTACAAGAAGCTAAGAAAGATGGAAATTTTTTAAACACTCTGATCATATTAAAACACATTTTTCCAGTGCCAGGTCCAAGTTCAACGATATTAAAATCTTTTGGTTTACCTAAATGTTCCCAGAGTGAAATGACCCAAACCGCTATCATTTCACTAAATAAAAATGAGATTTCTGGAGCTGTTATAAAATCTCCTTTTTTTCCAATTGGATTTTTCTTAGCGTAATAACCTAAATTTTTTTTATATAACGCATTATAAACAAATTTATCTATTGGTAGGCTATTGGATTTTGGAAAGAACTTAGTGACTGGATTCATTATTTTTAAATTTTAAAAGAATTAAACAACCTATTAAAATCATAAATGAACTAAGCAAGGTTCCCATAGTCAAAAAATTAAATAAATAACCTATTTGTATATCTGGCTCTCTAAATTGTTCCGCAAGTATTCTAAACGTTCCATAAAAAATCATAAAATATGCAGAACATTTTCCTACTCCAACGCTTTTTTTAAAAGCTAAAGTAATTAATATTATAAATAAAATTATCCCTTCAAAAAATGCTTCATATAACTGAGAGGGGTGCCTTGGAATTTGATCAACCAAGGGAAAAATTACCGACCAAGCTACCTCAGTAGGTTTTCCATAGAGTTCTGAATTTATAAAGTTTGCAACTCTTCCAAAAAAGATTCCAATCGGAGCAACTATTGCAATAACATCTAAAAAGAAAAATGTTTTTACGTTTAATTTTTTAGAAAAAAGATAGGTACCAACAACTATTCCAATCAGGGCTCCGTGGAATGACATGCCGCCCTCCCAAATTTTTATAATATCTACTGGATTATTTAAATAGTAAGAAAAATTATAAAAAAGTACATATCCAATCCTTCCACCTAGTATTATTGAGATAATTAAATATGAAATTAAATCATCAAATAATTTAATTTCAAAACTAATTTCACCATTATTAATTTTTGTTTGAATTATTTTTTTTGCTAACCACCATCCAATAAGAATTCCAAAAATATAGGCTAACGAATACCATCTTATTTCTATAAATCCAAAGTTAACTATGACAGGGTTTAAATTATGTATATACATTAAGAACTTACATCATAATTGATATTAATTTTTTTATCAATTAAGATTAACTATGAACAGTTCAGAAAAAATTTTAAAACTTATTTCAAATTTTATTGAAACAGGAATTTTAACATCTCAAGATGCAAAAAAAGAATTGATTAATAATTTGAAATTTAAAAGAGATAATTTAATTGATAAACTTCAATTAGTTTCAAGAGAAGAATTTAATGTATTAAAAAAAGTAATCGAAAAGCAGCAAAAACAAATTGAACAATTAAAAAAAATTAAAAAGGCAAAGAAATCTTGATAAGTAAACCTTTGTATTGACTTTCACCTAATTCAATATTCCCTCCGTGCGATCTAATAATATCTTCTGCAATTGACATACCTAGACCAACACCAGATTTATTTTGATTTCTACTTTGATCTAAACGATAAAAAGGTTTGAAAACATTTTTGTATTGATTAATTGGAATACCTGGGCCATCATCTTCAATAAATACATTTAATCTATTTGTTGATTTGCTTACTTTGACGTATACATTTTCAGCATAATTTAATCCGTTTTCGATTAAATTATTAAAACATCTCTTAAGAGCATTTTTTCTTCCAACAAGAACTATTTCATTCGCTAAATCTAAATGTAATTTTTTATTATTTTTTTCCTTAGAAATTTCAATTAAAAGTTTATTGATATTTGTTGCTACAGAGTCTTCTACTACTTGAGATTTAGCAAACTGCAAGTAAGAATTAAGCATCATTTCCATTTCATCTATATCTTTAGACATTTTTGATGAGATGTCTTTTTGACTCATCATAGCTAGTTGTAATTTAAGTCTAGTCAAAGGCGTTCTTAAATCATGACTTATTCCTGATAGCATTTCTGATCTTTGTTTAAGGTGTCTATCAATCCTTTTTGCCATTCTATCAAATTCATATGCTGCTTTTCTAATTTCAGAAGCTCCAGAGGGTCTAATATCTTTAACAAAATCTCCTTTACCAAATCTTTCTGCTGCTTTTGCAAGGTTAACAATAGGTCTAGTTTGGTTTTTTAAAAAAATAATTGCAATTGAAATTAATAATAATGAGGGAACTGTAATCCATAAAATAAAAATTCTCACTGAAGATGGGGCAATTTTCTCTTTTGGAAACACTATCTCAATTAATTTATCAGCAGATTTTACCTTAATTTCTACAACATCCTCATAGCTTGTAGTGTCAAACCAGTAATTTGTTGAACCAAAAACGCTTTTTAATTCTCTTCTTAGCGACCGATCTATAGGACTATATTTTCTCTCTTTATTTATCTCAGGCAACTCCTCATTTTTGATATTAATTACAAAATCAAAATTGTATTTAAATTGATCAGTTAGATATTGAATTTGTTGCTCATTCTGAGAAGCATAAATGTCAGATAAAGTTTTGATTTCTCCAACCAAAGACCTAGTTAGGCCCTTGTTTGATTTAATCCATATACTATCAAAAAAAACTACAGTAATTATAATTTGTAGAATGATTGTAGGAGCCGCAACGATTATTAAAGATCTATAAAATAAACCAGTCGGTAAAATTTTTTTTAAAATATTATTCAATCCAAAGGACATAGCCAGAACCTCTTATAGTTTGTAAATATTTAGGATTTTTTGGATTCATTTCTATTTTTTGTCTTAACCTAGTAATCATAACATCAATGGAACGTTCTTGGCTTATATTAGAAATTTCTCCAATTTGATTTCGCGAGTAGGTTTTACCAGGATTGGATAGCATTTCTATTAAAACTTTTTTTTCAGAATTATTAATTTTACTAATTTTACTTTTTAGTTGAATTATCATTTTATTTAAATCAACTTGAGCTTCACCAATTTTATTAATTTTTGTTGTGTCAATTTTAGTATTTTTTTTAATTATATTTTTAATTCTTAATAATAATTCTTTTGGTTCAAATGGTTTTCCTAAATAATCATCAGCTCCAAGCTCCAATCCTTGAATTCTGTTTTCAACTTCACCTTTGGCAGTTAAAAGAATTATTGGTACGTTTGATTTTTTTTTTATTTCTTGCGTTAATTCAAAACCACTTTGTCCTGGCATCATTACATCTAGTACTATTAGATCAAATTTAAAATAACCAAGTCTAATTTTAGCTTCCTCTGCGCTATTTCCAGTTGACACTACGTATCCATTCTCATTGAGATATTCTTTAACTAACTCTCTAATTCTATCATCGTCATCTACGACCAATATGTGATGTTTATTTTGTTCCATTAATAATTTTATTTAAAACTTCTTTAAACTTTATAACTGAGTCTGGCTCAGAGTTCTTCAAGGCATTAAATATTCTTTTTTTTTGTGTTTCGTAAATCTTTTCAAAGAAAATTTTACCTTCCTTATCTAAAAATAAATTTTTTCTTCTTGTGTCTTCCTCATCTTTGATTTGTTTTATCATTTTTGATTTTAATAAATCTCTTAAAACTCTATTTAAACTTTGTTTGGTAATTTTTAATTGATACATTAATTCACCAAGTTGAGTACCTGGATTTCTTTCAATTAGATTTAATGCCCTTAGATGTGCAGGTCCAAAAGAATTTTTAGCTAGAATTTCTTTAGGATCAGAAAAAGTTTCTCTGTAAGCATAAAAGAGTAATTGAATAAAATCTTTTATTTGTTCGTCTTTGAGATAGAGCAGTTCTTTCATTATTAGTAAGTTATATTGACTTATTGTATTAAGAAATATACTTTTTTGTAACAAAAAAAATCGATATATTGTTTCTATGGAAATTATCCCTTACGACAAAAGGTCAGGAAAAATTTGGTTTAATGGTGAAAACATTGACTGGTCTAAAGCACAGGTACATTTATTAAGTCACGGTTTGCATTATGCAAGCTGTGTTTTTGAAGGCATTAGAGTTTATGATGGAGAAATTTTTAAATTAGATCAGCACACTGATAGACTTTTTCATTCTGCAAAAAGAATGGGGATGAATGTTCCCTTCAGCAAGGAAGTAATTAGCGAAGCAACAAAACAAATTGTAAATATACAGAAAACGCAGAACGGTTATGTCAGACCAATCATTTGGCGAGGAAGTGAAATGATGGCGATCTCTGCCCAAAAAAATAAAATCAATGTTGCAATTGCTACTTGGGAGTGGGGTTCTTACTTTGATCCTAAATTAAAATTAGAAGGTATTAGATTAAATATTTCATCATGGCGAAGACCATCACCTGACTCTGTCCCTTGGGATACAAAAGCCTCAGGGTTGTACATGATTTGCACTCTTTCTAAACATGAAGCAGAGGCAAAAGGATTTATAGACTCTTTGATGTTAGACCATCAAGGAAATATTGCTGAGGCAACAGGGGCAAATATATTTTTCAAAAATCAAGCAGGTGAATTGCACACGCCAATACCAGATTCTTTTTTAGATGGAATTACAAGAAGATGTATAATTGAGATAGCAAAATCAAAAGGAATTAAAGTTGTAGAAAGAAAAATTAAACCTGAGGAAATGTCAAATTTTGTAGGTTGCTTTCTAACAGGTACCGCAGCAGAAGTAACGCCAGTTGCAAGCATTGATAATTATAAATTTAAAGTTTGTAATGTAATAACTGACTTGTCAGATAGTTATCAGGGAATAGTAAGAAAAAAAAGAAACGCTGCTTAATTAATTTTTTTTATTATCCTCACTTATTGCATGGTCTAAACCTCTAGCTAAATAGTCATAGCCTGTAT
>VTPM01000030.1 GCA_008638125.1 Pelagibacteraceae bacterium
TAAGCTATCTAAAAATAATAATTTTATTTTCTATATATCTAACACTTTTTTTTAATTTTCATTTAATTGAAAGCTTTGAGCCCATTTATCACTTGAAATATGAAAGTGAATTTCAAGAACATTATTTTTTATTCTCAGGCTATTTTTTAATTTTTACCTCTTTTGCAATTTTCTTTTTTATTTTTGGTCAGCGATATCTTTTAAAACCTGCAATCATATTTGTAGTGATAATATCTGCAATCAATTATTATTTTTTACAGAATTTGGGCATCATTATTGATGAGGGTATTATTCAAAGTACAATCGACTCTTTCAAAGAAAAAAATTGGGGTGAAATTAATGATATTATTACATTTAAGTATTTTATATTCTTGCTTTTGTTTGGAATAATTCCTTCTCTTGCATTATTTTTTATTAAAATTGAATACCCTAAATTCTTAAAAGAATTTTTAACAAGAGTTGTCTTTATCTTTTTGCTTTGCGCTTTAACGATTGGTTCAATTTATTCAAATTATAAGAATGTATCTTTTATTGCCAGAGATTCTAAAAATTTAAGAGAAAGAATTATTCCACATTACTTATTATCTAACGTTAAGGATTATTATGATGAATTAAAATCAGCTAACAAAGAAGTTTTAAAACTACAGTTTGACGCAAAGCAAATACATTTAGAGAAAAAAATGATAGGTATATTTGTTGTTGGTGAAACTGCACGAGCAGATCGTTTTTCATTAAACGGTTATCACAAGCAAACCAATCCTTTGTTGGAAAAAGAAGATATACAAAATTTTACTCAAGCAAAGTCTTGTGGAACTTATACTTCTCAGTCGGTACCTTGTATGTTTTCACTTGCAAAATATGATGGTTTTAACTTTCATGAAGAGGAATATAGAGAAAACTTATTAGATCTAACTAAATCTGCGGGTATTGAAACTATTTGGATAGAAAATAATTCAAGTTGTAAGCATGTTTGTGACAGGATTGAATTGATCGATTTTGTTGAAAAAGGATCTGAGGATTATGTGGGCTATGGAGTGCATGATGAGATCATTCTAGAACGTTTGAAAAAAACAATTGATGAAAAAAAATCTAAAACAAAAAAATTGTTTATCGTTGTACATACGATGGGAAGTCATGGTCCTGCGTATTACAATCGTTACCCTGAAGCATTTAATGTGTTTAAACCTAACTGTGAATCCAATGATCCACAATCTTGTGATTTGGAAGCGCTAAATAATACTTATGATAATACAATCCTTTATACAGACTACATTATTGATAGTATGATTGAATTTTTAAAGAATGAAAAAGAATCTGATAACTTTTTAATTTATGCCTCAGACCACGGAGAGTCACTTGGTGAAAAAAGTTTATACCTACATGGTGCACCATTAAAGTTTGCGCCAAAAGAACAAACGCATGTACCTATCTTACTGTGGGCTTCAAATGGTCTTAAAGAAAGAAAAGATTATCCAAAAGCAAGACAAATCAATAAAGAAATTACTCACGAATTCTTAAGACATACAGTTATGGATTTATTCCAATTACAAACAGACTACTTTGATCCCCAAAAAAGTATTCTAAGATAATTAAACTTTTGCGAATTCGCCGCCAGATCTAAATCGCCAAAGCCACTTGCTCATCTCTTGTTCAACGTCACCTGGCTTTATATTCAAGTCTTTAAACGTTAAATGATTGTTTGAGACAATGTTATCAGCCTCAGTTAATATTTCACACTGATCTCTAGTTAATAAAGGTTTTGGCATTAAACTAAATAGTGAAGCTTGAATTCTTGCTAAGGGTAAAGGCAAATCAACGACAAATCTTTTTTTACCAATGGTATTGAGAATAGATTTTACCATATCACCAAAACTAATTATTTTTGGTCCGCCTACTTCGTATATTTTACCTTCATTTTTTTTTGTCTCAATGGCTCTGACAATTGCAGTTGCAACGTCATTAACTAAAACAGGTTGAAATTTATAATTCATATTCACTAAAGGAATAACTGGAGCCATGCTGAGTTTGGCAAAAAGATTGGTAAAGTTATCCTCCGTTCCACAAACTACGCTTGGTCTAATGATGACTGTGTTATTAAATTGATTTAAAGCCTTTTGCTCACCACTAAATTTTGACTGTTGATATACTGACTTAGAATTTTCATTAGCACCAATTGCGCTTACATGAATAAATTTTTTAACCTCAGACTTAGCACATAACTTTGCAATGAATTCTGGAAAGTCAGAGTGCATGTTTGAAAATTTTTGTTTTTTATTTTCAAATAAAATTCCAATCAAATTGATAACAATATCTGAGTTCTCAATTGCTTTTTGAATATTTGAAAAATCTTTAGGGTTAAAATCTGTAAACTCAATTGCACCTGGAGGGGCTTGCGTTTTTAAATAGCCTTTTAAGTAAGCATTTCTTGTAGGAATAATGCACTGAAAATTTTTCTCAGTCATTTTTCGGACAAGATATCTTCCTATAAATCCACCACCGCCTAGGATTGTTGCTATTGGGTAATTGTTCATGGTATTCAAGATAGTTATATGAAAATACATAAGATTCAAGGGGACATAAGTTCAGATGTGGCCAATTCATTTAAGGATAGTGTCGCAATCGATACCGAGGCTACAGGTTTATTAATTCCTGAACGTGATAAATTAAGTCTTGTTCAAATCTGTAATGAAGGAGGAGATGTTTATGTCATCCAACCTGATCGAACGAATTATAAAATGCCAAATTTGGTTTCAGTTTTAGAAAATGAAAAAATTCAAAAAATAGGTCACTTTCTAAGATTTGATAAAAGTGCACTTGAGTATTTCTTAAAGTGTAAAATGAAAAATATCTTCTGTACAAAAATAGCCTCTAAAATTTGCAGAACTTACACAGACCAACATGGGCTGAAAAACTTAGTCCAAGAGTTTTGTAATAAAAAATTAGATAAAAACCAGGGCTCAAGTGATTGGAATAAAGACATTAATGAGCTTAATGACAAACAATTAGAGTACGCAGCTAACGATGTTATTTATCTTCATAAAATCAAAAACCAACTAGAAAAAATGTTAATCCGTGAAGATAGAATGAGCATTTATAAAAAATGTATAGAGTTCTTAGATACTAGAATAGAACTTGATCAAAAGGGTTTTAAGTTCTCAATATTTGAACATTAATGAATAAAGTAAATTATATCTCCATTGCTAAAAAAGCTGCTGCTATTCAAATCTCAGAATTAAAAAAAATTAATAAAATATTTAATAAATCCTTTACTCAAGCGGTTGATCTCATGGCTAATTGCAAAGGGAAAGTCATTGCAGCAGGAATTGGAAAATCAGGTCTAATTGCTAGAAAAATTTCAGCTACTTTATCATCAGTTGGGATCTCATCATTTTTCTTAAATCCCAGTGAAGCTAATCATGGCGATCTAGGTCAAATTGATAAAAGAGATTTATTATTAGTTTTTTCTTATTCAGGTAACACATCTGAAATTTCAAACATGCTTAAGTATGCCAATAGATTTAATATCAAAATTATTGGAGTTGCCTCTAAGAAAGATAGTCTTCTGTTAAAAGCAAGTGACGTTAAACTTTTATTGCCTCAAGTAAAAGAGTCCGATCCAACGGGCATGGTGCCAACTACTAGTACAAGCATTACTTTGTTACTAGGAGATTGTTTGGCAGTTGCTTTAATGAATAAAATGAAATTTTCAAAAGAAAGATTCAAGGTATTTCATCCAGGTGGCAATATTGGCCAAACTTTATTGTTGGTTAAGGATATTATGATTACAGGCAATAAACTACCTTTAGTAAATATCAATAAAAGCATTTATGAAGCGACGAAAGTTATTGCGGATAAAAAACTTGGTTTAGTGGTGGTGACTGAAAAAAATTTAGTCAAAGGCATTCTAACCGATGGTGATGCAAGAAGAGGAATTCGGTATTATTCTAAAGATGATCATTTAAGAAAATTTATGACTAATAACCCTCTGTTTATTTCTGAAAATGCACCTGCCTCAAAGGCATTATCAATTATGAACGAAAAGAAAATAACAAGCTTATTAGTTGCTTCAGATAAAGATTTTAATAAATCTAAAACTAGTAAGAAATTAAAAGGAATAGTTCATATTCATTCTCTTTTGCAATACGGAATAAAGTGAAAACTAGAAAAAAAAAACTTATTTTAATTCAACTTACTATTTTTTTCGTAGCATCATTGCTTCTTTATAATACCTATAAAGATGAACCAGTCGTAGAAGAACAGGTAGTTGAGATCCAAACTCAAAGCGATCCTGATACTAATAGTTTTACAGACATTGAATATTCTGGTTTTGATCTAAATGGAAATCGATATGTTTTAAAAGCTAGAAATGCTGAATTTAAAACTCAATCTCCAGAACTTATTAATATGCTAGGTGTTGTTGCAACTTTTTATTTAAAAGATGGAAGCGTGCTTACCGTTGTTAGTGATGAAGGATTATATAATAACCTTTCTCTTGATATGGAATTTAGGAATAATGTTAAATCCACTTATTTAACCCACTCATTATTCTCTGATAAATTAAATTATTCAAATACAAATGGTACTTTGATTGCTTCTGGTAATGTAAAAGGAGAAAGTATAGATAAAGGTGAATTCTTTGCAGATAAATTAGAGTATACTCTAGCAAGTAAAATTTTAGATTTTTCAATGTTTGGAGATAATCAAGTTAATTTAAAATTAAAGAGATAATGAAAAAAGGTTTTAGAATTATAAAATTTAAAAAAGATAAGCCCATCTTTGAGATTAAAGATGTGAGCAAATCCTATGACGGCAGACCTATATTAAAAAAGATAAGTATGGAACTTTATCCAGGTGAATGTGTTGGATTACTTGGTCCAAATGGTTCGGGTAAATCAACTCTTTATAGTACGATCATTGGAGAGATTTATGCTGATGCTGGAAAGATATTGCTTAATGGAAATGAAATTCAAGACAGACCAATTCACTTAAGAGCTAAAGCTGGAATAGGATATTTATCTCAACAACGAAGTGTTTTTGCTATGAGTGTTTATGACAACCTCTTAGGCATATGCCAATTAAGCATCAAGGGTGAAGAAAACCAAATTAAGATGACGGAGCGTTTGTTAGATGAATTTAATCTTCAACATCTAAGAAACATCCATGCTTCAAATTTATCAGGTGGAGAAGTAAGACGTGTAATGTTAGCACGTTTACTAATCAATAACCCAAGTGTTGTTTTGCTCGATGAGCCAATGGCTGCATTGGACCCGATCGTTGTACAAGATATTCAAAAATATATTTTAAAACTTCAAAACTTTGGTTGTGCAATTTTAGTAACCGATCACCAAGTAAGTAACCTTTTTGACATTGTAGATAGAGCTTATGTGTTAGGCGAACAAAGCATTATTGCTAAAGGCACTCCTTCTGAAATATTAAAGTCCTCAAAAGCAATCGAATTATATTTTGGATCATCCTATAGAGCGTAAGTGTGATGCCAAATAAAAGTTTTTCTTTAACCGTTTCAAATCAAATCAAACCTTTTAAAAAAGTTATTAATGTCGACTCTGATAAATCAATATCCATTAGATCTTTTTTAATTGGGGCTATCTCTCACAATATATCTGAGGTTAAAAACGTCTTAGAGTCAGAGGATGTTTACTCATGTGTTGATTGCTTAAAGAAACTAGGCGTAAAGATTAAGAAAGTTAAACCAAAACATTATTTAGTTTACGGTAAGGGTCTTGGCTCTTTTTATGCAAAAAAAAATACTGTTTTAAATTGTGGAAATTCAGGCACAACGGCTAGGCTTTTAATAGGTTTGCTCTCCACTAACCCAGACATTCATGTAAGGATTAAAGGAGATCACTCACTAAATAAAAGAAGCATGGGTAAACTCATAAATTTAATGTCTGAATTTGGTACAACTTTCTTGCCTAAAAACAAAACTAACTTTCCTTTAACTTTAATTTCATCTCCCATCCCATTAGGTTTTGAATATAAAGCTGGAGTATCAGCACAATTAAAAAGCGCAGTTATGCTAGGTGGTTTAAATGCAAATGGCGTCACTAATATAATCGAAGAGAAAAAAAGCAGAGATCATACTGAGAATATGCTTTTGCAAAATAAAAAGCTGATCAAAATTAAAAAAAATAAGAAAGGTCAAAACCACATCAAGATCTATGGTAAAGAATATTTAGACCCACTTAAGATTAATGTGGGCGGAGACCCAAGTTCTGCTGCTTTCTTTACTGCCCTAACCTTGCTAACGCCTGATGCCAAATTAAAAATTAAGCATGTCGGGCTCAATCCAAGAAGAATTGGATTTTATGAACTCTTAAAAAAACACGGGGCTAAAATAAAATTCAAAAATGTAAAGAGGATGAATAATGAAATCATTGGAGACATTGAGGTTCAATACTCTAAATTAAAGGCAATCAAGGCTGGTGCAGATTACTATGTTTCAGCTACAGATGAATATCCCATTCTTTTTGTTATCGCCGGACTTACGAAAGGAACTTCAATTTTTACAGGCATTGAAGATTTAGCAAATAAAGAAAGTAATAGAATTGAAGAAATGAGAAAAGTTTTAGTGCAAATAGGAATAAAATGTAAATCAACAAAAAATGAAATGAAAATTTTTGGTGCTTCTGAAATTAGAAATAAAAATATTACCATTAAAGTTCCAAATTTAGGAGATCATCGTATCTGTATGAGTACAACGGTCCTATCCCTTGTGACAGGAATAAAAGCAGACATTAAAAATTTTGAAACGGTTGGAACATCTTCGCCCTCTTTTCTAAAAATCATAAAATCACTTGGAGGAAAATTTGAAATTAAAAAAACATCATAAATTAGTTGTTGCTGCTGATGGCTCTGCTGCAAGCGGTAAAACAACGGGAGCAAAACGAATATCTAAGAAATACGGATTAAAGTTTTTGTCCTCGGGCCTTTTATACCGTTATGCTAGCTATCAATTAATTAAGCATAAACCTAAAAATAAAATTTCTTTTTTAAAAAAAGTTTTTAAAAACTTAAGTTTAAAAAAACTTGAAGATAAAGCCTTACATAATCCTGAAATTTCAGCTCACACTTCAATTATTGCAAAAGAGCAAAAAATTAGAAACATATTAAAGTTGTTTCAAAAAAAGTTTGCCAAGAAATACAACAAAGTTTGTATTGAAGGCAGAGATATTGGCACAGTCATTCTGCCAAATGCAGACATTAAATTCTTTTTTAAATGCAGTTTAGATGTAGCTGCTAGAAGAAGATTCAAAGAACTTCGTAAAAATAATAAGCAGATAAAGTTTGCAGAAGTTAAAAAAGCTATGTCTATTAGGGATAATTTAGATAGAAAACGTAAAAATTCTCCTTTGATTCAAGCAAAAAATGCGGTAATTGTGCAAACCGATAAATTAAAAAACATCAAGGGCATGCTTAATAAATTGTCCGAAGTTATCGAAAAGAAAATTAAAGAAAAATATGGCAGTTGAAGCAATTAATAAGGAACTATCTAGCTCTCAAAAAGAGTTCGAAAGCTTACTTAATGACGATTTCAAGGACCGAACCCTCAAAGAAAACGAAATCATAAAAGCCACAGTAACTGAGATCACAAAGAACTTCATCGTTGTAGATTGTAAAGCAAAGATGGAAGGAATGATCCCCGTTGAAGAGTTTAAAAATGATGACGAACTAGCAAAATTAAAAGTGGGTTCTAAGATAGAAGTTTACCTTGAGAGAATAGAAAGCTTCAAGGGTGAGATTATAATTTCTAGAGAAAAAGCAAGACGAATGAATGCCTGGAAGCGAATGGAGAAAGTTTTCGAAACAGGTGAAGAGATAACAGCTTACATTACTGGAAGAGTTAAAGGTGGTTTCATTGCTACGTGTGATGGCCTGCCTACTTTTATGCCAGCATCACAAATTGATGTAAGACCTCTTAAAAAATTTGATCACTTAATGAACGTTCCTTTAAAAGTAATGGCTACAAGAATTGATAAAGTTAGAGGAAATGTTTGTACAAGCCGAAGAGCCGTATTAGAGAAAAATAAAGACATAGATGCAAAAGAAGCATTAAAGAATTTAAATGAAGGAGACATCATTGAAAACGCTAAAGTTAAAGCAACTACGGATTGGGGAATATTCCTAGATATTAATGGTATTGATGCATTACTTCACGTTTCAGATCTTTCACATGGAAGAGTAAAAAAACCATCTGATCTTGTAACAATTGGTCAGACGATGAAAGTAAAAATTACAAAGATTGATCCTGAGACAAATAGAGTTTCAGCATCAGTTAAAGCTTTAACTGAAGATCCATTCTCAAACTTAGAGAAGAAATACAAAATTGGATCAGAGTATACGGGTACAGTAACTAAGTTAATGGATTACGGTGCATTCGTTAGATTAGAAGATGGCATCGAAGGATTAATCCATTCTTCAGAATTATCTTGGACCAACAAAAACGTTCAACCAGCAAAAGTTTTATCAGCTTCGCAAGAAGTAAAAGTTAAAATTGTATCTGTAGATAGTGAAGCAAAAAGAATTTCATTATCATTTAGAGAAACTCAACCTAATCCTTGGAAAGAAGTTGAAGATCAAGTTGGTCAGATCGTAGAAGTTACAATCAATAACATTACTGACAAAGCTATCTTTGCTGATCTACCTAATGGATTAACAGGAATGTTACATTTTAGAGAATTATCTTACAAAGAAGAAGATCAGGATTTAAAGAAATATAAAAAAGGACAAAAGATCAAAGTTAAGATCATAGAATTAAAAGACGACAAATTAAGATTCTCAATTAGAGCTTTAGAGAAAGATCCATTTGATTGGTTTAAAGAAAATAGCAAAAAAGAAGGATCTATCATTACAACAAGAGTTCACGAAGTATTAAAAACAGGTGTTAAAGTTTCAGTTGATCCTGATAAAAACATCATTGTTATGATCAAGAAAAATCAATTAGCTAAAGAAGCAGCTGATGCAAGACCAGAAATTTTTGTACCTGGTAACGCATTAGATGCCATGATTACAGAATTAGACACAGATAAAAGACAAGTTGTTTTAAGCGTTAAAGCTGCTCAAGTTTATGAAGAGAAGAGCTTGGTAGCTAAATTTGGAGCTAACGCTGCAAAATCAGGTGCTACACTTGCCGGCATTTTCCAAAAAGCTTTAGGCAAAACACCTAAGAAAAAGAAAACAGAAGAAGAAGAATAATACTTGGTTAAGTCAGAAATCATCAAGGAACTTCATAAAAAACACCCAGGCCTAAATCGTTCTCAAATCGAAGCTATTGTTGAGGCTTTCTTCAGTACAATTTTAGAAAATTTAGAAAAAGATAGACCTGTTGAACTTCGAGACTTTGGCAGGTTTTCAGTAAAAACAATTAAAGCTAGATATAATGCAAGAAATCCTAAGACGGGTGAAACTATTTATGTGCCTGAGCGGAAAAAAGTTTCCTTTAAAATGTCAAAACATTTAAAACAAGAAATAAATAAAGAATTTAAATAATGAAAAAAAACATATTTCTCGCCCTAGATTTTAACTCAGCTGACAAAGCATTAGAGGTTACTGATAAAACTAAGGATTATTTGGCAGGAATTAAAATAGGCTTAGAACTTTATAGCGCCATTGGTTTAAAAGGCATTCAAGAATTTGAAAAATTCAATCTACCTATTTTTTTAGATACAAAAATTTTTGACATACCAAACCAAGTAGCTAAAACCGTAAAAGTAATTTCAAATATCAAGGCAATTAAATACTTTACCATTCACTCATTAGGCTCACTTGAAATGCTAGAAGCTGCACAAAAAGCCTCTGTTGGTTCAAACTTAGAGTTCTTAGCCGTAAGCGTATTAACATCTTGGGATAAAAAAGACTTAGAGCTTATTGGCATCAATAATGAAGTGAAAGATCAGGTTAAATTATTAATTGAATTAACCGTTAAAGCAAAGTTATCAGGCATCATTGCCTCGGCACAAGACATTAGTCTTGCTAGAACCATTTCAAAAGACATTAAAATCTTTTGTCCCGGTATTAGAGGTGAGCAAAGCAAGCAAGATCAAAAAAGAACTTTAAGTTACAAAGAATTTAATTCAATTGCTGATGATAAATGCTTTGCCGTAATTGGTAGACCCATTTATGAAGGCGATCCATTAGAAAATATTCAAAAAATTATTAATTCAGCTAAGTAATGCAGGCAAAGATTTGTGGACTTACAACTGCAGAACACGTTCAAACGTGTGTAGATTATGGAGCATCATTTTGTGGCTTCATTTTAAACTACAAGAAAAGTCATAGGTTCATCGATTATAAAACTGCTGAGATTTTAACTAACATACCAAAACAAAATACTTCCTATGTAGGAGTTTTCGTTGATCCAACTGAAGAAGAATTAGATCAATATTCAAAACTTAAACTCGATTATTTTCAAATCTATGGGAATTTTAATTCAGATGATATTTCAAAAATAAAAGATAAATATAAAAAGAAAATAATAGTTGCACTTCAAATAAAAGAAAAAAAAGATATTTTAAACTATAAAACTTTTGAACAAGTCGCAGATATCATTTTGTTTGATAGTTCAGGGCTACATCAATCTTTAAGTTGGGATTTTAATTGGGTAAAAGATGTTCCTCAATCCATTACTAAAATGTTAGCCGGTAATATCAATATGGATACCCTTGAAAACTTAAAAAAAATAACAGATATTGTGGATGTTTCTGGTGCTTTAGAAACAGATAAAGTAAAAGACGTAAAAAAAATCAAAGAATTTTTAAACAAGATAAAAAAGATAAATGATTAAAATTAAAAAGGG
>VTPM01000031.1 GCA_008638125.1 Pelagibacteraceae bacterium
GAATTTAATGACCATCCTGGCATCGATGGTTCTTTTAAACCTTTTACCCTATCAAGGTAAAAGCACCTTGGACAATCAATGAAGTTACTAAATTTACTTCTGCTAATGACAAAGGGTTCATTCGTTCCTTTTTGATATATTGATGATTTTCTACTTCTAAAACCATTTGCTACCAAGTTCTTCGTCATATCTCATATATATATGAGTTAAGATCGAAAAAGAATTAATTAATCACAAGACCTCTAGGTCTTCAGGATGATTATGTTTATAAATTTGTTTTTTATAAGATGAATTTACTTAGATCCATATCCTTAGCTAGTTCACCAAGGTTATTTTCAATGTATTTTTTATCGATTATAATTTTTTCACCAGATCTATCTGGAGCCGTAAAGCTTATGTCGTCTAATATTTTTTCTAATAAAGTGTGAAGTCTTCTTGCTCCAATGTTTTCTACTGAAGCATTTACTTCAGCTGAAACTTTAGCAATTAAATCAATTCCGTCTTCTGTAAATTCAAGATCTACGTTTTCAGTTTTTAGTAAAGCAACATATTGCTTGATTAAACTATTGTCTGGTTCTTTTAAAATTCTTTTAAAGTCAGCTTCAGACAACGCATTTAACTCAACTCTAATCGGTAAACGCCCTTGAAGCTCAGGTAATAAATCAGATGGTTTAGCTAATTGAAAAGCACCTGAGGCAATGAATAGAATATGGTCAGTTTTAATTGGTCCATATTTAGTACTTACTGTTGTCCCTTCAATTAATGGCAACAGATCTCTTTGAACACCTTCTCTAGAAACATCTCCGCCCATTCTATCTCCTCGGGCAGAAATTTTATCAATTTCATCTAAAAAAACTATTCCATTATCTTCAGTAGATTTTTTTGCTTCGCTAATAATTTTATCTTGCTCGATTAACTTATCAGACTCTTGATTTATTAAAATATCGTGAGATTCTTTAACTGACATTTTTTTCTTTTTAGCTTTCTGACCCATTGATTTACCAAGTATTTCAGAAACATTTATCATCCCAATGTTACCACCTGGCATTCCTGGAATTTCAAAGCTTTGCATGTTTGAGGGACTATCGTTTACTTCAATTTCTATTTCATTGTCATCCAAATCACCGCTTCTTAGTCTTTTTCTAAAACTTTCTCTTGTGGCAACACTAGCTTTATTACCAACCAAGGCATTTAAAACTTTTTCCTCTGCTTCAAGCTGAGCTTTGGCATAAACTTCTTTTCTCTTTTTTTCCTTCTCCAAAGCGATAGCTATTTCAATTAAGTCCCTGATAATTTGCTCTACGTCTCTCCCAACATAACCAACCTCAGTAAATCGTGTTGCCTCTACTTTGATAAAAGGTGCCTGTGCTAGCTTAGATAATCTTCTTGAAATTTCTGTCTTACCAACTCCAGTTGGCCCAATCATCAAGATGTTTTTTGGAAGAACTTCTTCTCTCATTTCTTCATCGAGCGCTTGACGTCTCCATCTATTTCTTAAAGCAATCGCAACAGCCTTTTTTGCATTTGTTTGGCCAATTACATATCTATCTAATTCAGAAACAATTTCCCTTGGTGACAAAGCACTTACTTTTGAGCTTTCTTTCTTTTTTTCATCTTTAACTAAATTTAGATTTGTAACGTTATTCATTTCTTTCATGATTAAACTTTTTCAATTGAAATATTATTATTTGTAAAAACACAAATATCAGATGCAATTTTAATTGCCTTTCTCGCTACTTCTTCTGCAGAAAGATCTGTTTCCATTAAAACCTTTGCAGCTGCTAAAGCATAATTGCCTCCAGAACCTATGCCAATAATTCCATCTTCGGGTTCTAAAACATCACCGGTACCTGAAATAATATAACTATTTTCTTTATCAGCGACTGCCATTAAAGCTTCAAGTCTTCTTAAGTATTTATCTGTTCTCCAATCTTTTGCTAATTCAACGGCAGCTCTTGGAAGATTACCCGCATGTTTTTCTAATTTTGCTTCAAGCCTTTCAAATAAAGTTAAAGCATCAGCTGTTGAGCCTGCAAACCCAGCTATCACACCACGTTTTTCAATTTTTCTAACTTTTTTGGCCTTACTTTTTAAAATAGTATTACCTAAACTTACCTGACCGTCGCCTGCAACAATGGTCTCATTATTTTTTCGCAACAAAACAATTGTGGTTCCGTGCCATTTTTCAGCAGTATTCATATAAGTTCTATGTGGAGACTAATTTTATTTCTTCAATAGTTAAACTGCATTTATTGATAAAATAGGAAATTCTATATATATCATTGGCTAAATACACATAACTACTATGAGCAGAAAAGCAAAAATTACTAGAAAAACAAAAGAAACCAGTATTTCCGTTTCGGTCAATCTTGATGGAAAAGGAAAATATAAAATTGATACTGGAATAGGTTTTCTAGATCACATGTTAGAGCAATTATCAAAACACTCTCTAATAGATTTAGAGGTAAAGGCTAAAGGTGATACTCATATTGATTTACATCACACAACTGAAGATACAGGAATTGCAATTGGTGAGGCTATAAAAAAAGCAGCAGGTAATCGAAAAGGCATTACGAGATATGCTTCAACAATGATTCCAATGGATGAAACACTTAGTCGAGTTTCAATCGATGTATCAAATCGACCCTATTTAATTTGGAAAGTAAAATTAGCAGTAGAGAAACTTGGTGAAATGGACACAGAACTATTTAAAGAATGGTTCCAAGCGTTTTCTCAATCCGCTGGAGTAACTTTGCATGTTGAAAATATTTATGGAGAAAATAGTCACCACAAAATTGAGTCTTGTTATAAAGGACTAGCTAGATCATTAAAGGATGCTTTGGCTGTAGACAAAAGAATAAAAAACTCAATTCCATCGACCAAAGGTTCTATTTAGTTTTGATGAACGTCACAATCGTTGACTACCAATCGGGCAACATAAGCTCAGTAATTAATTCTTTTACAGAGGTTGCTAAAGGTAAAGTAAATTTAGAAGTAACAGCAGATCTTAATAAGATAAAATCAAGCGATAAAATCGTACTTCCTGGCCAAGGTTCATTTAAAAGCTGTGTTGACTCTTTAAATAGCATTAACGGATTAGTAGAAGCACTAAATGAATTTGCAATCACAAATAAAAAACCTTTGTTAGGTATATGTGTGGGCTTACAGATGTTTGCTGATGTAGGATTTGAAGAGATAGAAACTAAGGGATTAGGATGGATTTCAGGAAAAGTTTCTAAAATTGATAATCAAAGCGGAAAATTTAAACTCCCACATATTGGTTGGAATGAAATTGAAATAGTAAAACAAAGTAAGATTTTTAAGGATATTGAAAATAAATCTCATATGTATTTTGTACATAGTTACGAATTCATCCCAAATGATAAATCTGTAATTTCAGCTACCACAGACTATTCATCAAAAATTGTCTGTTCGGTTGAAAGAGATAATTTATTTGGAACGCAATTTCACCCTGAAAAAAGCGATAAGACGGGTTTAAAGATAATTGAAAATTTTATAAATCTATAATGAAAATATTTCCTGCAATAGATATTAAAGATAAAAAGTGTGTAAGGTTAATCAAAGGGGACTTTGAAAATAAAACTGAATATGCAACATCGCCAATAGAACAAGCGGCAAAATACAAGGAATATGGTTTTAAAAATTTACACATCATTGATCTTGATGGAGCATTAACTGGTAAAGCAATTAATTCAGATATAATTGAAGAAATAGTTAAAAAATATGATTTAGAAATTGAAGTAGGAGGAGGTATTAGAACCCTTGATACTATTAAAAAATATATCGAGACAGGTGTGGAAAAGGTAATTTTAGGGAGTGCTGCAATTAAAAATAAAGAATTTTTAAAAGAAGCCTGCAATAAATTTAAAAATAAAATTGCTTTAGGTTTGGATGCAAAAAATGGAAGCCTTTCGGTTTCTGGCTGGGTTGAAGATTCTAATATTAAGGCAAAAGATTTTTTAAAACAGATAAATGATTTTGGTGTAAGCAGGATAATTTATACTGATATTAACAAAGATGGCATGAAGAGCAGTCCTAATTTTGAAGAGACCATTTCAATTGCAGAAATTTCTAGTTGTCCAGTCGTTATTTCAGGTGGGGTTTCTTCTTTAAAAGATATTAAAAAAACAAGAGAATTAAATAATAAAAAAATTGAAGGTATAATTGTTGGTAAAGCGATTTACGATGGTGATATTAAACTTGAGGAACTAGCAGAGGAAATTAATGCTTAAAAATAGAATAATACCTTGTTTGGATGTTAAAAACGGAAGAGTGGTTAAAGGTATAAATTTCGTTGAATTAAAAGACGCCGGAGACCCTGTTGAGCAAGCTAAAATTTATAGCGATGGTGGTGCTGATGAGATTTGTTTTTTAGACATTACAGCCTCAAATGAAAATCGAGATACGATAGTTGATATTGTAAGAAAAACTGCAAAAGAGTGCTTTGTTCCTTTGACAGTTGGTGGCGGAGTAAGAACAATACAAAATATTAGAGACTTGTTATTGGCAGGCGCAGACAAAGTCTCAATTAATACAGCGGCAGTTAATAATATAAAATTCGTTAAAGAAGCTTCAAAACAGTTTGGATCACAATGTATTGTAGTGGCAATAGACGCTAAGAAAGTTTCAGATAATAAATGGGAGGTATTCACTCACGGGGGTAGAAACAAAACAGGTATTGATGTTATTGAATTTGCAAAACAAGTTGAAATAAATGGTGCTGGAGAAATTTTGCTCACATCAATGGATAAAGATGGTACAAAATCTGGCTATGATATTGAGCTTCTAAAAGCCATAACTGACAGCACAAACATTCCTGTAATAGCATCTGGTGGAGTTGGGACGTTAGATCACTTGTATGATGGAATAGTCAAAGGTGGAGCTAGCGCAGTTCTAGCAGCTTCCATTTTTCATTATGGAGAATATAAAATTAAGGAAGCGAAAGAATATTTGAATTCTAAGAATGTATCAGTAAGATTATAATATGTTTGAAAACTTAGAGCAGTTAATAAAAATAATTAGAGAAAGAAAGAATTCTTCAAGTAGTGAATCTTACACCAATAAACTTCTCCACGATAAAGATTTGAGTGTTGCAAAAGTTAAGGAAGAAATAGGAGAATTGATCGAAGCTGTAGAAGAAAATTCTAATCAAATCCACGAAGCTGCAGACGTGATTTATCATTTGATGGTTTATCTTGAGGCCAATAACATTAAGATCGAAGATGTAATGAATGAGCTTAAAAAACGTCAAAAATGACCTACGATAAAAATAATATATTCGCAAAAATTTTAAGAGGGGAAATACCTTGTAAAAAAGTTTATGAGAATGACTATGTTTTATCCTTTTATGACATCAATCCTCAAAAAAAAATTCACGTACTGGTAATACCAAAAGGTCCATATATTGATTTAGATCATTTTAATAAGAATGCATCAGATAAAGAAATTATAGAATTCAACAAAGCTATTAGCCATGTATCAAAGCTATTAAACATTTCTAATGAAGAAAGAGGCTATCGTCTCCTCAGCAATATAGGAACTGACGGTGGTCAAGAAGTCCCTCATTTGCATTATCATATATTCGGTGGTGAAAAGATAGGTAAAATGGTTAGTTAAGCTTTCCAATGCCTATAGTAAAAAGATATTTTTTAGAAATTAAAAAAGATAATTTTAAAAAAAATATTGAAGTTGAATTTCCAGATAAAATAAATATTTATTTTCAAAAAGAAAAAGATATTGATTTAAATAAGTTTTTTTACAGACAAATAGGAAAAGAACATTTTTGGCGTGACCGTCTTTTGTGGTCTGATAAAGAATGGCTTAAGTATGTAGGTAATCTAAATTTAGAAACTGGAATTATTAAAAAAGGTGATGATTTAATTGGTTTTTTTGAGCAGGAACATCATAAGTTAAAAAATGAAATTGAACTAATTCAAATGGGTATTTTAAAAGATTATCAGGAAAAAAAATTAGGATCTCTTTTATTAAAATTTATCATAAACGACGCTTTTAAACGCGGTATTGATAGATTGTGGGTGCACACTTGTAGTCTTGATCATAAATTTGCTTTAAATAATTATTTATCTAAAGGTTTTAAAATATTTAAAGAAGAAGAAATAAATTTTGAATATTAGTTAATTGAAGGAATTTTGAATATTCCAGGATCATAGTTGCCATTAATTGACTTTATATTAATAGAAAACAAAATCTCATTATTGAAATTGTCTATTATGCTCCATCCTTTGAAATCATAACTCTTTTTGTCAAAAAAAACTAAAACTTTACTTTCATTTTCATAAGTCAAACTAATGTTTTCACCAATTGTAATATCTGCCTCACTAATCAATTGAATAAGCTCTTTCTTGTTTAAAATTTTAGAAAAAGGAGAATTTTTAATAGGATAAAAATATTTTTTATCATATCGTTTATGCAGAACTACTAGTGTTTGATTGTTAATTATAATTTCTTTTTGTTTATCATCATTATAATTGCACTTAAGTTGACTATCAAAAACTAATATACAATTACCGGTTTCTTTTTTTTCATTTGATGCTTGCTCAAAATCAAAATTAAAATTATTTACTTCAAGTAATTGAGCAATAATTAAATTTTTTTCATTAGCAGATAAATTTAATGGATAAATTAAAAAAATAATTATAATTAGAAAAACTTTTTTTAACAAAAATTATAATACCTCTCTTTTACCAACATGGTTAGCTTTGCTCACTATTCCTTTTTCTTCCATCATATCAATAATTCGAGCAGCTCTATTGTAACCAATTTGTAATTTTCTTTGAAGAAAGCTAGTAGATGCCTTACCCTCTGTCTTAATAATTTCTAAAGCCTGGCTGTATAATTCATCTGAGTCCTCATCAGAACTTTCCAAAGTATTACTCTCTTTGTCGTTAATTGTTATTTCATCTATATAATCAGGTTCGCCTTGAGCTCTTAATATATTGGTTATTTTTTCTATTTCTTTTTCAGAAACATAGGGACCATGAATTCTTACAATTCTGTTAGCTGAGGACATAAATAGCATGTCACCATTACCTAATAATTGCTCAGCTCCTTGTTCGCCCAAGATAGTTCTACTGTCAATTTTTGAGCTCACTCTAAAAGAAATTCTTGTTGGAAAATTAGCTTTAATAGTTCCTGTAATTACATCCACACTAGGTCGCTGGGTTGCCATAATAATGTGAATTCCCGCAGCCCTAGCCATTTGAGATAATTTTTGAATATAATTTTCGATTTCTTTTCCTGCAACTAACATCAAATCAGACATTTCGTCGACGACAACAACAATGTAAGGCATCTTAAGTTTATGTTTTGCGTTATATCCATCAATATTTCTTACGCCTTCTTTGCTCATCAATTTGTATCTGCTATTCATTTCTCTAACCGTCCATCCAAGGGCTGAAGCAGCTTTTTTAGAGTCAGTTATGACCGGGCAAAGCAAATGAGGAATACCTTCGTAGGCAGATAATTCTAACATTTTTGGATCTATCAAAATGAATTTGCAAAGATCAGGATTAAGTTTGTAAAGTAGAGATACAATAATTGTATTGATGCAAACAGATTTACCAGACCCAGTAGTACCAGCTATCAATAGGTGAGGCATTGAAGTTAAATCACCAATGAGTGGCATACCAGAAATACTTTTGCCTAATGCGATTGGTAATTTAATTTCCTTTTTTTGAAATTTTTCATTCACAACAATTTCTTTTAAATAAACACTTTCTCTCGACTCGTTAGGTATTTCAATACCAACAGTATTCTTCCCAGGTATAGTTGAGACCCTAGCAGAGGTAGAACTTGTATTACGAGCAAGGTCATCTGATAAATTTATAATCTTTGAAACTTTAACACCAGGAGCAGGTTCAAATTCATATAAACTTACTACTGGGCCATTATTAATTTTTTTTATTTTTCCATCAACACCAAAGTCTAGTAAAATTTTTTCAATAAATTCACCCTCAGGTCTATTTTTGGATTGATCTAATAAATTAATTTTTGAAGGTGGCTTTTCTAATAAATCAACAGAGGGAAGTTTAAAGTTTTTAATTTCAATATTTTTAACTGCAGGTTTTTTTGGTTCTAATATTTTATCAAATAAAAAACTTTGTTGAGGTTTATCAATTTTTTCATCATTAATAATGTCTGAGGTATTATCAAAATTATTATTTATATTAGTTTCAATTTTTTCTGATTTTTTAAAGATCTTAAATATTCTTGTAGGATTAAATAAAAAATATTTATAATTTATATTTGAGGCTAATGTAAAAAAAATAAAAGTTAATACTAATAAAATAAAAGGTGTGTAGTCATTATTTATAATTGGCAATTGACTTTGCATCCAATTAAATGTCATTTGACCCACAAATCCTGAGTTGCCATTATCAATTAACCAAAAAGAATTATTGAAGGTTATATAAATAAAAACGCAGCTTGTTATTAGGTAAATAACTAAGAAGAAAAATTTTAATAAAATCTTTGGAATCTGCTTTTTTGCTATTAAGGTTACCCCCCATATTGAAAGTGTTATAAGCACTAAAAAAGAAGATAAACCAAAACTTTGTAGCAAGAAGTCTGCAATCAACCCTCCATAAATACCTAGTAAGTTATTTATCTTTATTTTTTCTCCTCCAAGCACATAGGTCGGATCGGCAGGGGAATAGGATAGGAATGAAATAAACAAAAGTATGGCAATACTGATTAATAAAAGCCCAGATAACTCAATAGTTCTGTTTTTTACAAAATCTAAAATATTTTTATAAATCATTGTTCATTTAACGAATCATTTAGTTTACTTTGTATCATTTTTATTAAATTGATAAAAATTTTATAATAATTATGCAAAAAATTTGTATTATTGGTGATGGTATGAGCGGCTTAATAGCTGCTGCAATTCTAGGTCAAGAAAATATTAAAATTGATTTGTATTCATCAAAAGAAAAAAAAATCAAATCAAAGAAAGATAATAGAACCACTGCAATTTCAGAAAATAACTATAAATACTTATTAAATAAATTTAATTTACAATCTTCTAAATTTTTTTGGCCATCCAAAGAAGTAAATTTATTTTATGAAAATGATAATCAAATAAAAAACTTTTTGAACTTAAAAGAACAAAATGAAAATTTGATGTACATTTTTAAAAATAATCAATTTATTAGAATTATAGACCGTATCATTTTAAAAAATAAAAAAATAAAAATTGTAAAAAAAAAAATTGATAAAGTTGATTTTAGCAATGGATCAATTTTAGTAAAAAAACAAAAGTTTAATTATGATTTAATAGTCTTATGTACAGGTATTAATTCTGATCTTTATAAAAAAATTACAATAAATAGAAACATAGAAAAAAATTATAAAGAAGTTGCTATCACAACAACAATCAAGCATAGATCTGACATTAAGAATGCTAGACAGTATTTCTTAAATGAAGGACCGCTTGCTATTTTACCATTTAGCAATAATAGCTTTTCTGTTGTTTGGAGTATTGATGCTACTTTTTTTGATGAAAATTACAAAATAATAAGAAATGTATTAAAATCAAAAATTCAAACCATTTTAGAAAAAATTAAAATTTCATCTATTGATAATATTCATTCTTATCCACTTTATTTAAATTTGAAGACAAATTATTTTAAAAAAAATGTTTTAATATTAGGTGATGGGCTTCACACCGTTCACCCTATGGCAGGACAAGGGTTTAATCTAGTTATAAGAGATGTAAAGAAGTTATCAGAACTTATTTCTAGAACAGTTAAATTAGGAATATTAATTAGTAATAGTAATATTCTTAAGGATTTCTTTAATTCTAGAAAACCAGAAAATAATATTTTAGGTTTAGGTGTAAACTTAACTAATATGTTTTTTAAAAATAATAAGTATTTCTCACCTTTTAGAAATATTTTATTAGAAAATGTTAAAAACTTTGATTTTGTGAAAAAATTAAGTAAACAAATTTCAAATAAAGGTATTTCTATTTAACTATTGAAGTGTTGTTCTAATTATTGAATTTTCGTGTAAATAAAATTCTATAATTTCTGACAATGTTTTTGCTTTAGAATTTATGTGAATTGACTCTAAAATTGTCTGCTTTTCCTCGTTTGAAATCGGTGCGATCATCGCCAGCGTATTAATTTTCTGATTTAAATCTAATTTTTCAAATTCATTCCAATTAAGCATCAATCCATTCTTTTTAAAAAAAATTTTAGTTTTTTCGTAAAGTTTATTTAATTCATTAATTGGCTCACTAATTATTTTCTCATCAAGATCGTCTGAAAATTTTTCGTAGCTAACTTCAAATTCTCTATATAGTTTGTCGTTATTAATTTCTGTTTGAATTTGAAATCGACTTACTCCCACCAAATTAACTAAAATTCTTCCATCTTTAGTTTGTTTGTGTTCAATAATTTTTCCAAGACAACCAACAGAATAAACATTTGAAGTTTCATTTTTAGCCTGAATCATTCCCATATATTTATTTGTTTTCATAGCATCACTCACTAAGGATAAGTATCTTGGTTCAAATATATTTAGGGGTAAATTAGTATTTGGAAAAAAAATTACTCCACTTAGTGGGAACACAGGAATAATATTAGGAAGTTTAGAATTCATTATATTAAATTATAATAGATAAATTGATTTTACCCTAGTGACAATATTGTAAAATTTATAAATGTTGACCAGCTTAAATTTAATGTATTATACTAATTATGTTTTGCGGGCATAGCTCAGTGGTAGAGCGTCTCGTTGCCAACGA
>VTPM01000076.1 GCA_008638125.1 Pelagibacteraceae bacterium
ATGGAGGATAATGGTGTTCCTCTCGCTTATCATCATCATATGGGTACAGTTGTTCAGTCCCAAGAAGATACTGAAAGATTAATTGATAATACCATCAATTCAGTAAAATTACTTATTGATACAGGACATATGATGTTTGCAGGTGGCGACTTTATGAAAATTGCAAATGATTATGCATCAAGACTTATACATATTCATTGTAAAGATATTAGAAAGAAAGTTTTAGATGAAGCAATAAAAAAAGATCTAAGCTTTATTGACGCTTTCTTTGCCGGAGCATTTACCGTACCTGGTGATGGTTGTATAGACTATGTGTCATTTTTAAAACTACTTAAAAATTTAAACTATAGAGGGTGGTTAGTTGTTGAAGCTGAACAAGATCCAAAAAAAGCTAACCCTTTTGAATATGGAAAAATTGGTTATGAACATCTAAAAAAAATCGCAATTAATAGCGGTTTTGAAATTGTTAGATAAAATAATTAAGTTATTAATTTATTATTCATTAAGCACCCAAACTTTACCATCAGGTTTAATAACCCCTTTTGTAATTATAAAGCAACTAAAAGGTCTTGCGTCCGTAGTAGTCACTATTGCGTATGCTTTTTTTGCTTCTTGGTAAAAATTTTGTCTTTCTATTGATCCAACTTTCCAATTAGCTCCAGAGGTCGACTTGACTGCTTCAATAAATTCACTATGTGCATCAGTTATTTCATCAGGTTTTCCATCTACCTCCATTCTATTTGCAGAGGTTTTACCTTGTGAAACCAAAAAACTATCTAAGGGAAAAACTGATAAAATGGCCTTAGAAGCATCAGAAATATTTATTCCATCTAATCTTATTACTCGTTTATTCATTGTATGAGCAGGAAAATTAGCATCAGCTATAACTAAATTATCACCGTGGCCCATAGACCTTAAAGTGAAAAGTAATTCAGGACTTAATATTGGATTAACGTTAATCAACATTTTTAATATTATAAACCATAAAAAAAGGGTGGAAATATAATTCCACCCTTTAATTTAAAATTAATTATTACTTAAAGTCGTTTGCGTTTTTCTTAGTAACTAATTGAGTGCCTGTATCTATATTAGGTTCAATTTTTTTACCCATTGCTAAATCTAATGCATATTTAACGCCATAAGCTCCCATATTGTATGAGAATTGCGCAACTGTCGCTGTCATATCACCAGCTAAAATACTTTTAGCAGCATCAGGTGTAGCGTCAAATCCAACAACAACTACATTTTTCATTCCAGCATCTTTTATAGCTTGAATTGCTCCTAAAGCCATATTGTCATTAGATCCAAAGATAGCTTTAATATTTGGGTTTTTAACTAAGATTGACTCAGTTACCGATCTAGCTTTTGCTGTATCCCACTCTGCAGTTTGAGTTGCAACAAGATTTAAACCACAATCTTTAAAACCTTTGATTGCACCATCTCTTCTCAACAAAGCAGTTGATTGAGACTCAATACCTGTAAGAATTGCTACATCTGAACCTTTTGGTGCGTTTTCACAAATAAATTTTGCAGCTAACTCAGCTCCATTTTTATTATTTGTTCCAATAAAAGTTACTCCCTTATTGCTTCCTGCTGTATCAACAAACACAACTGGAATCTTGTTTTTAATCGCATCATCTACAATTGGCGCTAATGCATTTGGATCAGAAGGAGCAAGTGCTATCGCATCAACTCCTTTTGCAATTTGATCTTCTAGTTGATTTACTTGAGCTTGAACATCACCTTCTTGTGGTGGTGCAATAAGAATTAATTCTACACCAAGCTTTTGAGCTTCTTCTTTTGCTCCTTTTTCAACAGAAGCCCAGAATGGATTTCCTGAACCAGGCCCTTTTATACTAAAAAGTATCTTTTTTTTACCGTGATTATTAGCAAAAGATGAATTTGCTAATCCAAAAAGTAAAAATAAAGATGCTATAACAACAGCAATATTTTTAAATAGTTTCATAACTTAACCCCTTGTTTTATTTTTATAATACTTATGAAATATTATTTTATTGATAAATTCAATAACTTTAAAAAAATTTAAATGTATTAATTTTATTGTAAAATAAGGCTTTATTTTCTAGTTCCGAAATCTTTTCTTAAAACATCAATATAAACAGCTATTACTATTATTGAACCAATTAGAACTTGTTGCCAAAATGCACTAACGTCCATTAAGTTTAGTCCATTTCTTAGAATACCCATTATCATAACTCCGGCAAAAACGCCTAAGACTGTACCTCTGCCACCAAAAAAACTAGCACCACCAATTATGCATGCTGCTATGGCATCTAACTCAGATTGAAGACCTGCGTTTGGATAGCCTGAATCTGCCCTACCTGCCAAAATTAAAGCTCCAATACCTGATAGAAAACCACATAACGAATAGACTATCACTAAAATTTTATTTACATTTATCCCCGCAGCTCTAGCAGCATTTGGATTGCCTCCAATAGCATAAATCCATTTACCCATTCTTGTATGATTTAAAAATATCCAAAATATAAAATATATTAAAGCAATTAGAACTAAACTAACTGGCAAGTATTGAGATTCATCTAAACCAATCCATGTAAGATCTATTCTTCCATGACCGACATATCTTACTTCTTCTGTAAATCCACTTATAGGTACACCACCAGATATTAAATTTCCTGCACCTCTAAATATATATAATGTACCAAGAGTCATAATAAAAGGATGAGGCATTCTTAGTATTGTGATGCCTAAACCATTGAACATTCCACAAAGAAATCCAACAACTAGAGGTACTAAAATTACAAC
>VTPM01000032.1 GCA_008638125.1 Pelagibacteraceae bacterium
CCAAAGTTTTCTTCAACTTCATGTTGATGAATGTGGTGTGAGTGAACAAATACTGGAATCAAGTCCTCGTTCTTAGTTTTCAACGTATAAATAAAATTAGTCCCTCTAAATTTTCTATCCACGATCTTAAGTTGAAGCTTACTCTTATCATCGTGTTCCAAATCTTCAGGTTGGATTAATAATTTAACAAGAGTATCTTTTGGGTATTTATTGACTAAGTGTCCCTTGATCTGGCCTAAGCAAGCATGTTCAACGGTTTCATCGTCAATGACTTTGGCATCAACAAGTATTCCTTTGTTTAGGAAGTTAGCAACCTCAATTGAATTTGGAGTATGGTGTACGTTGTATGGCGTATCATACTGCTTCATTGTTTGACTTAAGATGATGCCACAATAATCTGCCATATCATAAGCCTCATAAGAATCATGTGTCACCATAATGGTTGTGATTTTTTTTTCTTTTAAGATTTTCTTGATGTTCTTTTGCACTTCAACTTTTAAACTTTGATCAATGTTGGAAAAAGGCTCATCCAGCAACAATAAATCAGGCTTTGACATTAAGGATCGAGCAAGCGAAACCCTTTGAGCTTCTCCAGCACTAATTTGATGAGGATATTTTCCCTCAAGACCTTCTAAGTGCAAGATCTCGATTAATTCCTTTGCATTCATTTCATAATTTGCTTTTCGGTTTCGTTTTGCGCCAAAGTTAATGTTTTCCAAAACGGTAAAGTGAGGAAATAAACTATTATCTTGGAATGACAGAGCAATGTTTCTTCTCTCAGGCTCGATGTGCCTTTTTTCAGATGAAAGCGTTACCCCTTTTAAAATAATTTTTCCTTTTACGATTTTTTGTAAACCTGCGATGGATCTTAAGATCGTTGTTTTCCCAATGCCTGATGGACCAAGTAAGCAAATAATATCGCCCTCATTTTTAATAGTAAGGTTAAAATCCAAAACCTTGTTATTCTTGCTCGCTACGAAGGTTACATTAGTTATTTGTAAGACATTTTGAAAAGGCATAAGGATATATAATATTATTTCTCCGAAAGTATATGTTTAGAAGTTAAAAAAATAAGTAATCCTCCCCATAAAATAAGGAACAGTGAAGGAAGAGCTGCACCCTCTAATAAATCTTGTGAAGCATAAGCGTGAGCTTTAGTTGCAAAGGTGTCAAAGTTAAAAGGCCTTAAGATCAAAGTCATAGGTAATTCCTTAATGATTTCAATTGCAATTAGGATCCCTATCAAGACGATACTATCTTTGAGTTGAGGAATATGAATTTTTCTAAAGGTTCTAAATTTAGTGTAACCCAGTAGGTAGGAACTTTCATCAATGGATTGATTAATTTTTAAGTAACTTGATTTGATTCCATTGAATGCCAAAGAATAAAAACGAATGAAGTAAGCAAAGATTAGCCCAAGAACGGAACCAATGAATACACTCTTGATGCCGAAAATTCCAAATGTCTCTAAGGTATCACTCGTCCAAGAGACAAAAGTCATGAAGGCAATGGCAAGGATAATTCCTGGCATCGCATACCCTGAAATGGAAAAAAGGCTAAGTTGATCTAATAATTTACTTTTTGAAATTCTATTGCCAAAATTAATCAGAAATGAAAATCCAATTAGCGCTATACTAGCTAAGATGACTAAGGTTAGCGTATTTAGGTTTAAGGCAAGGATATCAATTTGCTCAAAGTATTTTGGAAACTTGATCGTCCAGTAACTCATTTGCAAGAAGGGAAAAAGAAAACTCAAGAAAAATAAGATCGATAAAAAAAGTGAAACTAAACGTCCCTTGTTCTTGGTAAGTTCAATCCTTGGAATTTGTCTAAAACCCTGTGAAGGTTGATGATACTTGGCATCACCTCTTGAATGATTTTCAACAAAGAAAAGCACGAAGATGAAGATTAGTAATATGAAAGATAATTGATTAGCCGTATTTAAGTCATCAAAGGATATCCAAGAATTATAAATACCCGTTGTTAAAGTTGAGATACCAAAGAAAGAAACGGTCCCAAAATCAGCTAAGCACTCCATCGCAACTAAGGCTAAGCCTGCAACGATTGCTGGTCGAGCTGAAGGTAAGATAATTTTTAAAAAACTTTCTCGTGCGCTATAGCCAAGGTTCTTACTCACCTCAATTAAGTTGTGAGATTGATGATAAAAAGAAGCTCTCGTTAAAACATAAACGTAACCAAACAATGAAAATGACATAGAAAGAATGGCTCCTACTAGACCATCAAACTTTGGAATGTAAGGATTGTAATTTTGCTCCCCAAACAAGAAGCTCAATAAGCTATGTAATGAGCCATAATTTTCAAAGAAAGCGGTTAGCGAATAAGCATAAATGTAAGCTGGTACGGCAAATGATAAGATCAATGCCCATTTGAAGAAATTGACTCCAGGAAATTCATAAAAGGAAACGAAGTAAGCTGCAAATACGCCAAGACAAAAAGTCAAACTCATCACACCAATTAAAATCAGAAGAGAATTTGAAACATAAGTCATTAAGTAAGTTTCCCTTAGCAATTGATAGTATTCACTTGTCGAATTAAAGAAACTACCAAACACCGTGATCAAGGGAATGGCGACGATCAAAGAAATGAAAAGTGATGCAATGAACCAAGGATTTATGTTTCTAATCAAACTCATAACTTATTGATTAATTCCAACCCGCTTCAGTCATGATCCTTAAGGCTTCCGCTTGTCTCTTAGCAAAGGTTGAAACATTTGTTTCAAGGTCTTGTTTAAAGTCTAAGCCAAATTGCGAAATTAAGGGACTAGGTTCAACACCATCGATGATAGGGTATTCAAAGGTATTGTTGACGATATGCTTTTGAGCTTCAGGAGTAACAAGGAATTCTAATAATTTAACCGCGTTATCCTTATTAGGTGCATGCTTTAATATGCCAGCTCCACTAATATTCATATGAGTGCCTCGACCTTTTTGATTAGGAAATAATATTTTAACTTTCCTTGCTGCAACTTCTTGTTCAGAACCTTTTTCACCTGATAGCATCAAGGCAATGTAATACGTATTAGCAATAGCATAATCAGCTTCACCAGCTGCCACAGCTAAGATTTGTGATCGGTCATTACCTTTTGCAGGCCTAGCAAAGTTTTTGACAAATTCTTTAACCCAAATCTTTGTTTCTTCCAAACCATCATTCTCAATTAGTGAAGCGACCAAGGATTGATTGTAAACACTATTGGATTGTCTAATGACGATCTTACCTTTGAATTCAGGATAAGACAGATCTTCATAACTTAAGTTTGGATTTGGCGTAGTCCTTGAGGGATCATAAAAAATCACCCGTGCTCGTTTTGCAATCCCAACCCAATACTCTGTTCTTAATTGTTCAGGCACCACTGATTTTATTAAATTAGAACTTGCACCCGTTTGAAATAATCCTTCAGCTTCAAATGTACCAAGCTTTCCAGCATCAGCAGTGATGTAAAGATCTGCTTTACTGTCTTTATCTTCTTCCTTAATTCTTTTTTGAAGTGCACCATCTTCGCCAGAGATGACGTTTACTTTGATGCCAGTTTGTTCTGTAAATTTTTTATACAATTCAATATCAGACTCATAATGTCTTGAAGTAAAAACATTTACTTCATTAGCAAAAACATTGCCCAGCATTGCTGAGAGAAATAATAAGCTCGCTACGATAAATTTCATTCTAGTAATTGATAATCATTCTCAATTAAAGTATATTGCAATTGATAATCATTCTCAATAGTGTCGCAGTGTAAATAACCTGATATAACCTAAGTAATTTATGAAAATTCACTTTATTTACGTTACTTTTAACAAACTTAAGAACGCAAATGCACTAGGAGCAAAATTAGTTAAGTTAAGACTTGCTGCTTGTACGAATGTCATTCCAAACATTCATTCAACTTATGCTTGGAAGGGTAAAATCGTAGTCGATAAAGAATGCGCAATGATTGTCAAAACCACAAGTGCAAAAGTTAAACAAGCAATTCAATTCATTAAATCCAATCATCCCTATGAGCAACCAGCGATCTCAGCTTTTGCAGCCTCACAGGTAGATAAAGATTTTGCTAAGTGGGTAATAGGTCAAACGAAGTAATAAGGCTTGCACTAGCCATGACTAAAACAGAGAGGGAGATCAGGCTAGCGCAATTAACCAAACTTAACGTTTAAATGTTTCTAATTTATGACAAGGGAAAGAATCTTTTGTCGCAGATTCAAAATAACTCTCATTACACAATTTAGTCATAAAATCATTTCGAATTAGTCACAATGACTACCTATATGAGTAATCATGAAAACATTAATAAAAAAAACATCTAGACAATTAGTTGGTGCCTTATTCTTCACGTTAATCATGATGGGCGTTGTGTCAACTCCATTCATGCTTTACATGTTACATTAAGACGTTAACTTTTGCTGAAGCAATGGAATTTAATTACCAAAGCTTCTTGTTCCTAAAAGGCAAAACGCAACTTGCGCTTTTGCCTAAATTGGGAATTTTCTTTCGAGATAACTTTAGCATTAACCAGCCTATGGGTTGAGATAACTTAAAGGGTGCTGGGATTTTAGTTACTTTCGTATTTTTAAAACCAAATCTTTTATAATAACTTGGATCACCATAGGTCATAAGTAGATCCATATTGTTTTGCTTAAGATAATCAATCGAGTAATTAATGATGCTCTTTCCCACACCTTTTTTTTGTATGCTTGTATCAACGGCAACGGGAGCTAGTAAAAAAACTTTATAGTTTTGCTTAAACGTTAATTGAGTAAGAAAAACACAAGCAACTAATTTATCTTTAATCTTAGCTGTAATACCGATGATTTTTTTTCCATTAACTGATCTTGCTAATTTAAAGGCTAAATGACTTACAATTTTACCTTCTTTTTGATCGGCAGATTTTGAGAAGACTTTGCCAAATAAGGACTTGATTGCTTTAGCTTGATTAACTTTGCTTAAGTTAAAGCTTAAATTACTTTTCATTATTTATTTTTTGAATTTTTTAGCTAGAGAAGAATAAAACACGATGATCAAGATGGCTGAAAAAATGAATACAGAAATGAAATTCATTATTTCATCAATGGGACCGTAGAGACCATATTGATTGATGAAGGGAAAAATGAATACCATAATGACATTGGTGATTAAGAATAAATTACGTCCAATCTTTTTCAGTTGCCATAACCTATAAAGTGAAAAGAGATAAGCAATCAAGACAACACTATAAAATATGAAGAACAAGAAGACAGTTTCCGTATATTGATCTTGAATGCCATTTTCATAGGCAATGACAAAGTCCCTGATTGGTTTAGGTACTAAAAGATAGCCATTCGTAAAAGCAATGAAGAGAATGGATAAAACAAATAAACCAATATCAATTAAAATTAATCTTTTTAGAATGGTATGAAGACTTTTTTCATTAAACTTTTTAAATTTAATCATATTAAAGAATTACCATAGTTATGCTCTTGGAGCGAATGTAAGGCTCAAGCCATTATTACAATATCTCTTACCCGTAGGTTGAGGACCATCATCAAAAACATGACCGTGATGTCCTTCACAAACAGCACAGTGATATTCAGTCCTTGGCATTAATAATTTAAAATCTAATTTGGTGCCAATGACATTTGGATAATGCTCGAAGAAAGAAGGCCAACCGGTACCACTATCGTACTTCATTTTACTGCTGAATAATGGTGTCTTGCATCCAGCACAAAGATATTCACCTTCTCTTTTTTCATCATTCAATGCACTGGTAAAAGGAGGTTCCGTTCCTTCTTGTCTTAGGATGTAATATTGATCATTTGTTAAAAGTTCCTTCCACTCCTTATTCGATTTAATGACCTTCTTGATGTCTTGAGCAAAGGCTTGCAGTGTAACGAAGGGCGACAATAGTCCCATAGTTAGAAGCTTTATGAATTTTCTTTTTTTCATTCCTAATGTTAATGTAACTTATGTGGCTTAAATTTGAAAACGACCAATTACCGCTGTTAACCCGGCTAATTTTATTCTTGCAAAGGAAGAAATTTGGCTTTGATCTTAATCCCACGAAAGCCTGGGGCATCGTTCCAAGATTGATGCTTGGCATGAATTTCTTCTTTAAATTAATATCCAGTAAGAGATCAGGAATTGATGCAGGTCTTAGAACATTGATTTCGGTTAGGATTTCCCAAATCAATAATTGCGAGTTTTGCATTGATATGAACAGTCATTTGTTTTTTGAAAGTAAGGGAGAAACTGAAAAGATAAATCAGTTAAAGTCTTGGCAAGCTAATAATCTATATTCTGCAAGGGAACAGGTTGCACTTGAATATGCAGAGACCGTTACGATTACGGGTAGGAACGTTACGCCAGAGTTACAAACAAAATTACTACAACATTTTAAAAAAGAAGAAATCATCGAACTTACCGCCATTATTGCTTATCAAAATTTATCGAGCAAGTTTAACAGTGCTCTTGATATCAAGCCTAATGGTTTTTGCGATATTCCTAAATCTAAATAAAACTCTTCTCATTAGCCCTTAAGAAAATAAGCAAATCCTTTTGTGCATCAGTTAAATGTGTTTCATTTAATTGTAATTGCTCATAAGCTTTTTTAAGATCTAAGCTAACATCAACGTCAGTATATATTTTCTCAAAAACATCAACTGAACCAAGGCAACTTTTAAGCGTTTGCATCACTGAAGAGGTTGAGGAATTAATTTTACTTAAGCACTGAACTACATTTTGATCCTTGCTTAACATAAAACAAAATCCTCCATCTGCCGTTGCAAAGAAAAGACTTTTATTAGCTAACTTATTGGACAAAGCTTGATTTAAATCATCTGCATTTAGAGTAGGGATATCAGAGCCAAGCAAAGCTACTTTACCAATCGTCTTAAGAGCTAATTGACTAACCTCACTCATCATTAAGCTTAAGGCTTGATCTTGATTTAAGAATGTACCTTGATGAATGGGACTTAACGAGTTCAAGCTAGCTTCATCACTCCGCTTACAAACTTTAACAAAATGAATATCCTCTTTAAGGTTTAATTGATTTAAATTTTGATTGGTAATATTTAAGAATTTTTCATTTAAATGGTTAACGAATTCATCATCTAATTCATTTCTTAATCTTGATTTACTTTCTTTTGAACTTGGATCTTTTAGAAAAGTTGCAACCACAATGCTCTTTTTTTTCTTACGAAACTTAATGGCTTGTACAAGGGTCTTTGATAAAGTTTTTAGCGTTTGAGCTATTTTCTGATTTAGATATTTCTTAGCAGAAGTGATTATATTTTTATTGATGACGTTAAGTTTGATATTTAACGACTTCGTTCGCCATATAAACTCATGATCTTCTCCCTCTAATAACCGTTCATTGAAAGGGCCAATGAAGTTGAATAATTTTTTACTCATCAAGAAAGATTGATCACCAAAGGGAATGCCAAAAGCCTTAGTCCTAAAATTTGCTCCAGCTGCAATCCACCAACAATTAGCCTGATCAAATTGAAGCAAAAAGGTAGCTAGCTCAAATTCACTTAACTCCATTAAGTCTGCCGAGGAAATGTTTTCTATATTAGAATCTAAGTGTAAGAACCAAAGATGGTTTCTCGTTGATAGTCTAACTCCTGCATTCAAGGCCTTTGCCCTTGAGGAATGGCTTAAGAAGCTTAATTGATCCACTTCCATTTTTGCTTGTTTGAACAATTGATTGTCCTCATCAATGACTAAGATGATCTCACAACCTTTAAACTTTTCTTTGATTTGTTTGATGAGTTTAAAATCATCTTCACGTTTTCCAACGGGAATGATGATACTTAGATCCATCATTTACTTACGAAGAAATCTCTTAATGTACCAATGGCAACGAACCAATAAAGTCTTAGCTTGTTCCAAAAACCTTTCTTCTGACGAAGTAGGTAATACTTATCAAGGCCACACTTAGTCTTGATGAAGTTATTAATGTTTGGTTTTGAATCTTTCATAAATCCTTTTCGTTATTATAGGCAAAAGTCCCAGCGCTGATAATGAAATAATGACCTTGAGCGTTAAGATGTCTTGTACGTTATTGATTTGGGCTAATTGATTTCCTGCATTCACGAACAAGATCGTAGCAGGCAACATGCCAATTTGAGAAATCCAATAAAAATTACTCCATTTCATGTGCGTTAAACCAAAGGTTAAGTTGATGACAAAGAAGGGAAAGATCGGACTTAATCTTAGGAATAATAAATAAAGTAATCCTTCTTCCTTGATGCCCTGATTAACTTTACTTAAATATTTTTCATATTTTCCCTGTACGAAATCTCTGAATAAATACCTAGATAATAAAAAACATAACGTTGAACCGATGGTGCTTGCAAATGAAGTTAAGATCACACCAGGCAATAAGCCAAAAAGAGCCCCAGCCAGTAGAGTTTTTAATAATGAAATGGGTAGAGCAAGTGCCGTGACGATGATGTAAGCGATGAAAAAAAGTAGGTAGTAAAACAAAGGTCTTGCATCAATGAGCAATTGTAAATCTTCATACCTTTGCTTGATCATTTCAAGGCTTAAGACGTCATCAGTAGCAAAAATCGCAATCAGAACGATGAGGAAAAAAAAAATAAAAACGATGATCTTTTTATTTAACTGCAACTTGATCCTCCAAGCACGCAAAACTTAGAACAATGAGGATGATTGAGATAAATCTTCTGCATTGATTGTTCTAAAGTAGAACCAAGATCAAAGGCTTCATCGTAAGGTAAAAGGGTACAGGCAATCACTGATGGCTTTGCATTTCCCTTTTTCTTAACGATCATCCTAGAAGAAGAACACATAATACTCTCAGGATTTTTATTTAAAATCGTCCAACATTCGGTCGTAATCTCTGGTGTGTCTTGCTTAACGTCCATTTCCGTAAAGGTAACAAGATCTTTCGTTGAATCAGCATCTATGGGTAAGTCATGTTTTAAGATGAATGCTTTAAAATTTGTTCTCGTTTGTGCTTCACTTTCATCCCACATTAAACGTGTTGCAAGGCTCATCTTGAAATGATTATCCCTTAACCATTCTAACCCCTCAATCATGGGTTCGTAACTATTTTGACCTCTGATGGCTTCATGTTTTTTTGGATCAACGTGATCGATGGACACTCTAAAAGTTAATCGTTCTTTAGGGATGTTTAATAATTCAGATTTCTTATTCAACATGGGCTTCATTGCATTGGTCAATACGAGAACATCAACATTTTGTTGGGCTGCGTGATTTAACATCTTTGGAAAATCTTTATTTAAAAAAGGTTCTCCACCTGTAAAGCCTATCTCCGTTAGATTAAAATTTTGTTCCTTTGCTTCATCAATGAAGCTTAAATATTCATCAAAACTTAAATAAGATAAACGGTCATTAGTCGGGCTACTTTCGATGTAACAATTCTTACAAGTTAAATTACATAAAGTTCCCGTGTTAAACCATAAGGTCTTTAGTTGCTTTGCTTCAATGAAGGCTCTAGCTTTACCACTAGCCGTTAAGGTTAAGTTGTTAAATTTCATTTTAGTACATCATAAACTGACCGAGGTATTTTGCAAAAAGCAAAGTGATGAGCAGAATGATGATCATCAATACATTCCGGATGATCCTTTGCCAACGATGTTTCAGTTTCACTGCGAGGAAAAGTAAATGTCCCTAAAGTAACTAACGGAAGACAATTTCGTATTATCGGTATCTGCAAAGATCGCCACACCATCAATGTCATCAAGATCAAGATCATATAATTGTTTATATAATTCCTTAACATTAGCCTTAACCGTTATCCATTCGTTCATCACTTGCTCTGAGGAAGATAAGACATAATCCACGGAAGACTTCGTCCAAGGTGAAACCCAATATTCAGCAGGCTGATATTTATTACTGTAAGCAAAGTTAATGGCTTTATTGGATAAAGGCGTCATACCCATTTGTTTGGCAACAAAAACTCGAGCCGCAAAATCGTGCATATTCTTTTGTTTAGGATCAATGTCGCCTAGGCCCTGTTCAACCTTCCAGGTGATGTTGATGAAAGGAGTTTCATTTAAATTAATCTTGATTTCCTTGCCTAATCCTGAACCCGTGGCATTGGTCTCAGCTTTGAGAAAGTTTCCATTTTCATCCGATCCCAAGGTATAAATCGTCTCTCCCTTAAGCTTTCTTTTATCCAAACTTTCAAGTTCAGTAGGCGTGAAATCAAAAACCCTAACTTCATTAGCCTTAGCAAGCTGACTGTAAACTGAAATCAAGCAAGCTAAAAACATAAGTTTGATGCATTTCATATTATTCGTTGATAAGGTGAAGCTAGTCATTTAAATCTTTTAAAAAATATATTATTCATACCTAACAAATGGAAGAAAGCTTTTCAATACGATCCATCCTTGATGCGGTAGACTCTTTATTAAAGGAAACACCAAAACCAAAGGAGCAAGCAAATAAAATCGTCACAGCCCAATCTAGCGATGTCCCACCTGATGTTGAACGTCTCATCTCTTCTGCTGAAGCTTATTTAAGTAAGAAGAAAATTTAATTATT
>VTPM01000033.1 GCA_008638125.1 Pelagibacteraceae bacterium
TTTTTTAAGCTTTGTTTAATTGTTTTGCGTGGAATTTTATAAATCTCTCAACTTTTGATTTATTAAATGTTTTATTTTCCTCAAAAGACACTTTTTTCATCGAATAAGCTTTACTTGCCGTAACTCTCGATATGATAGTTACATTTCCTTTGTAGATTTTCAGTTTTACTGATCCATTAACTTTATTTTTATTTTTATCGACAATCTTTTGAAGATTAATTCTTTTTTTTGAAAACCAATATCCATTATAAACAAGCTCCGCATACAAAGGCATAATTCTTTCTTTTTCATGCATTGTTTTCTTGTCTAGAGTAACGGATTCCATAGCTCTATGAGCTTTATAAAGAATTGTTCCTCCTGGCGTTTCATAAACACCTCTGGACTTTATGCCAATGAATCTGTTTTCAACTAGATCAACTCTTCCTACTCCATTTTTTCCAGCAATCTGATTTAATTTTTCCAGTAAGGCTGCAGGGCTAAGTTTTTTTCCATTGATCGTTATTGGCTCGCTATTTTTAAAACCAATTTTAACCATAGTTGCTTTGTTTGGAGCTTTTTCTGGAGAAATAGTTCTCTGAAAAATAAATTCAGGTGCTGAGTTTTTTGGATCTTCCAAAGCTTTTCCTTCAGTAGAGGTATGAAAAAGATTGTCGTCTACTGAAAAAGGTGGAGCACCTTTTTTATCTTTAGGTATTGGTATGTTATTTTTTTCAGCATACTTAATTAAATCTGTTCTTGATGCTAAATCCCATTCTCTCCATGGCGCTATAACTTTTATTTTTTTTCCAAAAAAAGCATAGCCTAATTCAAATCGAACTTGATCATTTCCTTTACCTGTTGCACCGTGCGAAACAGCATAGGCACCATATTTTTTAGCAATTTCAATTTGTCTTTTAGCAATTAATGGTCTGGCTATGGATGTTCCTAAAAGATAAGTGCCTTCGTACAAAGCATGTGCCCTCAACATTGGAAAGACATAATCTTTTACAAAAACATTCTTTAAATCCTCAATAATAATTTTTTTAACACCGAGCCTTTTTGCATTTCTTATTATTTTTTTTCTATCAATGACTTGTCCAATATCTGAAGTGTAAGCAATTACTTCAGCTTTGTAATTTTCTTGTAACCATCTTAATATTATCGAAGTATCAAGACCTCCCGAATAGGCTAGAACAATTTTTTTCATGTATTAACTGCAGCTTTTCTTTGCTTCTTCGTATGCTTTTGTAAAGCCCATCATTGAGTAATGGTCTGTAGTTTGTGAGCCCTTAGGTTCATTCGCAATAACCATAATATTTGAAGCTTTTTTCATTAAATTAATAAATTTTTTTTCATCTTTTTCGTCAGAAATCCAAGCAAAATTTTCTTTCGAAAAAAAAGAGTACTCATTTTTACCTGATTTAGCATTTACTGAAGAGGCCTTATAGGTATGGCCACTCGTTACGCTAACTTCGTCACTGATATTTTCGTTAGGTCTAAATGTTACAAATAATCTAGAAGGCTCTCTATTAAAACTCTTTGGCGATCTTTCTTTTGGTTCTGATTGAGCAAAACAAATCGTTCCTTGTTCGGTGCTAGCTGTAAAAACTTCCCAGTCTTTAAATTTACCTTTCGAAACAGGATTGGCAGCGGCTATGTTAAATATTAATTGTAAGAAAATTATAAAAGTAAAAATTTTTTTGAAGTTCATTTTAAAATTTTTATACTAAATTTAATTAATTTCAATGATAACGGTATTATGGCGTTGGATTAGGATTATTAGCGTGAATTAAATTTATCTTTTCAATAATTTTATTATCTAATTCTATATCTACACTACCTATGTTTTCTTTAAGCTGCTCCATTGTTGTTGCCCCAATAATATTACTTGTCATAAAAGGTCTGGAGTTAACAAAAGCAAGTGACATTTGCGTTAAGGTTAGACCATTTTCTTTTGCTAAATTATAATAATCTTCCACAGCTCTTTTTGCGTTCTCTTCTCTATATCTAACCCAGAAGTCTTTATACAAACCAACTCTAGAGTCTTTTGGCATTTGGTTATTTCTGTATTTTCCAGACAGATATCCAATCGCAAGTGGAGAGTAGGCTAATAAACCCACATTCTCCCTAGATGAAATTTCAGACATACCAATATCATAAGCTCGGTTAAGCAAGTTGTAAGGATTTTGCACAGAAACAACTCTAGGCAAATTAAGTTTACTAGAAATCTCTAAAAATTTAGAAAAACCCCAAGGTGTTTCATTAGATAATCCTATGTAACGAATTTTTCCTTGGTCTACGAATTTTTTTAGACCTTGAAGGACTGACTCAATGTCATTCCATTTATTCTCTTTGGTGTCATGAGCATAGTCACGTTTTCCAAAAAAATTGGTATTTCTCTCCGGCCAATGTAATTGATAGAGATCAATGAAATCTGTTTGGAGTCTTTTTAAACTTCCCTCAATCGCAAGACCCATATTTTTTTCAGTGTAGTTTCCACCTCCACCTCTTATCCAACTAGGACCAGGACCGACCATTTTTGTAGCTAAGATAATCTTTTCTCTTTTCTTTGTTTTTTTAAACCAGTTACCAATAATAGTCTCCGTTGAGCCCTGTGTTTCCTCTCGTGGTGGAACTGAGTAAACTTCAGCCGTATCAAAAAAATTTACACCTTTGTCAAAAGCGTAATCCATTTGTTCGAAACCTTGAGCCTCAGTATTTTGCTCGCCCATATTCATAGTTCCAAGACAAATTAAACTTACATCAATGTCTGTGTGACCAAGTTTTTTAAATTTCATAGAACTTAATTACTTTAATTATTAAAAACTTCAAAGAGTTATTTCAAATTATGGAGCTGGGTTAGGATTGTTTTGATGAACTTTATTAATGTCATTTATAATTTCCTTGGATAATTCTATGTCTATACTTTCAATATTTTCTTTAAGCTGTTCAATCGTAGTTGCTCCAATGATATTGCTTGTAACGAATGGTCTAGTATTTACGAAAGCTAAAGATAAATGGGTTAAAGACATTTTGTATTTTTCGGCAATTTTGAAATATTCATCAACTGCCTTGTATCCATTTTCTTTTCTGTATCTTCCCCATATATCTGCGTAGAGACCCATTCTAGATTTTTTGGGCATTTGATTATTTCTATATTTTCCAGTTAGGTACCCAAAAGCCAGAGGTGAGTAAGCTAACAAGCCTACATTTTCTCTACAAGAAATTTCTGCCATTCCAATCTCATAAGTTCTGTTTAATAAACTATATGGATTTTGCACTGAAACAATTTTAGGCAAATTAGAAATTTTTGCAATTTCTAAAAATTTAGAAAAACCCCAAGGTGTCTCGTTAGATATTCCAATGTGCCTTATTTTACCTTGCTTGACATATTTTTCCAAAATTCTCAAAACTGATTCTAAGTCGTGCCAATTTTTTTCATCGGGATTATGATCGTAATCTAGTTTGCCAAAAAAGTTTGTGTTTCTTTCAGGCCAATGTAATTGATAGAGATCAATGTAATCTGTTTGAAGTCTTTTTAAACTATCGTGCAATGCTGCTTCAATTCCTTTTTCGTGATATTCGTTTCCACCACCTCGTATCCATTTCCATCCTGGACCTGCAATTTTTGATGCTAAAATAATTTTATCTCTGTTTTTTTTTTGATTAAACCAATTACCAATAATCACCTCAGTTTTTCCATAAGAATGATCCATTGGTGGAGTAGCGTATAGCTCGGCAGTATCAAAAAAATTGATGCCTTTTTCCAAGGCATAATCCATTTGTGCAAATCCGTCTTCTTGAGAATTTTGCTGCCCCCATGTCATTGTGCCAAGACATATTTGACTTACGTTTAGATCAGTATTTGCAATTTTTTTAAATTTCATAATTTTTTTTGAATATGGGTTATTAGATTAGATAAGCCCTATTGAAAAGTAGTAAAAAAACACTATATTGTAGTTATGGTATTTAACAAACAAACAACAGCAGCAAAATCATCAGTATCTGAAGCTATACTAGACCAAGGTCTAAGAGCTTACATGTTAAAAGTATATAATTACATGTCATCAGGTGTGCTACTGACTGGATTTATTGCTTTATTATTTTTCAAACTTTCTGTTGTAACAGGAACTTCAGGAGAGATTTTAGGTTTAACATCATTTGGAAATGCTGTTTATGCATCTGCACTTCAATGGGTATTTATGTTAGCTCCTTTAGGAATTGTTTTTTATATGAGTTTTAACATTGCAAAGATGACAGCAGCTAAAGCTCAAACAACTTTTTGGATTTTTGCAGCTTTGATGGGAGCATCACTTTCATCAATATTTTTAGTTTACACGGGAACTAGCATAACAAGAGTATTCTTTATTACCTCAGCAACTTTTGGTGCAATGAGTATTTATGGATATACGACTAATAGAGATCTTACAAAATTTGGCTCTTTCTTAATGATGGGATTAATAGGAATAATTATTGCCTCTATCGTTAATATATTTTTGAAGTCATCTATGATGTATTTTGTAATTTCAATTTTAGGCGTTTTGATCTTCGTTGGATTAACTGCTTATGATACTCAAAAAATTAAAAACATGTATCTAGAAAGTGATAGCGGCGAAGTTGTTGGAAAAAAAGCTGTAATGGGTGCTTTAACGCTTTATTTAGATTTCATTAATTTATTTATAATGCTTCTAAGACTTTTTGGTCAAAGAAGATAATTATTTTACAGAGCGTAAATTATTCCACTTAACTTTTTCAATTAAACTTAAAAGATTGCTAGATTTTTCTAGAATAAATCCATTTCTATCTTTTATATAAAATTTTTCATTGTAACTTTTTGGTTTTAAATTTTTTAATATTCTTAAAATTGGTCTTTCCGAAGCTCTTTGGTAAACATCAAATGATATTTCTTTTGGTCCAATCGAAACTCCATAGTCTTTCCAAGATCCATTAGCAACCATTTGTCCGTATAAATTAAGAATAGTTTGAAGTTCTTTTTTTACAAAAAAGATTTCTTTTTCTTCATTATTATTAGGTACATTATTAACTACTAACTTCAAATTTCTCATAATTTATATTTATTAATTAAAGGTATTTGAAAAGCGGTAAACACAAAAGTTAAAGGTAAGATTCCCCAAACCTTAAAATTAACCCAAACAATTTCCGTTTGAGTTCTCCAAACAAGTTCATTTAGCAAAGCTAAAAAAATGAAAAAAATTATCCATCTATAATTGAGTTTATCCCAACCTATTTCATTCATTTGTATTGCATTATTGAAAAAAAATTTTAGGAAGTTTTTATTTAAGAATACTTTTCCAAAAATTAAAACAATTGCAAAGATAATGTTGATTATAGTTGGCTTCATATAAAGAAATACGGGGTTATTAAAATAAAGCGTTAGTCCACCAAAAATTGATATTATTATTCCACCAACTAAAGGAAGATAAGGTATTTTTTTTTCAACTATATAACTTATTAAAACTGCAATTAGAGTTGCGATAATGAGTGGAGGAATAGCTATGCTTAAATTATTCCCACTCTTATAATATACTGTAAAGAAAATTAATAAGGGCCCAAAGTCAGTGATAAATTTTAATAAGGACTTATTCACACTAAATCTTTAGCATAAAACAATTTTTAAATAAATTTATATATTGATTTTTAGATAAAAGTTACTATCTTTAAATCAATGGCTGCAAACGTTGCAAAGTTTTCAATCGGAACCATCGTTAAGCATAAACATTTTGATTTTCGTGGAGTGATTTACGATGTGGATTTTGAATTTAATAATTCAGAGGAGTGGTATCAATCTATACCAAAAGATGTGAGACCTCGAAAAGACCAACCTTTTTATCATTTGCTTGCTGAGAGTAATGACGTGACTTATGAAGCCTATGTCTCTGAGCAAAACCTTCTTATAGATAAATCTAAACAGCCAGTTAAGCATCCCTTAATTGATGAAATATTTGTAGGCAAAAAAGGCTCTAATTATCTAAAGCTTTCAAACTAAAATATCTTCTTTCGCCACAAATCCAACAATATTAGATCAAATCTAAAACATAGAGTCATAATATCTTTATAATTGTTAATGCCTAATTGAGAATAATTTTACCTCTTTAACTCCCTCATTTCTCAATTAGGCAAAACAAGCATCTTTCCATAAAAGCAGAACTATTATAATTGTACCACGTACAATGTTTAAATTTTTTTCAGCGAGCAATATTTATTCTTTTATCCAAAAATTAATTAAATTTATTAATTCAATTTTTTTTCTAATTCTGATTATTGGTTTAACTTTTGCTTTGGTTTTATCTCCACCCGATTACATTCAAGGAGACTCAGTGCGGATTATGTATGTCCACGTTCCTTCAGCTTGGCTTGGTTTAGCAAGTTTTTCAGTTATTACACTTTTATCAATATTAAATTTTATTTTTAAAATAAAAAATTTTTATTTTATAAATAAAAGCATTGCTCCCATTGGATTGTTATTTACATCCTTGGCAATTGTAACTGGGTCGCTATGGGGCCAACCAACATGGGGTACATGGTGGGCATGGGATGCAAGACTAACATCGATGTTAATTTTAATGCTGTTTTATGTTTTTTATATTTTGTCTTTTAAACTTATAAATAATGAGGAAACTACAATTAAGGTATCTTCTATAATTGCAATTGTAGGATCTATTAATATTCCAATAATTAAATACTCTGTAGATTGGTGGAATACACTTCATCAACCGGCCAGCATTAAAATCTCAGGTTCGAGTTCTATTCATAGTGCTATGTTAGTTCCATTATTGTTAATGTTGTTGGTTTTCTTGTTATATGCTGCGTTAATTTTTCTAATGAAATACAAAACAGAAATCATTAGAATAAAGAAAAAAAACATTAAAAGAATATGATTGCAGATTTTTTATCAATGAATGGTTACGGACTTTATGTATGGGCATCGTTTAGTGCTGTAATGATTTCATGTGCAGTTGTTTATTTTAGAACTAAAAAAACTCTTAAAAAATATGAACAAGAGTTTTTAGCTGAGCTTCAAGCCTTAACGTTAGAAGAAAAAAGTAAAGTGATTGAAAATTCTAAAATTGCACAACAAATTTTAGCGACTAGCACAAAATCAAACTAGAAGCATTTTAAATGCTTTCGTCAAAAGTTAAAAATAGAATAATATTTTTAACCACTGTTGCTTTAATCACCTTAGTAGCAATTTTTTTTATCATCCAATCTCTGGATAAAAATATTTTATATTTCTCTTCTCCAACCGAGATTAAACAATCAGAAGATGTTGTTACTGGAAAGAAAATGAGGATTGGAGGAATGGTAAAAAAAAACTCAATTAAAATAAGTGAAAATAATATTCAGTTTATTGTAACTGATTTTAACAATGAAATTATAGTTAATTTCTCTGGAACCGTTCCTAATCTTTTTGCTGAAGAGAAGGGTGTAGTAGCTGAAGGTAAATTAAAAGATAAATCATTTTTTGAAGCTGATAGAATTTTAGCAAAACATGATGAAAATTATATGCCTCCAGAAATAAAAAAAATAATGAATAATTCTAATGCTAAATAATACCGGTCATTTATTAATATTTCTCGTGATGGTCTTATCATTGACCATTATTTATAAATCGTATTTAGAATTAAAAATAAGCTCACAAAAAATTAGCAATAGTATTTATCAATTAAGTTTGTTTCAAAGCACCTTTGCCATATCAAGTTTTTTAGTTTTAATAGTAGCATTTATTAATTCTGATTTTTCTTTAATTAATGTTTATGAAAACTCTCACTCAGCGAAACCACTTTTTTATAAGATTGCAGGAGCCTGGGGAAATCATGAGGGTAGCCTTTTACTTTGGATAAATATTTTAGTTATATTTTCTTATTTTTTTTTAATTTTTAATTTTAATCATTTAAAAAAATTTAGGTTATTAACTTTAATTATTCAAAATTTGTTAATTTTAGGTTTTGTTATTTTTTTATTAAAAAATTCTAATCCATTTAGTGCTTTAGAGCCTGTGCCATCAGAAGGCTTAGGGCTAAATCCAATTTTACAGGATCCCGCTTTAGCAATACATCCTCCGCTACTTTATTTAGGCTTTGTAGGATGTTCGATATATTTTTCTGCTGCTATGGCATCAATGCTTGCAAACTACAGGGGCAAATCTTTTGCTTTATCTATTAAATCTTGGGTTCTTATTTCTTGGTGTTTCCAAACTCTAGGCATAATAGTTGGGTCTATTTGGGCTTACTATGAATTAGGTTGGGGAGGCTTTTGGTTTTGGGATCCTGTTGAAAACGCTTCGTTGCTTCCTTGGTTCGCGATTACAGCACTAATGCATTCTGTAATGGTTTTGGAGAAGAGAGATAATCTATACAGCTGGGTTATAATACTTTGTTTATTAACTTTTATTTTAAGTGTTACTGGAACTTTTTTAGTTAGATCAGGAATTTTAAATTCGGTTCACACATTTGCAAGTGATCCAGCGCGAGGTATTTATATACTTATATTCTTGTCTTTGATGATTTTATCATCCTTACTTATTTTTTTTAAATTTTATAAAAAAGAGAATTATAGTTTTAATTTTAAGAGCAAAGAAACTTTTATTTTAATTAATAATTGGTTTATGACATTTTTTTTAGTTACCGTTTTTATTGGTACGCTCTATCCAATTTTTTTAGATGTTTTGACAGATGTAAAAATATCTGTTGGGCCACCATTTTATAATATAGTAATTATTCCTCTTGTTATTCCTTTGCTTTTATTGATGGTTTTTGGACCTCAGTTTAATTGGATTAATTCAAATAAATTTTTTTCCACTAAGTTAATAATTTTAATTTTAGGAGCTGTAGGTGTAAATTTATTTATATTTTTTATATTTGGTAGCTACAGTTTTTTAACTAACTTAATATTTATTTCTTCTATATTTTTAATTTTTTATTCACTAATAGAATTAAAAAAAGTACTACAAAAAAAAATTAAATATAATTTACCTAGAATTATTTCACATCTAGGTTTTGGCATGATGGTTTTATTTATAGGTATTAATCATCAATACTCTTTAGAAGATGATTTTAATTTAAAGGTGGGTGAAGAAAAAAAATTTTCTCATTACGAAATTTTTTTTGATGATATTAAACTCAAGGAAGAAAAGAACTATAAAGCAGTCATAGGTAATTTTAGAGTTAAAAATATAAAAAATGATACCACCCAATCGTTAAACCCTGAGATTAGAATTTATGCAAATCCAGAAACCTTGACTTATGAGGCGGCCATTAAAACAAGGATATCATCTGATTTATATTTGACGATGAGCAATATATCTCGATCAGATTTTTACAATATTAAATTTCAAAACAAACCCTTTATGATTTGGATTTGGATTTCAGCACTCACAATCGTTCTTGGTGGGTTTTTACAATTGTTAAATAGAAGAAATGAAAATTAGTTTTTATAAAATTATTACATTTGTAATTGTTTTTTTTCTCTTAATAGTTTTTTGGTTAGGTTTGCAAAAAGATAATAGTTATAACACTAAGAGTTTGGTTGGCACTAATTTAAGCAGTTTTAATTTACCTTCAATTAACAACGAAGATACTATTACAGAAAATTATTTAAAAAATAATAAATTTACCATAATTAATTTTTTTGCTTCTTGGTGCGCGCCATGTCGGATAGAACATAAATATTTATTAAATCTTTCTAATAATGGAATTAAAATTGTTGGTGTAAATTTTAAAGATAAAAAAGAAAACGCTCTTCAGTTTTTAAATGAGCTTGGAAACCCCTATGAATTTGTTGCTCAAGACGTAGATGGCAAAGCTTCTATTTCTTTTGGTATTTATGGTATTCCAGAATCTATTATAGTGAATGATAAATTAATTGTTATTAAAAAAGTCATTGGCCCGATTAACCAACAAATTTATGAAGAAATTTTAGAAAACCTTAAATGAATTTAAAAAGACTTATAACAATTTTTTTTTTATTTTTTGTTTCAGTAGAGGCAAACGAAAACAATAATAATTTAACTGAAATTTATAAAAATTTAAGATGCTTGGTTTGCCAAGGACAATCAGTTGCTGATTCAAATTCTGATTTTGCTTCAACCTTAAAATTGGTTGTGCAAGATCAAGTTAAAGAAGGAAAGTCAGCTGATGAAATCTATGAGTTTTTAATTAGTAAATATGGTGAATGGATCGTTTATAATCCCCCTTTTAATAAAAAAAACTTTTTCTTGTGGGTTTTACCTTACTTATTTTTAATTTTAGGTGGCCTTTTTATTTATGTTTTGATTAGAAAAAATAGGCATAATAAGGCTAATTGAATGTGTACTTTTTATAACTTAGGTTGTATTTTT
>VTPM01000077.1 GCA_008638125.1 Pelagibacteraceae bacterium
TAAAAAAAGTTAGTAAAAAGTAAGCATACATTATATAAATTTTCTTATGAGCCGAATCGAAGAACATCTAAATAGCCTCATTCCAATGGTTGTTGAACAGACCAGTAAAGGAGAGAGGGCATATGACATTTATTCAAGATTGTTAAAAGAAAGAATTGTTTTTTTAGTTGGGCCAGTGAATGATAATGTAGCTTCTTTAGTAACCGCTCAATTACTTTTTCTTGAGTCTGAGGATCCAAAAAAAGAAATTTCATTTTATATAAATAGTCCAGGTGGTTTAGTTACAGCTGGTTTAGGAATTTATGACACTATGCAGTATATAAATTCACCTGTTTCGACATTATGCATAGGTCAAGCATCTTCAATGGGTTCTTTTTTACTAGCTGCAGGAGAAAAAGGAAAAAGATTTTCATTACCTAATTCTAGAATAATGGTTCACCAACCATCTGCTGGTTTTCAAGGTCAAGCAACAGACATTGAAATACATGCAAAAGAAATTTTATTACTGAAAGGTAGACTCAATAAAATATACGCGAAACACACGGGCAAGTCGGTTGAAGAAATAGCAACAGCTCTTGAGAGAGATAATTTTATGACAGCAGAAGAAGCAAAAAAATTTGGTTTAATAGACTCTGTTGTGGAAAAAAGAAAATAGTACACAAGATATAGCTTCCAACACAACTTCTGCTTGCTATCAAGAATCCACTCATTTAAAACTTAAACATTGATTCGTTATGAGTGAAAAAAATAACAAAAACATTCTTTATTGTTCTTTCTGCGGAAAAAGTCAGCATGAAGTAAGAAAATTAATTGCAGGACCAACAGTATTTATTTGTGACGAATGTGTTGAACTATGTATGGATATTATTAAGGAAGAAAACAAAACTTCTTTGATAAAACATCAAGACGGTGTTCCAACTCCAAAAGAAATTTGTAAGGTTTTAGATGATTATGTGATTGGACAAAAATTAGCTAAAGAAGTTTTATCAGTAGCTGTTCACAATCATTACAAAAGATTAAATCATGAAACTAAGAATAATAAAGACGTTGAGCTTTCAAAGTCTAATATACTTCTAGTAGGGCCAACTGGATGCGGAAAAACTCTTTTAGCTCAAACATTAGCAAGAATATTAGACGTGCCTTTTACTATGGCTGACGCAACTACTTTAACTGAGGCAGGTTATGTTGGAGAAGATGTTGAAAATATTATTTTAAAATTACTTCAAGCAGCTGATTATAATGTTGAAAAAGCTCAGCGAGGAATAGTTTACATAGATGAAGTCGATAAAATTAGTAGAAAATCTGAAAACCCTTCAATTACGAGAGACGTTTCTGGTGAGGGTGTGCAACAAGCTTTATTAAAAATAATGGAAGGCACAGTTGCTAGTGTGCCGCCACAAGGTGGAAGAAAGCATCCACAACAAGAGTTTTTACAAGTTGATACAACGAATATACTTTTTATATGTGGTGGAGCCTTTGCTGGTTTAGATAAAATAATCGGAATGAGAGGAAAAGGAACCTCAATTGGTTTTGGTGCAAAAGTTGAAAATAAAGAAGATAAAAAACTTTCTGAAACATTAAAAAATTTAGAGCCTGAAGATTTAATTAAATATGGTTTAATCCCAGAATTTATTGGAAGGATGCCAATCGTGGCTACTTTAGATGATTTAGACGAAAAATCATTAATAAAAATTTTAAGAGAACCAAAAAATTCTTTAACAAAACAATATCAAAAGCTTTTTGAATTTGAAAATGTAGAGCTAGAATTCCAAGACGATGCACTAAATGAAATAGCTAAAAAAGCTATTAGCAAAAAAACTGGAGCTAGAGGACTGAGATCTATATTAGAGAGTATTTTACTAAAAACGATGTTTGAATTACCTGAACTTGAAAACGTAGTAAAAGTAACTGTAGATAAATCTTCTGTTTTGGGAAACACTGATCCCGTCATTACCTACGGAAAAAAACAATCAACATCTGCGGCATAAGATAAATAACTTACTTGATATTTTATATTTAAGTACCATATAAATAGATATGGTTACAATAAACACTAAGCCATTATTACCGCTAAGAGACATAGTTGTTTTTCCTTCTATGGTTGTTCCTCTCTTTGTAGGAAGAGAAAAATCTATAAAAGCTCTTCAGGAGGTGATGAAAACAGACAAGTCCATTGTGCTTGTTTCTCAAAAAAATTCTGAAATTGACGAGCCAGAAAACAAAGACATTTATGGCTATGGTTGTTTAAGTAAAGTTTTGCAATTATTAAAATTACCAGATGGCACAGTAAAGGTTTTAGTAGAGGGAGAAAAAAGAGTTAAAATTCTCGAGATAAGAAAAGAAGAGTCAAATTTTTTAAGTGCAAGCGTTGAAGTTACAGAAGACACGAACAAAACAAAAGAGTCAGATTTATATGCATTAAGTTTAGTTAAAAAATTTGAAAAGCTTTTAATTTTAAATAAAAGAGATTTATCAGACTCAATCAATAGTATTAAAAAATTAAAAGACCCAAGTCAGATTGCAGATAATATTGCTTCAAATTTGAATATTCAAATTTTTGAAAAACAAGAACTCCTGGAAATAATTGACTTAAGAAAGAGACTAGAAAAAATAAATGAACTTTTAGACAAAGAAATTAGTGTTATCTCGGTAGAAAAGAAGATTAGAGGAAGAGTTAA
>VTPM01000078.1 GCA_008638125.1 Pelagibacteraceae bacterium
TTACATTCCCATTCCGCCCATACCACCCATTCCGCCCATACCACCCATACCACCAGGCATTCCACCACCAGCAGCATCTTTTTCTTCAGGTTTGTCAGCGATCATTGCTTCAGTTGTAATTAACAATCCTGCAATTGAAGCAGCATCTTGCAATGCTGATCTTACAACTTTAGTAGGATCGATAATTCCTTTAGCAAACATGTCACAATACTCTTCGCTTTGAGCATCGTAACCTTGAGTAGGTTTATTTCCTTCTACAAGTTTTCCAACGATAACCGCACCATCAACACCAGCATTAGCTGTAATTTGTCTGATAGGAGCTTGCAGAGCTTTTTTAACAATCTCTACACCAGCTTTTTGATCATCGCCTTTAACTTTAACTTCGTCTAATTTAAGAGAAGCATAAAGTAGAGCACATCCACCACCAATTACTACACCTTCTTCAACTGCAGCTCTTGTTGCGTTCAATGCATCTTCAACTCTATCTTTTCTCTCTTTAACTTCTACTTCTGTGGCACCGCCAACTTTAATCACGGCAACTCCTCCAGCAAGTTTAGCTAATCTTTCTTGAAGTTTTTCTTTATCGTAATCAGATGTTGTTTCAGTGATTTCTTTTCTGATTTGGTTACATCTAGCTTCAATGTCAGCTTTTTTACCATCTCCACTTACGATAGTGCTATTTTCTTTATCAATTTTAACTTTTTTACAAGATCCCAAGTCTCCTATTTTTACATTTTCTAGTTTGATTCCTAGATCTTCAGAGATTACTTGGCCACCTGTTAAAATCGCAATATCTTCAAGCATAGCTTTTCTTCTGTCACCAAATCCTGGTGCTTTAACTGCTACAACTTTTAGACCACCTCTTAATTTGTTTACAACTAAAGTTGCAAGAGCTTCGCCCTCTACATCTTCAGCAATAATCATTAAAGGTCTGCCTGCTTGAACAACTGCTTCAAGTAAAGGTACCATGTCTTGTAAGTTTGCTAATTTTTTTTCTACTAAAAGAACCAAAGGATTTTCTAACTCTGTTATCATTTTATCAGTGTTAGTTACAAAGTATGGAGATAAATAACCTCTATCAAATTGCATTCCTTCAACTACATCAAGTTCAGTTTCAAAACCTTTAGCTTCTTCAACTGTGATCACGCCTTCATTACCTACTTTTTGCATAGCTTTTGAAATCATGTCTCCAATTGATTTTTCACCATTTGCAGAAATTGTACCAACTTGCGCAACTTCTTCATTAGTTTTTACTTTTTTTGAACTTGTTTTTAATTTGTCGATTACAAATTCTACTGCTTTATCAATCCCACGTTTTAGATCCATTGGATTCATTCCAGCAGTTACGTATTTTAATCCTTCTTTAACTATCGCTTGAGTAAGAATAGTTGCAGTAGTTGTTCCATCACCAGCGTTCTCATTAGTCTTGCTAGCAACTTCTTTAACCATCTGAGCACCCATATTCTCAAATTTATCTTCAAGCTCAATTTCTTTAGCTACAGAAACACCATCTTTAGTTGTTCTTGGAGCTCCATAAGATTTGTCCATAACAACATTTCGACCTTTAGGTCCAAGTGTTACTTTGACAGCATTTGCTAAAATATCTACGCCATTAAGCATTTTAGCTCGTGCTTCAGTTCCAAATTTAATTACTTTTGCCATTTTGATCTCCTTTTTTGATCTCTACTTATTTGCCTTTTGAAATTCCCATAATGTCGGATTCTTTCATAATGCTGTATTCTTTGTTATCGATCTTAACTTCAGTACCAGACCATTTTCCAAAAAGAACGATATCACCAACTTTAACATCCATTGGGATTAATTTTCCGTCTTCTGTTTTAGCTCCTGGTCCTACAGCTACGACTTCACCTTCTTGAGGTTTTTCTTTTGCAGTGTCTGGAATAATAATTCCACCTGCTGTTTTTGCTTCACTATCAAGTACTTTGATTAATACTCGGTCATGTAAAGGTCTAAATTTCATATTTTATACTCCTTCAAATTTGTATGTACGCTTGATATGGTGTGTTTTCCTAAAATTTCAAGTACACCATTAAAGGGTGCACCGCCAAAAAATCGCTTATATTGCTATATTTTGTTAATTTTTCTATAAGCTTTAAGACAGGAGCTTTCTACATTGAAAAAACTTAATCATCTAGAAGAAATATTTAATTCTTATAGCACATTTATCATTGATTTATGGGGTGTTATGCATGATGGGGTTAAGCTTAATCCTAAAGCTGTAGAATCTGTCGACCATTTAATAAAAAATCAAAAAAAAGTTATCTTCTTGTCTAATGCTCCAAGACCAAGCAATGAAGTAAGGAAATTTTTACGTAAATTAAAAATGGAAGAAAGATTTATGGAAAATGTATTAACCTCCGGTGAAGCCGCAATGATAGCTCTGCAAAATCATAAATATGGGAAACATTTTTATCATTTAGGCCCAGCAAGAGATGAAATGGTATTTGATAAAATTAAAGAAAATAAGTCTGAATTAGAAAAATCTAATTTTATTTTATGTACAGGATTGTTTGATGATCAAGAAGATGATCTAAATTATTATAAAAATTTACTAGAAAAACATACTTCAAAGGTCTTAATTTGTACCAATCCAGATTTAACAGTTCATAGGGGAAACATAGAAGAATTTTGTGCAGGAAAAAT
>VTPM01000034.1 GCA_008638125.1 Pelagibacteraceae bacterium
TCTTTATTCATTAAGCAGATGCTTTATATCTGCTTTTCTTTATATAACCTAAAAGAATAATAGCTGCGGCTGGAGTAACACCATCTATTCTAAGAGCTTGGCCTAGGGTTTTTGGTTTAATTTGAGTGAGTTTAGATTTAATTTCTTTAGAAAGACCACTAAAAATTTCATAGTTAATATCATCAGGGATTATTATCGACTCATCTTTCTTAAAAGCTTCTATATCGTGAGTCTGCCTTTTTAAATAGCCTGAATAATGTGCATCTATTTCTACTTGTTCATCAATAAATTTATCATATTGGGGTATATCAACCCATATTTTTCTTAGCTGATCAATTGTAACATCTTTTAATCCTAACACTTCTATACCCGTTCTTTTTACTCCATCCTTAGAAATTTTTATAGAATATTTAGCAGCAGCGTTAGGTGAAATAGATTTGCTGTTTAAAGAATCAAAAACTTGAACTAATTTTTTTTGTTTATCTAAAAAAATTTCTTCTCTTAATTTTTTAACTAAATTAATTTTTATTCCAAGTGGACTTAATCTTTGGTCTGCATTATCTGCTCTTAAAGATAATCTGTACTCAGCTCTTGAAGTAAACATTCTATAAGGTTCTGAAACACCTTTCGTAATTAAATCATCAATCATAACTCCGATGTATGATTCAGATCTGTCTAAAATAAATTCATTTTCATTTTTAATTTTTAAAGCAGCATTTGCTCCAGCAATTAAACCTTGAGCTGCTGCTTCCTCATATCCAGTGGTTCCATTAATTTGACCAGCAAGAAATAATGATTGAATTTTTTTTGTCTCCAAAGTTGGTTTAAGCTCTCTTGGATCTACATAATCATACTCGATTGCATACCCTGCTCTGATCATTTTAACATCCTCTAAACCCTTGATTTTACTTAATATTTTAAGCTGAACGTCCTCTGGAAGTGAAGTAGATATACCATTTGGGTAAACAGTATTGTCCTTTAATCCCTCTGGTTCTAAAAATATTTGATGTTGTCCTTTCTCTTTAAATTTAACTATCTTGTCTTCTATGGAAGGACAGTACCTTGGTCCTACACCTTTGATATTTCCAGAATACATAGCACTTAAGTGAATGTTATCACTTATGATTTTATGAACTTCATTATTAGTATGAGTAACACCGCAAGAGATTTGTTTATTCTCTAGCTTGGTCGTAAGGAATGAAAAAAAATAAGGATCCTTATCTGCAAATTGTTGCTCTATTTCTTTATAATTAATTGTCGTGCCATCCAATCTAGGAGGTGTTCCTGTTTTTAACCTTCCAAGAGTAATATTGTGTTTAGCTAATTGTTCACTTAAACCTGTTGAAGGTTTTTCATTATACCTTCCAGCTGGTATTTGTTTTTCACCAATATGTATTAAACCGTTTAGAAAAGTTCCAGTAGTTAAGACTAGTTGTTTGCAAGAAACATTTTTTCCACTTGCGCATTCAAATCCAATAATTTTATTTCCATCAAAAATAAATTTAACAACAGGATCTCCAACTACAGTTAGATTGGGATAATTTAATAATAATTTTTGCATATGCTCTTTGTAAAGAGCTCTGTCTGATTGAGTACGAGGACCTCTTACAGCTGGACCTCTGCTTCTATTTAAAAGTCTGAACTGTATTCCAGATTTGTCAGTAACTACACCCATCACACCATCTAAGGCATCAATTTCTCTAACTAGATGACCCTTACCTAATCCACCAATAGCTGGATTACACGACATCTCACCTATGGTCTCAATTTTATGTGTAAAAAGAGCAGTATTTACGCCTATTCTAGCGGATGCTGCTGCTGCCTCGCAACCAGCATGCCCACCACCTATAACGACTACATCATAGCTCATCTTATCCATGAGTTTAATGTATGCCTCTAATAGAATTTTACAAGAAATTATTTTGCTATTTGCCGATGCAAAAATCTTTAAAGATAGAGCCTAGTATTTCTTCAACATCCACTTTCCCAATTATGGCTCCTAAGTGTCTAGTAGCCATTCTTAAATCTTCAGCAGCTAATTCTATTTCTTTAGATTGTTTTTTCTCAAGAAACTTTTCTAACTCCAATAAGCATAAATTTAATTTATTTCTATGTCTTTCACGTGATACTAAAATATTTTTAGTATCAATAATTTTCTTGCTTAGTTTATCTTTAATTAAATCTATTAATTTATCTATGTTCTTGTTGTTTTTAACTGAAATTAAAATTCCATTATTTTTATATTCCCCAGAATTATCATTACTAACGTCTGATTTATTTAAAACCACAATTGAGTCCTGATTAATTAAATCTAAAATTTTCTTATCTACTTGCTTAGATGAGTTATCAATAATAATTAAATTTAAATCTGATTCTTTTGATCGATTTATAGCAAGCTCAATACCTTTTTTTTCTATGTTGTTTTCAGACTCTCTAATACCAGCGGTATCTGCTAGAATAACTGGATAACCATCTAAATTTAAATAAACTTCAATAATGTCCCTAGTGGTTCCTTTCTCTTCAGAAACAATAGCGGCATTCCTTTTTGACAAAAGATTTAGTAAAGACGATTTACCAGCATTAACCTCGCCTATAATCGAAACCTTAAATCCTTCTCTTATTTTTTCGCCTACCCTTTGATCTTCTAAGGTTTTTTTAATCTCTTTATAAATTTCTTCTATAGCTGTGTGCACATCTTTTAGAACAGTGTCTGGAATATCATCTTCGGCAAAGTCGATTTTTGCCTCAATATAAGCAAGCGATTTAATTAATTTATCTCTAAGAGAATTATAATAATTTGATGCATTTCCTTGGATAAACCTTAATGCTTGTTGTCTTTGAAGTTCTGTTTCAGAATGAATGAGATCTCCAATACTTTCAGCTTCTAGAAGATCAATTTTATTATTTTGAAATGCAATTTTTGTAAACTCGCCAGGTTCTGCCATTCTACAATTTGCTTGCTTGCTTAAAACATCTAAGAACAAACTAATAACTGCATTGCTTCCATGGATATGAAATTCAGCTAAATCATCACCTGTATAACTATTTGGTGATTGAAAAAATAACAACAGGCCTTCGTCTATTAAATTATTAGTTGAGGGATCATAAAACTTAAAAAGATTAACTTCTTTATTTTTAATTATATTTTCTTTCGTAATTACCTGGCAAATTTTTAATGTATCTTTACCTGACAATCTTATAATTGCTATACCGGAAGGTCCTCTGCCAGATGATAAAGCGTAAATATTCATTTACTAAAAGATAGCACAGAAGATTAATATTGATTTAAAAAACTAACTTGTTTTATTCATGGAATCAAAGAAATCTGCATTGTTCTTTGTGTTTTTAAGTTTAGAGATTAAAAACTCTATTCCATCCATGGTTCCCATTGGACTAATAATTCTTCTAAGAACATTCATTTTAGAAAGCTCATCTTTTTCAAAAAGAAGTTCTTCTCTTCTAGTTCCTGATCTTGTTATATCAAGAGCTGGGTAAATTCGTTTATCAGCAACTTTTCTATCTAAAATTAATTCGCAGTTACCCGTTCCTTTAAACTCTTCGAAAATTACTTCATCCATTCTTGAACCAGTATCAATTAAAGCTGTAGATATAATGGTTAAAGAACCGCCTTCTTCAACATTTCTAGCTGCTCCAAAGAATCTTTTTGGTCGCTGAAGCGCATTTGCATCCACACCACCAGTTAGTACTTTTCCTGAGCTTGGAATTACAGCGTTATAAGCTCTTCCTAATCGAGTAATGGAATCTAATAAAATTACTACATCTTTTTTGTGTTCAACTAATCTTTTAGCTTTTTCAATAACCATTTCAGCAACAGCTACGTGTCTAGATGCTGGCTCATCAAATGTAGAGCTTACCACCTCACCTTTTACTGAACGTTGCATATCCGTTACTTCTTCAGGTCGCTCATCAATCAAAAGTACGATTAAATAACACTCTGGGTGATTAGTTGTAATTGATTGTGCAATATTTTGTAGAATTATAGTTTTACCAGCTCTTGGTGGGGAAACAATCAATGCTCTTTGACCTTTTCCAATTGGACTTACTAAATCGATTAGTCTAGCTGTATTATCTGGTTTCTTTTCAACTTTTGTGGACTCTATTTCTAATTTAATTCTCTCGTTTGGATAAAGCGGAGTTAAGTTGTCAAAAGCAATTTTATTTCTTCCTTTTTCAGGATCTTCAAAATTAATTTTATTTACTTGTAGTAATGCAAAATATCTTTCTGCATCTTTTGGTGATCTAATTTCTCCCTCAACTGAATCTCCTGTTCTCAAACCAAATCTTCTAATTTGACTAGGGCTTACGTAAATATCATCTGGACCTGGTAAGTAGTTTGACTCCATCGCTCTTAGGAAACCAAAACCATCTTGTAAAACTTCTAAAACACCAGCGCCTGTGATTTGTTCATTTTTTTCAGCTAATTTTTTTAATATAGCAAATAAGATTTCTTGTTTTCTTAATGTGCTTGGATTTTCAATACCAAGTTTTTCAGCTTGCGAAATAAGCTCTGCAGGGTTTCTTTTTTTTAATTCTTGTAGGTTCATAAATGATTGTTTGGTTCTTGAGGAAAGTTATTTAAATATATGTGTTTTTTGCAGGATTTCAAGCCCTATAAAGGCTTAAAAACAACAACAAATATAATGCCTATTAAAAGCACCGTAGGCACCTCATTGAGTATTCTATAAAATCTAGATGAGTGATTATTGATATCTAAACTAAAATTCTTCAAACATTTAAACAGGAAAAAATGATAAAAAGTTAAAAGCACCACCATTACAGATTTTAACTGAAGCCATAAATAACTAAAATTTTCAAATCCAATGCTATGAATTAATAGAATTCCAAATAACCAAGACAAAAACATTGCCGGATTCATGATGTAAAAGAAAAGCCTTTTTTCCATCGTTTTAAAGGTTTCAATTTTATCCTGATTATCTTTTGTCTCTGAGTGATAAACATAAAGTCTTGGAAGATACAATAAACCTGCCATCCACGAAATAACTGCTATTAAATGTAAAGCTTTAAACAATAAATAATAATTCATTTAATTATATTTTTGTAATCTTGGACATTTTTTAAATTTTTCTGCACACCTTAAAGAAGAGGTGAACCTTTCTCCTTTGCTTGCTGCTAAAATACTTGATTTTAATGAATTGATGAAATTCTTTTCTATGGTGACAGTAGGCACTCGAATATATTGCTTAGAACCATTCTCTTTAGCAAGTTTACTGTATTCTATATCAAGCTCTACTAAAGTTTCAGAATGTTCTGAAACAAAGGCAACAGGAACAACAATTATAATTTTATTTTTTTTAGACTCTTCTTTGATGACATCGTCTGTTGAGGGCCCTATCCATTTAAGTGGCCCAACTCTACTTTGATAGCTCAAAATGTAATTTAAACCAGGAATAGACAAATGTTTTACCAAAGCATCAACGGTGCTTTCGACTTGTGATTGGTAGGGATCTCCTTGCTTAATTTTATTTTCTGGTAAGCCGTGTGCTGAAAAAATTAATGTTGTTTCATTTAATTTCTCTTTAATTATTTTTTCTTTAATAAGATTTGAGTAAGATAAGACAAAATCTTTTTCGTTCGGATAACAACAAATAATCTTTGTTTCAGTATTTAGATCTTCTTTTTTACAAACATCTAACCATTCGTTGATGGAAGACCCTGATGTTGCATTAGAAAACTGCGGATAAAGGGGAAGTAAAATAATTTGACCAGGATTAAATTCTTTAACTTTTTTAATGGTTTCTGTTGCTCTGGGGTTCCAGCATCTCATTACTATAAAGCATTTATATTCATCATTTTCTTCCTTTAAGCTTTCTTCAATTGCATCGGCCTGGCTTTGGGTTTGTTCTAAAATTGGAGATTTTCCTCCCATTTCAGAATAAATGCCTTTAGCGATTGGCGCTCTTCTTTTTGAAATTAATTTAGCCAAAGGATATCTCAGAAAAGTAGGTAAGCTTATTATGGCCGGATCATTAAATAGGTTAAACAAGAAAGGCTCAACTGCCTCCAAACTATCTGGGCCACCTAGATTAAATAATATGACTGCTTTTTTCATTTAAAATTATTAACTCTTTCTATAACTTTTTGTAACACATCAGGATTTGTTTGTGGCAATAAACCATGTCCTAAATTAAAAATATAAGGACGATCTTTAAAAATAGTTAAATATTTATCTACTTCTTTAAAAATTATGTCTTCTTTTTCAAATAATATTTTTGGATCCATTCCCCCCTGTAAACAATAATTTTTTAAATTTTCTTTTGCCCATGTTGGATCAATTTTATAATCAAGGCTTAAACAATCTGGCTTTACAATATCAGCAAACTTTAGATAATTTTTATTTAAATTTCTTGGAAAACAAATAACTGGGATTTTATTATTTTTACAAAACTGAACAATCTTTTTATTAGGCTCAAAACAATAATCAGAAAGTTTTGCCTCAGGTATTAGTCCTGCCCAAGAGTCAAATATTTGTATGACTTCGGCACCCGCCTTAAACTGTAATTCAATATGCAAACAAAGATATTCAATAAGTAAATTAATTGTTTCTCTAATTTCTTCTTCTTTTTGTTTTAAAATATTTAAATCTAGTTCTTCTTTGTTTTTCTTTAAGCCAAACATATAAACTATCAAAGTCCAGGGAGCACCTATGAAACCTATTAATGATTTTTGTTTATCAAGGTTTTTTCTAGTTAATTTAATGGCTTCATAAATTGGATTAAGTTTATCTTTAAATTTATCAAAATTATTTTTTTTAAATATTTCTAAATTAAATGGAGATAAAATAGGTCCTTCATCTTTAATAAACTTAACTTCTTGGCCTAATCCATAAGGAACCATTAAAATATCAGAAAAAATTATAGCAGCATCTAAATTAAATCTTTGGATAGGTTGAAGAGTAATTTCTGAGCTTAAATTACTGTTTAAACAAAGTTTTATAAAATCTTTATTTTTTTGTCTTATTTCTCTAAATTCAGGAAGGTATCGACCTGCTTGTCTCATAAACCAAACTGGTCTGCAAGAAGGATCTTTTTTTAATAAACAGTTTGTTAATTTACTCATAATAATAAAATAATTTTTAAAGTATATTATTTGATATAGGTCATGTTGTTTGCTGAAATAAATAGTTATACATAGTTTTAAACAGTTTGTCTCACAGCCAGATGTTTAAAAAAAAGTATAGAATCTACATAATTTAAATTTATTAAGAAAATAACCAAACTGTGTTTTTAATTACTAACAATGAGCAAAATGTTAAGAATATGTTAATTAATGTGTATGAATTTATTCGCTTTGATAAACAAATGTATAATCACAAGTTATAATACTTTTATTAACAGATTTACATATGGGACATAAATACCAGATTAACCTTGTTTCGGATTCAACCGGTGAAACTTTAGATAGAATATTTTTGGCATTAAAATCTCAGTTTTCAAATTTTGATTATGAAAAAAAAGAATATGTATTCATAAGAACGGAACAACAAATAAATAAAATTATTGAAGAGTCTAAAAAAAAAGAAAACGTTATTATTCTTTATACAATTGTAGAAACCAAATTAGCTAAATATATCTCGCATATTTGTGAGCAAAAAAAAATCCCATGTTTTGGAATATTGGGTAACTTAATTTTAAATTTTTCTAAATTATTAAATCAGAAGGCAACCCATACACCCAGTGCACAGCACGTTTTAGATAGCGAATACTATAAGAGAATAGAAGCAATACAATTTTCAATGTCTCATGACGATGGTATGAAAACAGAAGACGTTAGGAATGCAGATATAATTTTACTTGGTGTTAGTAGAACGAGTAAAACTCCAACATCAATTTATCTAGCAAATAGGGGTTATAAAACCTTGAATATCCCTCTGGTTACGGGTCAAGAAATCCCAGAGGTATTAAAGAAAGAACCAGATAATTTTTGTGTAATAGGCTTAACCGTAGAACCAAGTCGATTGTCTGATATTAGGTCCAACAGGCTAGAAATAATGAAAGAAGTTAATATACCAAATTATTCAGATTTAGAATTTATCAAAGATGAAATAGATAACTCTAAAAAATTATTTAAAAAGTATGGTTGGCCAATGATTGACGTAACGAGGAAATCGGTAGAAGAAACGGCTGCTTCTGTAATTAAAATACTTGAAATAAAAAAAAGAAAAAAACAATGAAAATAATTTTAGCCTCTAAAAGCGGGGTCAGAAAAGAGATTTTAGAAAAAAATAACTTTGATTGCACTGTAATTCCATCTGGTGTTGATGAGGATCAGGTTAAAGATTCATTATTAGCTGCAGGAGCAGATCCAACGCTTATTTCAAAAAATCTTGCTGAATTAAAATCAATAAAAGTAAGCAACAAAAACCCGGACCAATTAGTACTAGGAGCTGATAGCGTTGTAAGTTTAAATGATGAAATAATTAACAAACCCAATTCTAGAGAAGAGGCTTTAGCAATTTTAAAAAAACTAAACGGATCTAAACATTATCTTATTAGTTCAGTCTGCATCTCTAAGAATGGTGCAATGATCTGGAATTATACGGACAGTTCAGAACTAGTAATGAAAAACATGACTGATAAAGAACTAGAAGAGTATTTAGCTAAAATTAAAACCGAAACACTATTAGCTTATGGTGTTTATCAAATTGAAGCTGGTGGCTTAGAACTTTTTAGCTCCGTTAAAGGTGATAGAGACTCGATTATGGGATTACCAATCAAGCAGATTATCAATTATATTAAAACTTTATCATAATGAAAAAATTTGCATTATTAGGAAAGTCACTCACACATTCTATTTCTCCAACTTTACATAATCATTGGTATAAAAAGTATAAAATTTCAGCTGAGTATTCGTTGTTAGAAACACCTGAAGAGAAGATCAAGAGTGTATTAGAAAGAATTAGAAACAAAGAGCTTGATGGATTAAATGTAACCATTCCATATAAAAATGTGGTCATTCCTTTTTTAGATGAAGTGATTAATGATGCTGAAAAAACTGCTTCGGTTAACACTATATATTTAAATGAAAAAAATAAGTTAGTAGGGGAAAACACCGACGTTTTCGGTCTTGAATGTGCATTGATTAAAAAATTAGAAAGCTCAAAAAATCAATCAGCACTAATTTTAGGAGCAGGTGGAGTTACTCCGTCTATTATCTATGCCTTACAAAAAGCAAATATTAACAAGATATTTGTTAGTAATAGGACTTTAAAAAAAGTAGAAGAAATTAAAAAAAAATTTTCATTTATAAATATTATTTCTTGGGAGAAAATCGATGAAAAAATTAAGGATGTAGATTTGTTAATTAACGCAACAAGTCTTGGTACAAAAGGGGGTGAGGAATTTTCGAATGTATTTTCAGGATTTAAAAAAAGTCTTGTTTATTATGATGTCGTTTATAATCCATTACAAACAAAGCTAATGAAACACTTTATTGATAATAATATTAAAGTCTTTAATGGTCTCGAGATGCTAATTTACCAGGCTCAAAAAGCTTTTTATCTTTGGAACAAGGTAAATCCAGAGGTGGACGAAGCTCTAATTAAAGAAATGCAAGGATTGATTAAATAATGAAAAGTATTGGCATAACTGGATCAATCGCTTCAGGAAAATCTACTGTAGCAAAATTAATGGCAGGAAAGAAATACCCTCTTTTTAGCGCTGATCAAGTAGTAACCAATCTTTATAAAAATAAGAAATTTATTCAAAAATTAATTAAAAAATTTAATTTAAATAAAAATGAAAACATTAAAGAACAAATAAAGGTTAAACTAAAAGAGAATAAGAATAATTTCAAAAAGTTGGAGAAAACCATTCATCCACTTGTTAGAAGGGAGATGAGATCTTATTTGAAGAAAAGAAATAAATTAGTCATTTTTGAGATCCCTTTATTGCTAGAGAGTAAGCTAGGTAAAAATTTTAATACCCTTGTTTATGTTGGTGCTAAAAAACAAGTAAGACTAAAAAGGTTTTTGGCAAGAAAGAAGAGTAAATCATTATTTAATCTTTTGAGTAAAAGGCAAATGTCTCCTTTGCTCAAACAACAAAAATGTGATTATACAATCCATAATAATAATTCTTTAGCTTTGTTAAAAAAAAATGTTAAAAATTTTATAAAAAAATATGAATGAAATTTTTTTAGATACAGA
>VTPM01000079.1 GCA_008638125.1 Pelagibacteraceae bacterium
AGATCTTTATTAGATTACATAAAAAATGAATTAAGTGAATATAAAGGTCTTACAGGTGAAATATGTAATTTTATAATTTCTAACTGCAATACAAGTAGAAAAGAAGTCCAAAATGAAATTGAAAAAATTAAAACACTTTTTTCTGATAAAATCATAGAAAAAAACAAATTATTTTCTTTATTAAATCAAAAAGAAAATACTAATTTTGATGAAGTTAGAGATAGGGCTTTAGCTGGAGAAAAAAGTAAGCTTAATAAGAGTTTGTCAGAAATAGATCTTTTAAACGAAGAATGTTTTTTTTACCTAAATAATTTAGGTTTTAGAATTCAAAGATTAATTGATATCAAAAATACCATAGATGAAAGCAAAAGCTCATCTGAGCTAGACAATATCAAGCCGCCTATTTTTTGGAAAGATAAACCAATGTTTATAAGTCAACTAAGAAATTTAAGTTTAAAGAAATTAAATGAAATTTACACGAAGATTAATACAACAGAAATTTTGATGAAAAAAAACTCACAAATTAATAATGCTGTTTTAATTAAAAACTTATTAATTGATATAGCTAAATAAAATATTATTTCTTAATAAGCCTTTTAGATAACATCTCAAATTGATCTAAATTATTAAATTCAACAATAATTTTTCCTGAATTATTTTTTCTTGAAACAACTTTTGTTTTTAAACCTAAGCTTTCTTCGATTTGCCTTTGTGCTAATAATGCATTTGGGTCAGTTTTAGATTTTGAAGTTCCTTTTTTGCCTTCTGATTCTTTTTGATTTTTTACTAAATTTTCAACAGATCTTGCACTTAGCTTTTCTTTTAGAATAGAAAGAGCAATTTCTTTTGCGTTATATCTGCCTACTAGCGGTCTTACTTGGCCAGCAGTTAACTTTCCTTCATCTACCATTTTAATAACTTCTTCAGGCAATGTTAGTAGCCTTAGAGTATTACTAATATGACTTCTGCTCTTACCCATAAAGTCAGCCAGCTTCTCATGATCATATGAAAATTCTTTCATTAATCGATCGTAACCCTTTGCTTCCTCTATAACATTTAAATCTTCTCTTTGAATGTTTTCAACAATTGCTAATTCCAAAGCTTGAACATCATTTATTTTTAAAACAACAACTGGTACTTCGTGTAAGCCTGCGTTTTGAGCTGCCATACACCTTCTCTCCCCAGCTATAATTTCATAAACGCCTTCTTCTGAATGTGGTCTAACTATAATTGGTTGAATTAACCCATTTTGTTTTATTGATTGAGCTAACTCTTCAATTTTTTCTTTATCAAAATAAGTTCGTGGTTGGAATTTGTTGGCCACCAAATTGCTTATGGATACTGATAAATAATCGGTTTTAAGATCAGTTTGAGGAGCACTAACTTCTTGATCTCCGAATAATGACATCAAACCTCTACCTAATCCCTTTTTATTTTTTTTGTCTGCCATTATATACCTGCCTGTCTTTTGTTTTCTTGACTTAAAAATTCTTTGGCTAAATTTATGTAAGAACGACTACCTAAACATGACTTATCATAAACCAAACATGGTACTCCGTGTGATGGTGCTTCGGATAATCTGACATTTCTTGGTATGACTGTCTTGTAAACTTTATCTTTAAAATATTTTCTTGCTTCTTCATCAACTTGGTTTGATAATTTATTTCTTTTATCAAACATCGTTAAGAGAATTCCTCTTATTTCTAATTTTGGATTTAGCTTTTCTTTTATTCTCTCAATAGTTTTTACTAATTGTGTAATTCCCTCTAGTGCAAAAAATTCTGTTTGGAGTGGAACTAATAATTCTTCAGCTGCAACGAGTGACATGATGGTAAGTAAACTTAAAGATGGCGGACAATCTATAAAAATATTTTCGTAACTTGAAAAAATATTTTCATTTTTATTTAAAATTTCTTTTAGTAAGAAAGCACGGTTAGGATTATCTGCTGTTTCAACTTCTAAACCTGATAAATTGACGTTTGAGCCAATTAAATCAAGGTTTTTAACACAGCTCTCTTGTATAACATTTAATGGGTTATTTTGACCTATTATAATCTTATAAACATTTTTTTCGATGTCGCTGTTAGTTTTTCCTAGACCAGTAGTGGCATTTCCTTGTGGATCTAAATCAATTACTAAAATTTTTTTTCCTTCCTGAGCTAACGCTGTTGCTAAATTAACAACCGTTGTTGTTTTGCCTACTCCACCCTTTTGATTTATGACTGCAATAATTTTTTTCATTATTTTTTCTTCACATCAAAGATTAAAATTTTCGATTCTTTATCTGTGATGCTATCTTTTACCTCATATCTGTATTGCTCCTTCATTTGAAGCATATTAATCTCCTCTAATGCATTTTTACCCTTTAATATTATCAATTTGTGGTTAACTTTTACGTTTTCACGTGAAATATTCATTATATAATCCAATTTTCGAAAAGCTCTGCAAATAACATAATTTGAATCAATGTATTCATTACTTACGTTGGAACAAATTACCTTTACTTTTTTCAAATTTAATATGCCTAATATTTTGTCTAAAAATATGCATTTAACCTTGGATTTTTCATATAATTTCACGTGAAACTCATATTTTTGAGCATAAATAGCTAATATTAGCCCTGG
>VTPM01000080.1 GCA_008638125.1 Pelagibacteraceae bacterium
TGAATAATAAAAACAGTCATCATAGGAATAAGCAACGTTATGAGTGTGACGACAACGGAATAATGAATTGAAAAATTCTTGAAATAATTAAATTTTCTTCTTACTTAATTTTGTTTGCTTTGACAATATTTAGAAAAGTTATCTATTAAAGTGTTTAAGCAATTTAAATAATTTTCAATTTTCTTAAACCAGTCACTAAAAAAAATAAGAATAAAGCACCTATTATATCTCCCGTCAAAAACTTAAGAATTTCAGGTGATAAAAATGTCTCAAGTTCAAATCCAAAATCAAACTTAAATATTACTCTTAAAAAGTAAGATAAGTAACTATTAATTAAACTGCTTAAAATAACGATCAATAAAATATTTTTCAATTTTAAATCGAAAAATTTAACTTGAGTTTTTCTGTATAACAATAAAACAGCGAGTAAGACACAAATCGTAGCTCCAATAGATAATCCAAAAATAAAAAGAAAATCATTAGATGCAAAATTAACAAAATTAATTGCAGAATATAAATGAGCTAAAAACAAACCCGGTAAGATATTAATTCCACCAACAAGATATCCGATCACTCTTACGCCATGCGGAAGGTAGATCATATACGCAGACAAAAACTTTTGATCTTGAAAAGAAAAAATGAAATTTATAAAGTTCAGTAATAAATAATTAAATTCATTAAGGAAAATATAAATAAGAAAGATATATATATTATTTAAAAATAATGCTCTCACGTATGAGATTTATCAATTTTTTTTAAAAAAAACTCTACAATTTTTAATTGTACAATTATTTTTATTATTGAGAATTTTAAAAAGATCTAATTAAATAATGCTTATTATCTTTTGCAATTCTAATAAAATTATCCTTTTTAAGTTTATGGATATATCGATACAATTGGGCTCTTGAAAAAAATTCTCCAATAAAATCTTTTTGTAGTTCCTCAATTGAAATGGTGTTTTTCTTTTCAAACTTTGCCAAGATTAACATTTCATTTACTGAGATTTCGGAGATATTTTTTTTCTCAAATATGCTCATTTTTGAGATTTCATCGACGATTTTTTTAAATCTATTCATTTTATTTTTATTATTTAATGATAAACTTTGTCAAAAATAAGAATATAAAAAGAAATGTCAAAAAAAATTTTTTTAATTTTATTTTTCTCGTGGATAACTGGCATTGGATATCTCACGTGGTTTAATGGCTTGTCTTCTCCAGGAAGATATTCAGGTTTTAATTGGGAAGAATGGATTTGGTTTGGTTTGATTCCAGGTTTACTTCCTTTCTTATTATATTTCATTCTGAATCCTGAATCCTTAAAAAGAAACATTCAATCTTTCAAGGAATTGTTCAAATGATGGAGATTATTATTAATGCACCTAATTTTCACTTATCATTGCAGGATAGCTTAATCATAGTAAAATATGTCTACCAATACCTCATTCAAATCACTGCTGAAATAAAAATTTAGTGTGGTTTATATCCTGTCTTTCATCCTAGGAAGTGTCGTAGGCAGTTTTCTTAATGTTTGTATTTACAGATTACCAAGACAAATAAATTTTTGGTCAGGTAGATCTTACTGTCCGCGCTGTAATAAAAAGATAGCATGGTATGACAATATTCCACTTATCTCGTATTGGTTATTAAATGGACAGTGCAGAAAATGTAAAAAAAAAATATCTTCACAATATTTTTTAATAGAGCTCGTAACTGCATTAGGTTTTTTAATAATTGTTTTCCAATATGATTTATTTTTAGATCAAATTTTATTAGCAATGCTTTTGTCTATTTTTATCGTCATATTTTTTATTGACCTGAAGCATTTTATTATTCCTGACGCTTTAAACTTCTTACTGATCATCATAGGTATTTTTAAAAATTTTTTACAACCCTTAAACATTCCGCTAAACCAAAATATGCAAGAATCTCTCATAGGAGGTTTGTTGGGATATATGATGATTTGGTTAATCATTTACGCTTATAAAAAAATAAAAAATATTGAGGGTATGGGTTTAGGTGATGCAAAACTTATGGCAGCGTTTGGTTTTTTATTTGGTTACACTGCTTTACCGATCATCTTATTTTTAGCAGCTTGCTTAGGATTAATCTTTGCTCTACCCGCTTTAATTAGAAAGACGAAATCACTAAAGTCAGAACTACCCTTTGGTCCCTTTTTAATTTTAGCAACTTTACTTTACGCTTTTTATTTTAAAAATTTAAATATCTTTATTCTTTAAATTTATCTCATTTATGATACGTTTTTAGAATGAGAGATAAAGGCTTTACCCTAATAGAGCTTTTAGTAGTTGTTGCTATTATAGGAATCTTAGCTGCTGTTGGTGTGGTTGCTTATAATGGGTATACTGCTAGTGCAAAAGAGGCTGTCTGTAAAAATAATTTTAAATTATTTGCAAAATTAGTTAATGAAAAATATTCATTATGTCAGATTGAACAAACAATAGAATTACAAGCTCAATATTGGAAAAACACACCTGGAGCAAAATATAATATTAATTGTTCAATGGTTAGTAGCCCAGGATCGATGACTAATTCTATTGGAAGTCATATAACAAATTTTATCAAAGATCCTTACAATCCTGACTTTCATGGCAATGTT
>VTPM01000081.1 GCA_008638125.1 Pelagibacteraceae bacterium
ATTTAAATTCGATTAAGGGTCATTTTCAATAAATGAGAATGACCCTTAATATTTTCTAATCTAATTCAAAACTATTTTTATAATCGATAGCAAGCTTCTGATCTTGCTGTTCTTTGTACAAAATAAAATTTTCACACACTAATAAATCAAGATCAGTTCCCATAAAACATTTAAAAGCATCTTCAATTGTATTTACAATAGGTTCACCTCTAATATTAAAGGATGTGTTCACTAATACTGGACAAGATGTTAAATTATTAAATTCTTTAATTAAATCATAATATCGTTTGTTTGTTTCTTCATGAACAGTCTGAACTCTAGCTGTATAATCCACATGAGTTACTGCGGGTATGTTTGATCTTTTTATATTTAGCTTGTCTATGCCAAATAAATTTTTTTGATTATCATTCATTGGTATTTGTAAAGATTTTTTAACCTCTGAAACTAAAAGCATGTATGGACTATCACAATCAAGATCAAACCAATTTTTAACTTCCTCTCTTAGAACTGAGGGGGCAAAAGGTCTAAAGCTTTCTCTAAATTTCACTTTTAAGTTCAATACCTTTTGCATCTTCTCTGACCTTGGATCTGCTAGAATTGATCTCCCGCCAAGTGCTCGTGGTCCAAATTCCATTCTACCTTGAAACCATCCAATTGTTTTTTGATTATTTAATTGGGCTGCAACTTCTTTGATTAAATCAAGATCGCTAAATTTTTTAAATATTCCTTTTAAATCTTTAAGTTTATTCTCTATGGTTTCATTATTATATTTAGGTCCCAAGTATGAACCAGACATACTATCATTTTTATGAATAGTTCTGGGCTTTTTAAGTTCTTTATACCAATAAGCAAGTGCAGCTCCCAATGAGCCGCCAGCATCTCCAGCAGCAGGTTGGATCCAGATATTCTCAAAAACTTTATCCTTTAAGATTTTTCCATTAGCTACACAATTTAAAGCAACTCCACCTGCCATACATAGATTTCTAATATTATATTCTTTACTCAAGTCCCTAGTTAACTTTAAAACCACTTCTTCTGTTACAGCTTGAATAGAGGCTGCTATATCCATATGAAACTGGGTAAGTAATTCACTTTCTGCTTGCCTAACTTTTTGCCCAAAAAGTTTTGCAAATTTATTATTAGTCATCGTAAGTCCTGTTGCGTAATTAAAATATTTCATGTTGAGTCTAAAAGAACCATCATCTTTGACATCTATTAATTCTTTTAGAATTAATTCTTTGTAAATAGGTTCTCCATAAGGTGCTAAACCCATCAATTTGTATTCACCGCTGTTTACTTTAAACCCCGTGTAGTATGTAAAAGCTGAATACAAAAGGCCCAATGAGTGAGGAAAATGAATTTCTTTGATAATTTCAAGATTGTTTTCTTTTCCTATGCTAACCGTTGTCGTTGCCCACTCTCCTACACCATCAAGCGTTAGAACAATCGCTTCTTTAAAAGGAGAGGGAAAAAATGCACTTGCAGCATGACTGTAATGATGTTCAGAAAATTTTATTTTTTTAATATCATTAAAATTTTCATCAATTTGATTTAATTCATCAAATATTAATTTTTTTTGAAATAATTTTTCTCTAAGCCAAATTGGCATTGACATAGAAAAAGATTTAAATCCCTTTGGAGCAAAAGCTAAATAAGTCTCCAATAAACGCTCAAACTTTAAAAAAGGTTTTTCAAAAAAAACGATATAATCTATTTCGCTTAATTTAATATTATTTTCTTCTAATACATATTTGATTGCATTAATTGGAAACCTAGCATCATGTTTCTTTCTAGAAAATCTCTCTTCTTGAGCTGCTGCAGTAATTTTACCATCAACAATAACTGCTGCTGCGCTATCATGATAAAACGCTGATATTCCAAGAATGCTAGTCACTAAGTTAAAAAATTGTATAAATAAATGGTGCTACTGCCGAGCCTTGGCTTAAAACAATTAAAATACCAAATAAAGTTAAAACAATAATAATGGGTAACAACCAATATTTTTTTCTTACTTTAAGAAACTCATAAAACTCTTTAATAAATTCGATCATTAAAATTGTTTATCCATTGAGTCTATTTTTTTTACTTTATTTGCCCAATAAGTTTTTGAATCATTAAACCTCATATTTAATAAATCTTTTTTCAATAACTTAGTTAGCAAAGATAAAGGTGTAACAATTACAAAAAAAACTGCAAACATTATAATTGGCGCAACGACTCTTCCTAATAACTCTCCTAATTTGATCCAATAATTATTTAAAAAATCTAAAATTTTGGCTTTAAATATCGTTAAAATTAAAAAAACTGCACTAATGCTTAAAAATAAAAAGTTGATTGAATTATCGTTTAAGACAGGCCAAAGCGATAAAATTAGAAATAAACCAAAAAATAAATATCCAAAACTTTTACTTGAACTTTTTTTCATAAACTTAATCTTTATATATAAATTAATTTGATTTCAAAACTTTAAGCTTAATTTCACCACATAATTTATCTGGAAAATAGATAAGTCCACAAATTCTTCGCATTAAATTAGCTTCAT
>VTPM01000082.1 GCA_008638125.1 Pelagibacteraceae bacterium
ATGGAATCGCTACTTATTATATTAGTTGTCTTCTTAATTGTGCTTAACGTAGGAGTTTTGTTTTACTTGGTTAAGAATAAGCCAGAAGTTAAACAAGATAATACTGAGCAAGTATTAAAGGATGAACTTAATTCATTAAGAGATACTTTTAATCAATCTTTTGGCTCTATGACGAAAGACATAGCCAAAGACATGACGGGAGCACTAACTAGAGTAGATGAAAAAGTTGGAGTGTTTAATCAGCAAGTAGAAGTTCTAAATAAAAGTCAGGAAAATTTTAGCAGGATCTTAGCCGGGGTTAAACAGTACGGAGTTTTGGCTGAGTTTTCTCTTGCTTCCTTATTAAAAGATATGCTGCCAGCATCACAGTTCATTGCAAACGTTAAAATGAAACCTGATGAAACATCTGACACGGTAGAGTTTGCCATTAAGCTTCAAGATGTTTTGGTGCCATTAGATAGTCACTGGCCCATTGAAAAGTTCAAAGCCATTGATGATGCGTACCAAGCAAAAGATAAAGATGCATTGGCAGAAGCAAGAAAAGAATTAGCTTCAGCCTTTAGAAACAAAGCTAAAGCAGTCAGTAGCAAATATATTTCACCACCTAAGACGACAGACTTTGCCATTGTTTATGCACCAACAGAAGGATTATTTGCTGAGCTTTCAAGTTATAGAGATCCAAAGACTAAGGAATTATTACTTCAAGAACTTAGAACTAAATATAAAGTCACGATCGCAGGACCTAATACATTATCGGCTTTATTGCAGTCTTATCATTTAGGTTTTCAAACCTTAAGAGTTCAAAAACACGCAACACAAATTTATGGTGATCTTAGAAACATTACCACAAGGTTTGAAAAGCATTTTGATAATATTATTGATTTGAGAAAGAAATTAGAGCAAGCAATGACTGCAACCGATACCTTTGGCAGAGATGCAAGATCAATCATGAATACATTAAGTAACATCAAAGACCCTGGAACTTTTCAAGAAACGCTAGAAGAAAACGCTGAAAAAATAAAAGTTCTTAAATAATAATTAAATGTCAAATTTTGTCTTTTACGATTTTGAAACTAGCTCATCTAATAAATCTTGGGGTCAAATCATTCAGGTAGGAGCAATCTTAACTAATGATAATCTTGAGGAATTAGATCGCTATGAAGCAAGATGTAGATTAAGTCCAAGCATCATTCCTGAAGCGATGGCGTTGATCGTAAACAAATCTTCTCCCAAGATGTTGAAAGGAGCAAACCTTTCTCATTATGAAATGATTAGACAGTTTGTTGAAACACTAAAGCGATGGGGCAAATGTACTTTCATTGGATTTAATAACATAGACTTTGATGAAGAGTTTTTAAGAAATACTTTATTTCAAACCTTAGAGTATCCTTACTTAACTAGTACCAATGGAAATAATAGAGGAGACTTATTAAATTTAGCAAGAGCTGCAAATTTATATTATCCAAACACTTTAAAAAATCCTATTAGCGAGAAGGGGAATGCAGTTTATAAATTAGATCAAATGGCACCTCTAAATGGCATTGAACACAGTGATGCGCATAGTGCCATTGGTGATGTTATCGCAACATTAGGCATTGCAAAAATCATTTCAAAAAAAGCTCCTAGTGTTTGGAAAGCAAGTCACTTAACGACTAATAAAGATTTGACCTTAGACATCATTAAGAAAGAATTATATTTTTGCACTAACGAATATTTTTATGGCAAAAGCAGACCTTATGTTCAAACATTCGTTTGTCAGCATCCAAGATATCAATGGCCTAAGTGCTTCGACTTAAGACATGATCCTAATATTTACCTTAATATGCCTGTAGCTGAATTAAAGGCGGCAATGAGTAAAAATCCAAAATTCCTTAGAACGGTAAGACACAATAAACACCCTATTATTATGAACCCATCTTATGGAAATGAATTTGATGAATATAAGATGATTGGTGCAGAAAAATTGAGTGAGAGAGCAAAATTAGTCAAAGAAAATAAAAAGTTTGCCGAAAAAATTAACCTTATTTTACAAGAAGAAGCTGAAGAAAAAGAACAAACAAAATCACAAGAAGATATCTATGAAGAAGAGAGTATTTATACGAAATTTACAAGTGCTGAAGATAATAAGATCATGCCAGAATTTCATCAGGCAGAGTGGGAAAAGAAATTAACGGTTTTAGATAAACTCAAAGATGAGCGATTACATTATTTTGGCAAAAGATTAATCTATGAAGAAAAGCCAGAAATGCTGCCAAAGACTGATTACAATCAAATCAAGAGAACCATCGCTAAAAGATTATTAAGTACGAATAATGAAAAGTGGAATACCATTCCAAGAACTTATTCAGAAATTGATACCTTAAGAGAAAAATTTGAAAGGGAAGGTCAACCAGAACGTTTATTAATCTTGGATGATATTAACGCTTACGTTGAAGAGATGGAAAAATTTTATAGCGCAGCATAGTTGACTTTAATAAAAAAACACTTATTTATCGATTATC
>VTPM01000035.1 GCA_008638125.1 Pelagibacteraceae bacterium
CTTTTTCGCTTTCAAAAAATATTCTTAGAACTGATACAGCTGTAATTTCAGCTATTTCTTTGGTCAATTTTATTACCAATCAACATTAATTGCGGCATAATTGAAATTGTTTATAGGGAATAATTAGCTATAAAAGCACTAATGAATAAACTTAATAAATTCATAATTTTTACAATTTCTGCTCTTGTTGCTTTTTCAACAAGTTTATTAGCTGATAAGCCAAGAGATTGGCAGCTAGGCTTTCAAGAGCCGGCTTCGCAAAGTATGGGAGAGATTGTGTGGTTTCACAATTATATGTTGGTGCCAATAATTACTGCGATAAGCGCTTTTGTTTTATTCTTGCTTTTGTACATCATCGTTAGATTTAGAGCTTCAAATAATAAAGTTGCTTCAACGAACAGTCATAATACTTTCTTAGAAGTTATGTGGACTTTGATACCTTGTTTAATTTTAATAGTTATAACTGTTCCATCTTTCAAACTTCTTTACAAACAAGATAATATTCCTCAAGCCGATGTAACTATTAAAGCCATAGGGTACCAATGGTATTGGGGTTATGAATATCCAGATGAAAAAATTGTATTTGATTCATATATGATTGAAGAAAAAAATTTAAAACCAAATCAACCAAGATTATTAGCGGTTGATAATGAAATTGTAGTCCCAGTTAACAAAGTAGTTAAAGTTATGATCACAGCCAATGATGTTTTGCATGCATGGGCGCTTCCTGCATTTGGAGTTAAAAGAGATGCAATTCCTGGAAGGATAAATGAAACTTGGTTCAAGGCAGACCGAACAGGAACTTTTTATGGTCAGTGCTCTGAGCTTTGTGGAATTAAACATGCTTTTATGCCAATTACAGTTAACGTTGTAACGGAAGAAGAGTACGCAACTTGGTTAGAGGGAGCTAAACAAAAATTTGCTAAAGAAGATGAAAACACAAATATTAAATTGGCAAATAAAGAAATTAAAACAAAAAGGATAAATTAATATGAGCAGCACAACAGCTACAGCACACGATCATCATCATAGTCCAACAGGTTGGAAACGATGGGCTTACTCAACTAATCATAAGGACATTGGTACTATGTATTTAGTGTTCGCGATTATTGCTGGAGTTATTGGAACGCTTTTTTCTGTGTTGATGCGAATTGAATTAATGCATCCTGGCGATGGTATCTTGGGTGGAAACTATCATTTGTACAATGTACTTGTGACTGGTCATGGACTGATTATGATTTTCTTCATGGTGATGCCAGCTATGATCGGTGGATTTGGAAATTGGTTTGTGCCAATTATGATTGGTGCCCCTGATATGGCATTTCCTAGAATGAATAACATTTCATTTTGGTTATTGCCTGCATCGTTCATTTTATTATTAGCTTCAATCTTTGTTGATGGCCCTCCAGGACAAACAGGCGTTGGTGGTGGCTGGACAATTTATCCGCCTTTATCATCTAAAACTGGTCAACCTGGTCCAGCTATGGATTTAGCTATTTTAAGTTTGCACATAGCAGGTGCTTCTTCAATTTTAGGAGCAATTAATTTCATAACTACAATTTTTAACATGCGAACCCCAGGCATGACTTTGCATAAAATGCCTTTATTTGCTTGGTCAGTGCTTGTAACTGCATTTTTACTTTTATTATCCCTACCTGTTTTAGCGGGAGCAATTACGATGCTATTAACAGATAGAAACTTTGGAACTTCTTTCTTTGAAGCTCAAACTGGTGGAGATCCTGTATTGTTCCAACATTTATTTTGGTTCTTTGGTCACCCAGAAGTTTACATTTTAATCCTTCCAGGTTTTGGAATGATTAGTCATATCGTTTCAACATTTTCAAAAAAACCAATATTTGGTTATTTAGGTATGGCTTACGCTATGGTTGCAATTGGTGTAGTTGGTTTCGTTGTTTGGGCTCACCATATGTACACAGTTGGTATGAACACGGATACCAAAGCATATTTCTTGGCAGCTACAATGATTATTGCGGTTCCAACTGGGATTAAAGTTTTTTCTTGGATCGCAACTATGTGGGGCGGATCAATTTCATTTAAAACACCAATGTTATGGTCAATGGGTTTTATATTTTTATTTACTGTTGGCGGTGTAACAGGAGTTGTTTTAGCCAATGCAGGCGTTGATACTGCTTTGCACGATACTTATTATGTAGTGGCTCATTTCCACTATGTATTGTCACTTGGTGCTGTTTTTGCGATCTTTGCAGGGTTCTATTATTGGTTTGGAAAAATGAGCGGATATAACTACTCTGAATTTTTAGGAAAATTACACTTCTGGTTGACTTTCATCGGTGTAAATTTAATTTTCTTTCCACAACATTTCTTAGGTCTTGCGGGAATGCCAAGAAGATACGCAGACTATCCAGATGCATTTGCTGGCTGGAATTACATTTCTTCAATAGGTTCATATATTTCTGTTGTAGGGCTTGGGATATTTTTTATTAATCTTGCTTATTCTTTTATGAAAAAAAGTAAGGCAGAAAAAAATCCATGGGGTGAGGGAGCTACAACTTTGGAATGGACTGTTACATCGCCACCTCCATTCCATACTTTTGAAGAGCTTCCAAAAGTAAAATAAATTGAACCAGTCAATTATTAGAGCAAAGTCTTTAAAAAAAAATAGCTATTATAGCTTTAGCTCTTTTTTTAATTTAATGAAGCCTAGAGTTATGTCGCTAGTATTGTTTACTAGCATGGTTGGTTTATTGATTGCACCAAATCAAGTTTCATTTTTAGACTCAATTATTTCATTAGCTGCTATTGCACTTGGTGCAGGGGCGGCAGGCACATTGAATATGTGGTACGAGTCCGATCTTGATGCCCTGATGAGCAGAACTTGTTTGAGACCTATTCCAACTGGCAAAATTAAAAAAGATCAAGCTTTATGGTTTGGTTCTTTCTTGTCAATTTTGTCTATGGGAATTCTTTATTACTCTTCAAACATCTTATCAGTTTTTTTACTTGGTTTAACAATTGGTTTTTATTTTTTCATTTATACTATTTGGCTTAAACGAAGAACTCCTCAAAATATTGTGATAGGTGGTGCAGCAGGAGCTTTGCCTCCAGTAATAGGGTGGGCGGTTGCTACAGGATCTGTTTCCATTGAACCATTGATACTTTTTTTAATTATTTTTATTTGGACACCTTCACATTTTTGGGCTTTGAGCCTTTACAAATCTAATGATTATAAAAAAGCAAATATTCCTATGCTACCTGTTGTGGCCGGGGTACAAAAAACAAAATTAAACATTTTAGTTTACGCGCTTCTATTAGCACCAACCGTAACTTCATTATATTTTTTAAATTTTTCTAGTTTTGAGTACTTGATTATATCTTCAGCTTTAACAGCTTATTATATTTATCTTTGTTATTTATTGTTTAAGGAAAAAAACAACAAAACATCAAATATCATTGCAAGAAAAATATTTGTATATTCAATTTTTTACCTTTTTATAATTTTTGTTTTAATTTTAATTGATAGTTTTTTTAAATTTTAAATGGATAAAAAGAAAAAAAATATAATCACTGCAATAATATTAGTTATCTTTATGATAATTTTATTTCTTACAACTTTTTATAATATTGGTATTTATAATAGACCTTTGTAATGACATTGAATAAAAATAAATTAACCCCAGTTGCTTTAGTGGGCATTTTTTTATTAATGCTAGGCTTATCTTTTGCAGCAGTTCCATTATATGATTTATTTTGTAGAGTGACAGGATTTGGCGGAACAACTCAGGTTGCTAAAAACAAAGACATTCCTAAAATAGTAGTTAACCAAATCTATAAACTGAGATTAGACACCAACGTTGGCAGTAATCTTGATTGGAAATTTTATCCTGAAACTAATACGATAGAATTAAAGCCAGGTGAGGTAAAAAATGTAATTTTTTATGTAGAAAATACTGGCTCAGTAGAGTCCTCGGGCGTAGCCTCCTTTAATGCGTCTCCTCCAACATTTGGAATTTATGTTAATAAGATTGGATGCTTTTGTTTTGAAAAACAAACGTTAAAAGCTGGAGAAAAACAAGAATATCTGCTAACTTTTTTTATGGATCCTAAAGTAGTAGATGATAATAAGACTAAGAATGTAAAAGATGTGACATTATCGTACACATTTTTTTCATCAGAATATTATAAAAAATAATTATGTCAGTAGGGGAAAAAAAACACGAGTATCATTTAGTAGATCCAAGTCCTTGGCCTATCTTCGCATCTTTTGCTACGTTAGTTCTTGCTGTTGGAACAGTTTATTATTTGCATGCCAAAGCACTTTGGCTAATGCTTATTGGTTTAGGCTTACTTTTCTACGGAGCTTTTATGTGGTTCAGGGAAGTAGTTATTGAGGCAGAACATCAAGGTCATCACACATTTGTGGTTCAGATCAGTCATCGATATGGAATGACTTTATTTATAGCTTCAGAAGTTATGTTTTTTGTTGCTTGGTTTTGGGCATTTTTTAATGCAAGTTTATTTCCAACAGAATCCATTGGTGCAGTTTGGCCTCCAAAAGAGATAGAAACTTTTGATCCTTGGGACATTCCATTAATTAACACTTTGATTTTATTACTTTCAGGAACAACTGTTACATGGGCACACCACGCTTTATTAGAGAATGACAGAAAAGGATTGTTACATGGATTAATTCTGACAGTTTTTTTAGGATTTATTTTTACTTGTTTCCAAGCATACGAATATCATCATGCAACTTTTACTATTTCAGGAAACATTTATGGCTCAACTTTCTACATGGCAACAGGATTTCATGGTTTTCATGTAATTATTGGAACAATCTTTTTAGCAGTTTGTCTTTTTAGAGTTGGCAAAGGTCATTTTAAACAAGATCATCATTTTGGATTTGAAGCTGCCGCTTGGTATTGGCATTTTGTCGATGTGGTATGGCTTTTTCTATTTGCTGCCATTTATATTTGGGGAAGTTAAACTTAATAATTGAAAAAATCATTTCTTTTTAACGCCTTCGTATTTCTATTTATTATATTATTTTGCTTCCTAGGCACCTGGCAATTATATCGTTTAGATTGGAAAAATAGTTTAATTACTGAAATTACTGAAGGATTAAACTCTGAGCCAGTACTTTATTCTTATAGTTCTGTAAAAAATTATCAAAGATTTATTTTAGAAGGTGAATTTGATTACAGTAATCAGTTATATTTTTATAGTTTAAGCACCAAAAGTGAACCAGGTTTTGATGTTTTAACTCCTTATAAACTAAAGGATGGTAATTTTGTTCTCGTTAACAGAGGTTGGATTAAAAAAGAATTAAAAAATCAAATGGAGATTGATCAAAACCAAAGCTCTAAAATTATTGCTGTAGCAAAAACAGAGTTCAAAATTAATATATTTAAACCTGAGAATGAGCCCAAAAATAATATTTGGTTTTCAATTAATTTTGATGAATTTGAAACTCAGTTAGGAATTAAATTAAATAGAGCCATCTTTTATTTAGATGATAAAAATATAAATTTACCAAAACCAAGAGAAATCAATGCAGATTTGCCAAACAATCACCTCAAATATGCATTAACTTGGTATTCGATAGCAATTTCAATTCTTTTATATTTTTTATATTTTAGAAAGAAAAATAATGAAATACTTTAGTACTAGAAATAGAAAAATAAATTTTAATTTTGAAGAAATATTTCAAAGGGGTTTGGCTCCAGATGGGGGTTTATTTTTACCCTACATAATCAAAAAATTTAATAAAACTCATTTAAAAAAATTAAAGAAATTTTCGTATGTTGATTTAACTACAGAAATAGTCTCAAATTTTTGTGAACCTGAATTTAATAAAAATAAGCTTAAAGCGTTAATTAAGAAATCTTATAAAAAATTTAAAAAAAAAGAAGTTGTAAGTTTAGTTGATGTTGGTGAACATAAATTACTAGAACTTTATCATGGTCCAACTTTAGCTTTTAAAGATATTGCTATGCAATGCATTGGCAATATGTATGAGGAACTAAATGTAAAAGAGGATAGGACTACAAATATTGTTGTTGCTACATCTGGAGATACAGGTGCTGCTGCAATCTCAGCTTTATCGAACAGAAAAAATATAAATTTATTCGTGTTACATCCGCATAATAAAATTTCAAAAATTCAAAGAAAAATAATGACGACAATTGGTGGCAGAAATATTTATAACATTGCAGTCAAAGGGTCTTTTGATGATTGCCAAAACATAGTTAAAGAAATGTTTGCAGATGATATTTTTAGACAGACAATAAATATGTCTGGGGTTAATTCAATTAATTGGGCAAGAATAATTTTTCAAATTGTTTATTATTTTTATTCTTATTTGAAACTTGGAAGTAAGAAAGTTAATTACATTGTGCCCACAGGAAACTTTGGAGATATTTATGCAGGCTATGTTGCCAAAAAGATGGGTTTGCCTATTGAAAAATTAGTAGTAGCTACAAATGAAAACGACATCTTAAAAAGAGTAATCAATACAGGAATTTATAAACCTTTAAAAGTTAGAGCTTCTTTATCTCCAAGTATGGACATTCAAGTTTCAAGCAACTTTGAGAGATTGCTATTTCATGTTTTAAATTCTGATACAAAAGTTAAAAAAATGATGACGGGTTTAAAAATAAATGGATATTTTAAATTAGATAAAAAAATTATAAAAAAAATCAAAAAAGACTTTTTAGCTTTTAAAACTACAAATCAAGAAACTAAAAAAACTATCAAAGAAATTTATAATAAATATCAAATGTTTGTTGATCCTCATACGGCAACAGGCTTTAATTCTGCAACAAAATTTAAAAATAGTTATCCTAAAGTCATTTTAGGAACAGCACATCCTTATAAGTTTTTAGAAACTATGAAATTAGCCACAGGAAAAATACTTAAAAAACCATCACAACTAAATCAAATTTCTAGATCTAAGGAAAAATTTGATATATTAGACAACAATACTAACTTGATAAAAAAATATATTTTAGACAAACAATATGAAAATTAAAGAAGGTGAAAAACTACCAGTATCTGAATTTTTTTATTTAGATAATGAGGGTGCTGTTAAAAAAGTTGATACTAATTCCATATTCGACAATCAAAAAGCTATTATGTTTGGTGTACCAGGTGCATTTACAAAAGTTTGTTCTGCAAGGCATCTACCAGGCTATGTAAAAAATTATGATTTAGCTAAACAAAAAGGTATTAGCAAAATTATCTGTTTGGCGGTGAACGATCCTAATGTAATGAAGGCTTGGGGAGAGATCCATAAAGTAGAGGATAAGATTTTAATGTTAAGTGACCCATATTGTAAATTTACCAAATCTATAGGAGCCGATATCGATAGAACAGAAAGAGGATTAGGGATGCGTTCATCAAGATATACAATGTTAGTTGAAAACGGCGTCGTTAAGAAAATCAAAGAAGAGTCTGATACAGCTGCATGCGAAATTTCAGCAGCAGAAAATTTTTTACAAGATATTTAATTATCTATTGCCTCTGTAGCTAGCTTGTCAGCTTGTTCGTTATGAATATTTCCCGCATGTGCTTTTACCCATTTCCAAGTAATATCTCTTTGTTTCGTTATTTTATTTAACTCGAGCCACAAATCTTTATTTTTTACAGGTTTTTTGTTAGCACTTTTCCAACCATTTTTTTCCCAGTTTTTAATCCATAAAGTTATTCCATTTTTTAGATAAGTGGAGTCTGTAAAAATTATGATTTTTGAATCTTTTTTTATTTTACTTAGTGCTCTAATAGGGGCGGTTAACTCCATTCTATTATTCGTAGTCAAATTTTCTTTGCCAGATATGTTAATTTGTTTATTTTTTTCATCAATGATCACAGCACCCCAACCGCCAGGTCCAGGATTACCTGAGCAAGCACCATCAGTGTAAATTGTATATTTCATCTAAAAAAAATAATCTTCAACATTCTTTGAGTTTTTGTGAAACTCTAATCTTACAAGATACTCAATGGGATCTTTAACTTTTACTATAGCGCCTTCCACAACGTTCAGAGCATCAAAAACTCTGGTTAACAAAAATCTAAGGGCTGACCCTTGAGAAAGTGTTTTAATGCTTCTCTTTTCTTCATCATTTAATTTTCTTAATTGATTATAGCCATCCATAAAATTTTTTGCTTTTGTAACATTGAAGCTTAAATTATTTTTAGGCCCATCAAAACACAATGCATTGAAACAAATAGCTATTTCTAGAGCATAAAAATCATTGCATGAAAAATAAAAATCAATGATACCGCTAAACTTATTATCTTTAAAAAAAATGTTATCACTAAATAAGTCTGCATGGATGATTCCATTAGGTAAATTTTTTGGCCAATTTTTTTCAACATCCTTCAAATTTGCCTCAATAAGTTTTGGCAGATCTTTATGTATTTTAATACATTGATCCTTAACCTGATCAAAAATTTTTCTCCAGGAACCGATGGACAAATCATTTTCTCTTTTTATTTTAAAATTTTTTGTTATTAGGTGCATTTTTGCAACCTCATTACCAAGTGCTTTACAATCTTCTGGGTTTAAAACACTTTTAGCTTTGCCTTCTAAAAAGCTAACAATCATTAAACTTTTATTCTTATATTTTGTTATAGCCTTATTCTGATTATTTATGATTGGTACAGGGCATTTGAAATCAGCTTTGTTTAATCCTAGCATCAACTCAGAAAAAAAGGGAAGATCTTTTTCCTGAACTCTTTTTTCATAAATAGTAAGTATAAATTTTCCGTTATTTGTTAACAAAAAATAATTTGTATTTTCAATTCCATCTTCAATGCCTTTAAAGTCTTTAAGTTTACCAATGGAGTAATTAGATAAAATTTCTTCAATATTAACTTTATTTAATTTTGTATAAACAGCCATATTAGTTTAGTTCTTTTGGTAATTTAAAAGTTACATTTTCTTTAGCTACTATAATTTCTTCAATTGTAACATTACAATTCTCTTTAATTTGATTAATTAAGTTTTGCACAAGTTCCTCTGGAGCAGAAGCGCCTGATGTTATCCCAATATTTTTACATTTTTTAATTTCATCTATTGGTAAATTTTGATCAGAATGTATAAGCATTGATTTTTGGCAGCCAGACTTTTTGGCAACTTCTACTAGTCTTACTGAATTTGAAGAATTTCTACTTCCAATAACAAACAACATATCACATTTTGAGGCCATACTTTTTACAGCATTTTGTCTATTGGTTGTTGCGTAACAAATATCTTCCTTTATTGGTTCTTTAATATTTGGAAATTTATTTTTTAAAGCTAAAATAATTTCTGCAGTATCATCAACTGATAAAGTTGTTTGCGTTATATAAGCTAGTGGCTTTTTAAAAGAATCTATTTTAAGTTTTTCGACATCATTAACAGTTTCAACTAATTTAACAGCACCTTCAGGTAATTGACCCATCGTGCCAATTACTTCAGGATGATTTTTATGTCCAATTAAAACAATATCAAATCCATTCTTAAAAAGTTGTTCTGACTCACGATGAACTTTGGAAACTAATGGACAGGTTGCATCTACATAACTTAAATTTTTTATTCTTGCATCTTCAGGCAC
>VTPM01000001.1 GCA_008638125.1 Pelagibacteraceae bacterium
AGTAAAAGTATAATTTTAACATGTTAAAATTTATTTTTAACTTAAGAAAAATATTCATAGTCAGTTTAGTACTTATCACTCTCTCTCAATTTAGTTTTGCTCAAGAAAAAAAGAAAATTGAAACACAAGAGCATTTTGAAAAAATTTATGACTCTATTGTTAGAATAACAAGCACCATACCAGATGATGCCAGAACAGCAGGTTCTCTAGGAACCTCAAGAAGAGGAACGGGTGTTGTTATAGATGATAAACATATTTTAACCATTGGTTATATCGTTGCTGAGGCAGATCAAATTCTAATTGGTTTACCTGGAGGAAAAGATGTTCCTGGAGATCTTGTAGCTTATGATCACAGCACAGGTTTTGGAATTTTAAAAACAATTTTACCTACAAAACTTAATCCATTGCAGCTAGGAGACTCAGATAATATTTCTGAAGAGGAATTACTATTTGTTATGCCTTACCCAGATCAAGGACAAGGCTCAGGTGCCAGGGCAGTTTCTAGAAGACCTTTTACTGGTTGGTGGGAATATTATTTAGAAAAACCTATTTATACTTATCCAATGACTCAATCATGGGCTGGTACTCCTCTTTTAAATACATATGGAGAGGTGCTGGGCATTGGTTCATTATATGTCCAAGAGTCAGTGCAAGGTATTCAATCACCAGGAAATCTTTTTGTCCCTGTAAATATTTTAAAACCAATTCTTTCAGATTTATTAAAAAATGGCAGACGAACAAAACAAATTAATCCCTATATGGGAATTAATTCTGAGGAGAGTAATGGTAAAGTTTATATAACTCGTGTTAGTGAAAATGGTCCCGCAGCCAATGCAGGAATATTGTCTAATGATATCATACTATCCGTGAATGGGATTAATGTTAATTCAATTAAAGATTTTTATTTAACAGCTTGGTCTCTAGGCGGGCCAGGAACTTCAATCAAATTAGAAGTTGAAAGAAATCAAAAAAAAATAACATTTGATATAAAAACAGTAGATCGAATGGATTATTTTGTAAAACCAAAATATCTATAAATTAATTATAAATATTTTTCTATAAGCTCTGAAATTTTAGTAGGATCAGTTAAATGGATCGTCTGAAAACCTAATTGTTTTGCGGTATCAATATTTTCTTCTCGGTCATCAATAAACACTGTTTCATTTGGTATTAGGTCAAATCTCTTCATCGCCAACTGATAGATTGCTGGATCAGGTTTTATCAATCTTTCTCTTCCTGAAATGATTTTTCCATCAAATTCTTTTAAAAAAGGATACTCATCTTCCATTCCCTCGTAAGTCTCATCCGACCAATTCGATAATACATAACAAGGGTAATTTAATGATTTAAGTTTATGCAAAATATCAATGGATTGTTGAAAGGAACCTTTAACCATTTTGCGGTGTAAGCTGTAATAAACTTCTATTTCAGACTTAAAATCTGGAAATTTCTCGACTGCTTCTTTTACCGCATCTTTTATTAGAATTCCTTTGTCACATTTTTCATCAAGATGGGGACGGGATATTTTATCTAAAAAGAAGTTTAACCTTTCCTCATCAGGTATAATTTCTTTAAATATAAGTTTGGGATTCCAGTCAAAAAAGACATTACCTAAATCGAATAAAAATTTTTTTATTTTCATAATTTATATAAAATAATCCAAAATTAATTCACTACTTGAAACAAAAATTAAAATATACAACACATTGTAGAATAAATTTTCCTCAATAATCTTAATTATTTGATAACCTATACCTATCCCTAAAACAGCCAAGGGAAATAGCATCATTGATTGCTTAAAACTCTCCAAAGTTATTATTGAGAGATTTAAATAAAAAGGAAGTTTAATCAAATTAACGCAAGTAAAGAATATTACCCTCGTTCCAACATAAACTTCTTTTTTCATTCTTAAAGGCAATAAATAAACACTTAAAGGGGTACCGCCCGCGTGCACACAAAAGCTTGTAAATCCTGAAATTGCGGAGCAAATAGTTCCTTTAATTGAAGATTTTTTTTTAGGGATTAAATTTTTAGATTTAAATAAAAAATAGTGACCTGCAAACAAAAAGCCCATTACGCCAATGATGAGTTTTAATAAATCTTCCGAAAAATAGGTGAAAGTTAAGGATGCTATAAAAATGCCTAGTGCAGCACTTGGTACTAATAATTTTAAAGTTTGCAAATCAAAATTTTTTCTAAATCTATATACTGCGACTATGTCTGATAAGATTAAAATTGGTAAAACAATTGCCAAAGCTTGACCAAGCGGCATAACTACAGTCATTAACGGAATGGATATCAAGGCCATTGAACCGCTCAAACCTGATTTGGCGATACCGTATAAAATGATTGCAGGAACGACGGTTACAAAAAATAAAAAATTTATTTCCATATAAATTAAATGTTTAATTGAGATGGAATTAAAATTTTTATATCAGCCTGTCCAGCTTTAAGATTAGCGTTAGAGAATTGATTAAAGTTAGGGTCAAATAATTTAAATAATGCAAAAGGATATTTGCCATCAATTAAAACTTTGCCAACGACTTGATTATCAAAAGTAATTTCATCAGATATGTTCAACTGACTATTAGTTGATATAGGCATTAATCTTCTTCTAAGTTTATTTTTTAATCTCATTCTTGCAGTGTTTTCTTGACCGATGTAACAACCTTTTTTAAAATCAATCCCATTTATTTCTTCAAGATTACATTCAAGGCCAAATAAATTATTTTGCAGGTGTTTTAAGCCTTCAATAGGAACGCCATGATTATGAGCAAGTTTTAAATAATTCGATTTATCAATAATTTTTAAATTAAGTTTTTTTATCGTTAGATGAAGTTTTTCTAATGTAGATAAAATTCTTGCACCTAATAAATCTAACCTGCTGTCTAAAAAACAAGGGCTTTCTCTGTAGATAATTGTTTGTTTATTTGATTTTACTTCTTCTTGGATCTCATTAAATTTCTCTCTATTTATTGCTCCAATCACGTGGGAAGAAGATAAATCTTTAATATCAATTTTTGATCTCAGTTTAAATTTTTGCAAATGTTCAATGAGCTCATCTTTGAAATTAACATCGCAATCTAGTAGATAGCCTGTTTTATTTTTTAAAATAAAAAACTCGTATAAGTACTTTCCTTGAGGCGTAAAAATTCCAGAAAAAATAGAGTTAGACTCACTTACTTTTTTAATATCGTTGCTGATCATATTTTGTAAGAAATCTTCTGCTTCTAATCCCTCAACAGCTATCAAACCACGATCATCAAGTATTACAATTTGATTTTTTTCCATATTTGCAAGTTTGCTATGTATAATATATTTACTTAAGCATGTCTGACAATTTTAAGCTAATTATCAAAAATGGATCTTGTTACATTAATGGAAAATTAGAGCAGACTGATATTGCAATAAATAATGGTAAAATTGAAAAGATAGGAAAACAAGATTTAAACAATTCAAAGGTTTTTGACGCAACAGATAAGATTGTTTTACCAGGAATAATTGATACTCAAGTTCATTTTAGAGAGCCTGGCTCTACGGATAGAGAGGACTTAGAAAGTGGAAGCAGGGCCGCAGTCCTTGGGGGAGTTACTTCTGTATTTGAGATGCCAAATACTAATCCACCAACTTCAAATTTAGTTGAGTTTAATAAAAAATTAGATTTAGCAAAAAATAGAATGCATTGTAATTATGCATTTTATTTTGGAGCAACGCCTGAAAATGTTGATCAACTTGCAAAATTAAAAGGGTTGGAAGGGTGTTGTGGAGTTAAATTATTTGCTGGTTCTTCAACAGGAAAACTTTTAGTTGATAAAGAAAAAGATATAGAAAAAGTCATATCAAATAGTGATCGTATAGTTTCCATACATTCTGAAGATGAAGAAATTTTAAATTTAAGAAAAAAATTTATAAAAGAAGGGGACGTACACTCTCATCCTGAATGGCGAAACGCAGAATGCGCAATGTCATCAACTCGAAGGGTTGTTAAAATTGCAGAACGGTATAACAAACAAATCCATGTACTTCACGTTACCACAAAGGAAGAAGTTGACTTCTTGGCGATGCATAAAAAAAATGTAACTTTTGAAATTACCCCCCAACATCTGACATTATATGCTCCAGATTGTTATGATAAATTAGGTTCCTTTGCTCAAATGAATCCACCCATTAGAAAAAAAGAACACTTTGATCGTTTGTGGGTCGCTGTAAAGAATTCAGTAGTAGATGTTTTGGGATCAGATCATGCACCACATTCCAAGGAAGATAAGAATAAAAAATACCCTGGATCTCCTTCAGGTATGCCCGGGGTACAAACCATTCTTCCAATAATGTTAGATCACATCAACAATGAAAAATTATCTTTAAATCAATTAGTAAAATTAATGTGTGAAAATCCTTGCAGAATTTTTGGAATAAAAAATAAAGGATATCTAAAAGAAGGATATGATGCAGATTTAACCATCATCGACATGAATAAAAGTGTAACAATTAAGAATGAAATGATAGCAAGTAAATGTGGCTGGACACCTTTTGATAATTATAAAGTTAAAGGCTTTCCAGTTGCAACAATCGTAAATGGTTCAATTGTTATGAACGATGGTAAAGTTGTTGCTGAAAGTTTAGGCAAACCCTTAGAGTTTTAAAATATTATTATCAATTAAATCTTTTTTAATTTCATCTAAAATAGCAGGATCATCTATGGTAGCCGGCATTTTATAAGTTTCGTTATCTGCTATTTTTCTAACTGTTCCTCTTAAAACTTTTCCAGATCTTGTTTTAGGTAACCTTTTTACAACGATGGCGGTTTTAAATGCTGCTACGGGGCCAACTTTTTCTCTGACCATAGCAACACATTCAGAAATAATTTCCTTCTTATCTTTTGTCACTCCTGCTTTTAAAGCAAGTAATCCAATTGGGAGTTGTCCTTTAAGTTTATCGGCAATTCCAATAACCGCACATTCAGCAACATCTTTATGTTCAGCTAAAACCTCTTCTATAGAACCAGTTGATAAACGGTGACCAGCAACATTGATAATGTCATCTGTTCGAGACATAATCCAAACGTAGCCATCTTCATCAATGTGACCCGCATCATATGTTTGATAGTAACCTGGATAATTCGTCATATAATTTAATTTATATCTTTCATCTGCATTCCAAAGCGTTGGAAAAGTGCCTGGAGGTAAGGGGAGTTTTACAACTATATCTCCCATTTTTCCTGGTTCTAATTCCTTACCCTCACTATTTAATATTTTAAGATTGTAACCTGGTACCGGTTTGAATGCTGAACCATATTTAACTGGAAATGACTCTATGCCTGTACAATTTCCAGAAATAGCCCAACTTGTTTCAGTTTGCCACCAATGATCTAGAACTGGTACTTTTAATAATTTTTCTGCCCACTTAATTGTATCTGGATCAGCTCTTTCACCAGCTAAAAATAAACATTTAAAATTACTTAAATCATATTTTTTAAAAAATTCTCCATTTGGATCTTCTTTTTTGATTGCTCTAATTGCTGTTGGAGCTGTGAAAAGAGATTTTACTTTATATTCTGAAACAATTCGCCAAAAAGTTCCAGCATCAGGAGTTCCAACGGGTTTTCCTTCAAAAAGGATTGTGGTACAGCCATAAAATAAAGGTCCATAAACAATATAAGAATGACCCACTATCCAACCAATATCACTTGCAGACCACCAGACATCATCTGGGTTAATGTTATAAACATTTTTCATTGTCCATTTTAATGCAACGATATGACCGCCAATGTCTCTAACAATTCCTTTTGGTAATCCTGTGGTTCCAGATGTGTAAAGAATATAAGCGTAGTCACTTCCTTTCATTTTTTCACACTCTGTAGGTTTTGCATCTTTTAAAACCTCATCCCATTCAATATCTAATTTGGGATCTAATGTAGCTTTAAAATTTTTTCTTTGAAAAATAATACATCGGTCGGGTTTGTGTTTAGCTAATTCAATGGCTTTATTAATTAGTGGTTTGTATTCAACAGTTTTTCCAGGTTCGTATCCACACGATGCAGAGATTATAAGTTTTGCTTTAGAGTCATCGATTCTATTTGCTAATTCATTCGAAGCAAATCCTCCAAATACAACAGAGTGGATAGCACCAATTCTCGCACAGGCAAGCATTGCAATCACTGCCTCTGGAATCATTGGCATATAAATTATCACCCGATCTCCTTTTTGAATATTTTGATTTTTTAAAGCGCCAGCAAATAAAGAAACTTTTTCTTTAAGTTGATTAAATGTATATTTTTCTTTTGTATTAGTGATTGCACTGTCCCAAATTAATGCAACTTTATCTCCCAGTCCGTTATCAACATGAAAATCTAAGGCATTATAACAAGTATTAGTTACCCCATCTTCAAACCATTTATAAAAGGGCGGATTTTCTGTATTTAAAATTTTTTCTGGTTTTTGATACCAAAAAACATCATCAGATACTTTTTTCCAGAAATTTTCTTTGTCTTTAATAGATTGCTCGTAAATTTTTTTATAACTCATAGACAAATTAACTTTCTTGTTATTCTTTAATTATCACCACAAATAAAATTAAAAATCTAATAAAATTATTTAATTTTTATAGGCAATTTAAACAGCAATAGAAGAAAGAATTAAGTTTAAAAGCTTGCCCTATTTTTTTTAATACCTATATTCAATGAAATGCCAAAAATTACTTATATTTCTCACGAAGGAAAAAAAAATACAGTAGAAGTTGCAAGCGGTCTTACTGTTATGGAAGGTGCAATTCAAAATAATATTGAAGGGATAGATGCTGATTGTGGAGGCTCAATGGCTTGCGCTACCTGCCACGTTTATGTCTCAGATCAATGGTTTAATAAACTTGAAAAAATTCAGGACGCAGAACAAGATATGTTAGATATGGCTTACGAACCCAAAAAAAATAGTAGGTTAAGTTGCCAAATTATTTTAACAGATGAACTTGATGGATTAGAAGTTACTACACCTGAAAAACAAACTTAAATGATTAAAACAGACGCGATTATTATTGGAGCTGGTCCAACCGGTTTATTTGCCGTTCATCAACTTGGCATCATTGGTTTAAAGTGCGAGGTGATTGATAATTTGGATCGAGCTGGCGGACAATGTATTGAACTTTATCCAGATAAACCCATTTACGATATTCCAGCTATTCCAGAATGTACCGGTGAAGAATTAACTAAAGGTTTATTGAAGCAGATAGAACCTTTTAAAACTAATTTTCATTTAGGACAACGTGTTGACGAAGTTAAACAAGAAAAAGATTTTTGGATCGTAAAAACCAATAAAGGAAATATATTTTCTGCCCCAAATGTAATTATCGCTGGTGGTGTTGGTTCATTTGAACCAAGAAAACTTTCACTTAAAGAAGCAGAACAATTTGAGGATAAACAAATTTTTTACTCTGTAACTAATAAAAATTTATTTAAAGATAAAAATATATCGATATTTGGTGGTGGAGATTCCGCTTTAGATTGGGCTCTTGAACTTTCAAAAAATAATCAAATTACCCTTATTCATAGAAGAGATGAATTTAGAGGTGCAGCTCATACATTAAGTCAGATTAAGAAATTAGAAAAAGATGGAAAAATAAAGATAAAAACTCCATTTAATTTAAAATCTATTGAAGGTGAAAACAATATGACAGCCATTATTATTGCTACTGAGGATGGGAAAGAAGAAAAAATTAAAACTGATTATATTTTAAGTTTTTTTGGTCTTATAATGAAACTTGGTCCTATCGCTGATTGGGGCTTAAATATTGAAAAAAAAACTATTCCAGTCAACACTGAAAATTTTCAAACTAATAAAGAAGGAATTTTTGCCATAGGAGATATTTGCACCTATCCAGGAAAATTAAAACTTATTTTATCTGGATTCCACGAAGCCGCTTTAGCAGCTAGAGCTTGTTTCAAGAGAGCTAAACCAAATGAAACTTATAGGTTTGAGTTTACAACTGCTTCCAAAAATATTCAGGAAAGATTAGGTAAAAAATGATTGAGCTTTTTACGGCAAATACACCAAATGGAAAAAAAATTTCAATCATGCTTGAAGAAATTCAGTACGATTACAAAGTTACTATTGTTAACATTTTAAAAGACGAACAATTTAAACCTGAGTTTAAAAAAATTAGTCCATTTAGCAAAATACCTGTCATCAAAGATCATAAAAATGGCAATACGCTTTTTGAGTCTGGGGCAATCCTTATTTATTTAGGTGAACAAAGTGGAAAGTTTTATGATCAAGATAAAAGAACCATAATTAATCAATGGCTAATGGCTCAGATGGCTTACGTTGGTCCTATGCTAGGTCAGCACCATCAGTTTCATCATTATAATCCTGGTAAAAGTGAATTTGGTGAAGAAAGGTATTTTAAAATATGTACCCGTATTTACAAAGAGTTAGACGAAAGATTAGCAGAAGCTAAATTTTTAGCGGGTGATTTTTATTCAATTGCAGATATTGCAACTTTCCCATGGATTGCCAGACATGAATGGCACGATATTGGTTTAAAGAATTATAAAAATCTAACTAGATGGTACAAAACTATATCTGAAAGAGAAGCGGTTATTAAAGGTTACGATCTTTTGGAAAAAGGTGAAAAAATCCCTACGGTTTAATCTTCAATAAAAATTTTTTCATCTCTTTCATGTCTTTCCTGTGCTTCGATAGAAAGAGTTGCAATAGGTCGAGCTATTAATCTTTTCAAACCAATAGGCTCAGATGTTTCTTCACAATAACCATAAGTATCATTCTTAATTCTCATCAAGGCAGCATCAATTTTTTCAATAAGTTTTCTGCTTCTTGACAAGGCTTTCATCTCAACCGTTTTATCAGTGTAGGAAGAAGCTTGATCAACCATATCTGCTGAAGAAATGTTATCATCAGATGAGTTTAAAAGATTAGTTAAACTGTTAGACTTAATGATATCTTTTTTCCATTTAACTAATTCTTCAGTAAAAAATTTTTTATGTTTAGCACACATATATTTTTCTTTTTCATTAGGAACATATGGCTTTGTGCTAATTTTTTTTACTGGCTTAGCAGTAGTCTTTTTATTTACTTTTTTTATCATTATTTTTAAAGACGCGGAGTATATGTTTGAAATTATACGTGTCAATAGACTATAAATTGTATTAATTTGTATCAAAATGATAAAAAAAAACACAATTAAAATATTATATTTATTTTTATTTGCTCATCTTATCCTTTGGACATTGGTTCCAACCTTTTCAAATAAAAATTTACCATTAGATGTAATAGAAGCTTTAGCTTGGGGTACAGACTTAAGTTGGGGTTGGGATAAACATCCTCCTTTAAGTGTTTTTTTTCCAGAAGTTTTCTATCAAATTTTTGGCAATCAAGACTGGGCTTATTATTTATTAAGTCAAATTTTTATTATTATTGCCTTTATATATATTTTCAAACTAGCAAGAGAATTTTTAAAAAATGATTTGTTAGCTCTTGTCTCTGTTCTAATCTTAGAGTCTATTTATTTTTATAATTTTACTAGCCCAGAATTTAACGTTAATGTTTGTCAAATTCCTTTCTGGGTTTTAACGACATATTATGCTTGGCAAAGTTTCAAGAGTGATAAAGTTCAAGATTGGATTTTATTTGGTCTATTTGCTGCTTTAGGATTTCTATCTAAATATTTATTTATTTATTTACTTATCAGCCTAAAATTATTTTTTATTTATACTTATTTTAGAAAAAATAAAAAATTTAATTTTAGACTCTTAATACCGGGATTGGTTTTTTTATTAATTTTATCACCACATTTCATTTGGCTTATGGATAATGATTACAGAACCATTGCTTATGGCTTAAAGAGAACAAGCTTAGAAAATGAGATATTTTTAAATCATATCATTTATCCTTTAAAATTTTTAGGCAAACAAATCGGTATTTTAATTCCACTTTTTGCTTTGCTGCTATTAGTTATCAAAACATTTACTTTTAAAAAAATAAAATTAGATGAAAAAAGTACTTTCTTAATTTTTGTTGTTTTATTTCCAATTGCCTTGATGTTTTTAACATCATTTCTTCTAGGTGCTAATATTAGAACGATGTGGATGACGCCCTTTTATTTATTTATCGGTTTATTTTTTATTTATCTTTTCAAAAATAAAATAAAACCTGATTTTATTAAAAAATTTACTTGGGCTTTTTTATTCATATTTATCTTGTCACCCACAGCTTATCTTTACATTTCTTTGTCTCAAGATAATAAAAGAACAGATTATCCAGGTAAAGAAATAGCTCAATTAGTACAATCTAGATGGGACAAAAATTTCATAAATGAAATTGCAATTGTTGTCGGCGATGAATGGTTGGGAGGAAATTTATCTTACCATTTAAGATCTAGACCCATGTGGTTTAATAACCTTAGCCCTAAATTAAAAGAAATTTCATTAGAAGGGGGAGTTATTTATACTGGCAACGCAGATATTTTAAAATCCATATGCCCAGGTGAGTTTGGCAGCATTAGTCAGCAAGGCATTTGTATGATTGGAGTTCGGTGAAAAAATTTGTAATTTTAATTCCCGTTTATAATGATTGGGAATCGCTAAAAAAATTATTAATTAATATCAATGAAAACATTCAAGATATTAAGAATGTAAAGTTTGATTGTATCGTGGTCAATGATGCATCATCAATTGAAAACTCAGAACTAATTGTTCCCTCAAATTTCTCTTCCATTAAAATTGTTAACATGAATGAAAATAGAGGTCATGCGAGATGCAATGCTTTTGGTATAAAATTTTTATCTAAACAATCAAATTTTGACCATCTAATTCTTATGGACGGTGACGGCGAAGATAGACCAGAAGAAATTAAAAATTTAGTAGACCAAGCTTTAAAAGATCCTGGCACTTCTGTTGTTGCTAAAAGAATTAAAAGATCAGAAGGTCCACTTTTTCAATTATTATATAGAATACATAAATATTTAACTTTTATTTCAACTGGTAAGCTAATTAATTTTGGAAATTATAGTTGTTTGACAAGGCAAGATGTTGTTGAGCTTTCCTCTAAAGCTAGCTTATGGAGCAGTTTTTCAGGTTCAGTTAAAAAATATATTTCAAAGTATAACGAGATAGATTCTATTAGAGGACTAAGATATTTTGGGCCATCACAAATGTCGTTATATAAATTAGCTATTCATTCTTTTTCAATTATTGCGGTATTTAAAACCCAAGTTTTTTTAAGAACGCTTATTTTTCTCTTATTAACTTATTTAGTGGGTCCAATTCTTAAAATTAACTTTATTATTTTTCAAATTTTATTAATTTTTTTTAATCTTGTTGTTTTCATAGTCTCATTTAGAGAGAATAAGGAAGAGCTGGAAAACAGTGAGAGCAATATTAAGTCTGTTGAAAATTTTACACACTAAAAGGTTGTAATTTGAGTCCAGATTGGAATCAAAAGTGAATCAAAACGTGAACATCCATTCTAGATCTTGATAAAATGTGGATAACTGCAACTAGATATATCATTTATAAAGTTTGCTAATTTTACCAAAAGAGATTTAATCGTCATATGAAAATAGAATATTATTACGGCTTTCCATCTCCTTTTGCTTTTTTAGGGCTTAAAAAATTTCAAGAAATTGCAAAAAAATACAACGCAGTAATTATAGAAAAGCCATGTGATTTGGTTGCAGGAATATTTGCAAAAACTGGCGGTATACCTGTTCCGCAAAGATCACCACAAAGACAAAAATATAGACTAGATGAATTGAAAAGATGGAGCACTTTCCTAAATATTAAAATCAACATACAACCAAAATATTTCCCCCCTAAAGATCCCCATCTACCTGCTAAGTTTACTATTGCAGCCGATTTATTAGGTATAAAATTAATTTTTGGTCAAGAATTACTAAAATACGTTTGGTGTGATGAAAAAGATATTTCTGATGAAAAAAATATAGAAGAAGTAAGCAAAATGTGTAATCTTGATTTCAAAGAATTATCTTTGCTTGCGAAGTCTGAAAAAGTATCAAAAATTTACAAAGATAATACAGAAGAAGCCGTAGCAAAAAATGTTTTTGGAGCACCAACATATATTTATAATAATGAACTATTTTGGGGACAAGATCGTTTAGATTTTTTAGAGCGTGCTTTAAAAAATTCATGAAATGTCTAGTCAAAATACTGCACAATTCTTAGAAAAAAAATATTTAGATTTCTTAAAATCACAAGAAGTTTATAGCGAACCTTTTCACAATAAATTAGGTCAATTAAGAAATTTTTATTTACCTATTTGTGAAAAAATTTACTTAGATTTCAAAAAAGATAGAAAGATAAAAATTTTGGGACTTACTGGTGGTCAAGGTGCGGGTAAGAGTACTATTACACAAATTATAAAGTTAATATTTGAAACTAAATATAATTTAAATGTAACTTATTTTTCTATTGATGATTTTTACAAGACTTTAAAAGAAAGAAAAAAACTTTCAGTAAAAGTGCACAAATTATTTAAGACAAGAGGAGTGCCAGGTACTCATGATACAAAATTATTAAAAAAGGTTTTTACAAATTTAACTAAAAAGAATTTTAGGCAGATTTATATCCCTCGATTTGATAAGTCAGTCGACGATCGTTTTCCAAAAAATAAATGGCAGAAGATAAAAAAAAGACCTCATATCATTATATTTGAAGGATGGTGTGTGGGAGCCAGACCTCAAAATTATAAAAAATTATCTAAACCTATCAATGCTTTAGAAAAAAAGAACGATCTAGATATGACTTGGAGGAAAAAAGTTAACCAAGAATTAAATGTTGATTACAAAAAGATTTTTAACAAGATTGATAATCTAATTTTTCTAAGAGTGCCAAATTTTGAATGTGTGTATAAATGGAGATTACTGCAGGAAAAAAAGCTACGATTGACTTCCAAAGGTAAAAAAATTATGTCTCCAAGTCAGGTGAGACAATTTATTATGTATTATGAGCGAATTACCAAGCAAATGCTAGTTGATTTAAGCAAAAAAGCTTATGCAGTTCTTTATTTAGACAAGAAACATAGATTAAATAGACTAAAGTTTAATTAAAATGAAATTTCTAATTCTATTAATATTTTTGTTATTTAACTTAAATTCTTTGAGTGCTTCAGAGTTTTTAACTTATTTAGAAAATGCTTACAAAAATAATCCTACGCTGAATGCAGAAAGAGAAAATTACAAAGCAATAAAAGAAAATATTAATATTTCTAGAAGCGAATTCTTGCCTAGTGTTTCGGTTTCAGAAACAAAAAGTAGCCAACAAACATCAAATCGAACCAGTCAATCAGGCGGAGTTTTGTCTGACACAAATAATGATACAACAACTCAATCTATTTCAATTGACCAAAAAATATTTCAAGGTTTTCAAGGTTATAATTCGGTAAAAAAATCAAAATTAGAATTTGATCAAGCTGGTTTGAAATTAAAAAATGTTGAGCAGCAAATTTTGCTAAGATCAGCTGTTGCTTATTATGATTTAATTTATAAAATCAAAAATAGACAATTCAATGTTGCCAACGTTGATTTATTTGAAAGACAAGTAGAGTCTGATAGATCGAGATTGCAAAAAGGAGAAATCACTTTGACTGACCTTGCTCAATCGGAGTCTTCTCTAGCTGGCGCCAATGCAAAATTAATTTCAGCTGATACAGAACTTTTAACAGCAAAGAGTAATTTTGAAAGGGTAGTAAGGTTAGTGGCACCAAATGATATAGTTAAAGATAATTTTATTACAGAGGCAAATATAAATTTTCCAAAAAATTTAAATGCTGCTTTAAATTTGTCTGAACAAAATAATCCTAAATTGCTTTTAGCAAAATTAGATTTTGAAATTTCACAAAAAAATGTAGACATAGAAAAATCAAAATTTGCCCCATCAGCTTCCTTAAATTATACACAATCTAAAAATAAAGATTTAAGTTCTACAGTTGATGAAAGTGATCAAGAAACTTTAAAAGCTACAGTAACTTTGCCACTTTTTAGTGGAGGTGAGAATTATGCTTCACTTAAAAAAGTTAAATTTAAAAAAGAACAAAGCCAACTAATTTTACAAGATACAACCAATGAAGTAAAAACTGATACTGCAAATGCATGGTCTGTTTATCAGTCTTCTGAGAGTGTATTCAAAGCAACACAGGCCCAAGTAAAGGCTGCAGAAATTGCCAACGAAGGAATTACCCTAGAATATGACTCTGGGAATACTCGAACAACTTTAGAAGTAATCCAGTCTAGAAGTTTGCTATTGAACGCTAGAATTGCCAATGCAAAAGCAGAAAGGGATTTTGCTATATCAAAATTCGAGCTTCTTGCTATCGTTGGAGAATTAACTTTAGAAAATTTAAAAAAATCTTAAAAATTCGTTGAAAATTAAGCTTTTTTTTTAATTGTTGATAAAAAGAACAAAATGTGTACATTTGATTTAACGATTCGAACATTAAAAAAGGAAAAAAAATGATTAAAAACAATTTAAAGGTAGTTAAGTCAGATAGCAAAAAAGAGCAGGAATTAAAGGAAAAAAACAAAGCTTTAGAAGCTGCAATTAGTCAAATAGACCAAAATTATGGAAAAGGCTCAGTTATGAGACTTGGCCAACAACAAGCATTAGATATTGAATCAATTTCAACAGGTTCGTTAAGCTTAGATTTAGCTCTTGGAATTGGAGGCTTACCAAAAGGCAGAATTATAGAAGTTTACGGACCAGAATCCTCAGGTAAAACAACGCTTGCACTTCAAGTTGTTGCAGAGGCTCAAAAAAAAGGTGGAATTTGTGCATTTGTTGATGCTGAACATGCAATGGACCCAATTTATGCAAAAAAATTAGGAGTAAAAACAGGTGAATTGTTAATTTCACAACCAGATACTGGTGAACAAGCTTTAGAAATAGCAGACACGTTAATAAAATCTGGCTCAATATCAGTTTTAGTAATCGACTCTGTGGCAGCACTAACACCAAAGGCTGAATTAGAAGGTGAAATGGGCGATCATCACGTTGGTTTGCAATCAAGATTAATGAGTCAAGCATTGAGAAAAATAACAGGCTCAGTATCTAAATCTAATACGATGGTAATCTTTATTAACCAAATAAGAATGAAAATTGGAGTAATGTTTGGAAATCCAGAGACAACATCTGGTGGAAATGCTCTAAAATTTTATTCTTCTGTTAGAATGGATATTAGAAGAATAGGTGCCATTAAAGACAAAGACGAAATTATTGGAAATTCCACAAGAGTGAAAATTGTCAAAAACAAAGTTTCACCTCCATTTAAAGTAGTTGAATTTGATCTTATGTATGGAAAAGGTATTAGTAAAACAGGAGAATTAGTTGACCTTGGAGTTAAAGCCGGAATAGTAGAAAAATCAGGCGCATGGTTTGCTTACAAAGGAGAAAAGATAGGTCAAGGTAGAGAAAATGCTAAAATTTATCTTGAACAAAATCCTAACGTAGCTGAAGAAATAGAGAAAGTAATAAGAGAAAAAGCTACAGCAATCTCAGCTGCTCTAGAAGGAAATCCTACTCCAAAAGAGAAAATTAAAGAAAAAGAAAAGTCAGTTGAAGAAAAAGAAACAACTGATACAGAAACTAAATAAAAAATTATAGTCGTTATCTCAGCGAAAGGCCTTAACCGGCCTTTCGTGTCCCATTTAGTCAATAAATTCAAGCATTCTAATCTAGACAACATAAAAAATATCTGTAATTTATATAGATATGGGACAAATTTTGCTTAGCGATGTCAGAAAAAAATTTTTAGAATTTTTTAATAAAAATGATCACCAAATAGTTGAGTCAAGCAACTTGGTTCCAAACAATGATCCAACCTTAATGTTTACCAACTCAGGTATGGTTCAGTTCAAAAATGTATTTACAGGTCTTGAAAAAAAATCATTTAAATTAGCAACCACGGCCCAAAAATGTGTTCGTGCAGGAGGGAAACATAACGATTTAGAAAACGTAGGTTATACGCCAAGACACCATACTTTTTTTGAAATGCTTGGTAATTTTTCTTTTGGGGACTACTTTAAAGAACAAGCAATTCATCATGCGTGGAATTTATTAACGAAAGAATTTCAGATTCCTAAAGAAAAATTATTAGCCACAGTTTATGCGGAAGATGACGAGTCTTTTAATTTATGGAAGAAAATCGCAGGTTTTAGCGATGATAAAATTATTAGAATACCCACATCGGATAATTTTTGGTCTATGGGTGATACTGGTCCGTGTGGTCCTTGCTCTGAAATATTTTATGATCATGGAGAAAAATTAAAAGGTGGGCTTCCTGGATCGCCAGAACAAGATGGAGATCGATATATAGAAATTTGGAATCTTGTATTTATGCAATACGAACAAATTTCAAAAGATAAGCGAATAAATTTGCCTAAACCATCTGTTGATACAGGTATGGGTTTAGAACGAATGACAGCTGTTCTTCAGGGGACTCATGATAATTATAATATTGATCATTTCAAAAAAATTATGAGTGCTTCAGCTGATATTACTAAGGCACCTATTAATGAAAAAACTATCGCAAGTCATAGAGTTATTGCTGATCACTTAAGAGCGAGCAGTTTTTTAATTGCTGAAGGTATTCTTCCTTCTAATGAGGGACGAGGTTATGTACTTCGAAGAATTATGCGAAGAGGAATGCGTCACGCACATACTTTGGGAAGTAAAAATCCTGTTTTTTTTAAACTATTTGAAACTTTGCTAAAAGAAATGTCAGAAAGCTATCCAGAACTTAAAAGAGGGCAGGATTTAATTGTTGAAACACTTAAAAATGAAGAAGAAAAATTTTCATCTTTGTTGGAACGTGGAATAAAAATTCTAGATGAAAATTTAGAAAAAGTTAAAAATAAAATTTTACCTGGGGATATTGCTTTTAAACTTTATGACACTTACGGTTTTCCATTAGATTTGACTGCTGATATTCTTAGAGGAAAAAACATAGCTGTAGACAACAAGGGGTTCGAAGAAGCTATGGAAAAAAGCAAAGAACTTGCTAGAGCCAATTGGAAAGGATCTGGTGATAAATCAGTTGAAGAGAAATGGTTTAAGGTTAGAGAAGAAATAAATGCTACTGAATTTTTAGGTTATGAATATGATAAAGCCGAAGGCGTAGTTCTAAAAATCTCTAAAGGTAAAAGTTTTATTAATGAAGCTCAAACTGGAGATGAAGTGGAAATAATTACCAATCAAACACCTTTTTATGCTGAATCAGGCGGTCAAGTTGGTGATCAAGGTTTTATTAGTACTACAAATTGTAAAATTAAGATTATTGATACGCAAAAAAAAATGGGAGATCTTCATGTTCATTTAGGTAAAGTAGAGTCCGGATCAATTAAAATTGGTGAAAATGTAAATTTAGTAATAGATGTAGAGAGAAGGAATGATGCAAGAGCTTATCATTCCGCAACCCATTTGCTACACGAAGCTTTGAGAAGAACTCTGGGTAAGCATGTTATTCAAAAAGGGTCTTTAGTCAGTCCTGAAAAATTAAGGTTTGATTTTAGCCACAACAAACCAATTGAGAATAGCGAATTAAATAAAATTGAAAAATATGTAAACGATATGGTTGCCACATCAAGCGATGTAAGAACGCGTATTATGACACCAGACGAGGCCGTTGAAAATGGAGCTTTAGCATTATTTGGTGAAAAATATGGAGAAGAAGTGAGAGTACTATCGATGGGAAAAGAAGGAAGTGCTTATTTTTCAACAGAACTTTGCGGAGGGACTCATGTTCGTAATACAAAAGACATCGGGAGATTCAAGATTGTAAGCCAATCTGCTATAGCTTCTGGTATCAGAAGAGTAGAAGCTTTAAGAGAAAAACAGCTTGAACAATATGAAAAAAACTTAAAGCAAACTCAAACTAATAAAGAGAAAAAAACTGAAGAAGAAATCAAGGATATAAAACATCAATTAGCTTCCCTAGGTGTTTCTTCACCAAATTATAATTCAGAATTAGATTTAACTGAGAATCTTAAAAATTTAAACAAACAGCTAGAGCTGGAAAAAATTAAGTTGGTTTTATCCAATAAAACTAAAAATATTATTCAAGATAACAAAATAAAAGATTTTATTTTTAGAGTTCAGCAATTAGATGGATTACCTCCAAAAGAGCTAAGACAAATAATTGATAGCGGAAAAAAAGAAATTCAAGAAGGAATTGTTTTAGCTATTAGTAGCTATGAAGAAAAATTAGGGATCGCAATAGGTGTTACTTCTAATCTAATCAATAAATTTGATGCAGTTGCTTTAGTAAAAGAAGCATCAATTATTCTAGGTGGAAGCGGAGGAGGTGGAAGAAAAGATTTTGCTCAATCTGGCGGTACAGATAAATCAAAAATTAATGAAGCTATTGATTTTATTAAATCAAAAATTAGTTAAGTTTCTTTTTAAGATTTGAATTTATTGTCTCTAAAAATTGATTTGTACTTAGATACTTTGCATTTTTATCAATTAAAATAGCTAGATCTTTTGTCATTGAACCGCTTTCAACTGTTTCAATACAAACTTGTTCGAGTGTTTCTGAAAATTTAATTAGTTCGTCATTACCATCTAATTTACCTCTATGAGCTAGCCCTCTCGTCCAAGCAAATATTGAGGCAATTGGATTAGTAGATGTTTCTTTTCCTTGTTGATGCATACGATAGTGTCTAGTAACAGTACCGTGTGCTGCTTCAGCCTCTACTGTTTTGCCATCTGGAGACATTAGCACACTTGTCATCAAGCCTAATGAACCAAAACCTTGTGCCACCGTATCTGATTGAACGTCACCGTCATAATTTTTACAAGCCCAAACATATGCACCATTCCATTTCATCGCACAGGCAACCATGTCATCAATTAATCTATGCTCGTATGTGATATTTGCCGATTTAAATTTATCAGAGAATTCTTTTTGATAAACTTCTTCAAACAAATCTTTAAATCTTCCGTCATAAGCTTTTAGAATAGTATTCTTAGTTGAAAGATATACAGGCCAGTTTCTTTGCAAGCCATAATTCATGCAGGCTCTTGCAAAATCTCTTATTGATTGATCTAAATTATACATAGAAAGCGCAACACCAGGTCCAGTAAAATTAAAAACTTCAAAAGATTTAGTGTCTTTTCCGTCTTCTGACGTCCATTTAACCTCCATCTTACCTTTTCCTGGAACCAAAAAATCTGTAGCTCTATATTGATCACCAAAAGCATGTCTTCCTATTACAATCGGCTTGGTCCAAGACGGGACTAATTTTGGAATATTTTTACAGATAATTGGTTCTCTAAAAACAGTGCCACCTAAAATATTTCTTATGGTCCCATTAGGAGATTTCCACATTTTTTTTAATTTGAATTCTTCTACGCGAGCTTCATCAGGAGTGATTGTTGCACATTTAATTCCTACTCCATATTTATTAATCGCATTAGCCGAGTCAATTGTGATTTGATCAGAAGTTTTATCTCTACTTTCAATGCCAAGATCATAATATTTGATATCAAGATCTAAGTAGGGATTAATTAGCTTATCTTTGATAAACGACCAAATAATTCTAGTCATTTCATCTCCGTCAAGCTCAACAACTGGATTTTTTACTTTAATTTTAGCCATATAAATAAATTGATTAATAGGAGTTTTTATACATATTAGGTAAAATTATCAAATTTTAAAATTATGCTTAATACAATTTTTCCAAAAATACATAAAGAGGGCTACAGATTTTTAGCTATTGCAATTGTAGTAACATTTCTTCTTCTGCTTTTTTCAGAGATCTTAGGTTTGATAGGAGTTTTATTGACGGTTTGGGTTTATTATTTTTTTAGAGACCCAGATAGAATATCTATAGATGATGATAATTTTTTAGTAAGCCCAGCAGATGGATTGATATCAAATATTGAAGAAGTAAATGGACCAATAGAATTATCTCTAGATAATAAAAAATTTACAAAAGTCAGTGTTTTTATGAACGTTTTTAATTGTCACGTTAATCGCTCTCCTGTTTCAGCTAAAGTAGAAGAAATATTTTATAAGCCTGGAAAATTTTTAAATGCAAGCCTAGACAAATCTAGCGAAGAAAATGAAAGAAATTACTATAGACTTAAAACACTCAATGATGGAGAGGAAATTATTATAGTTCAAATTGCAGGCTTGATTGCTAGAAGAATAGTTTGTGAAGTAGAGTCTAATCAAGAAGTTAAACAAGGTGAGCGTATTGGCATGATAAGATTTGGAAGTAGAGTTGATATATTTTTTAATAATCGAAAACTATTAGCTAAAGTTGGACAAAATGTTGTGGCAGGTGAGAGTTTAATAGCCTCGAAGTAGAATGGAAAAGAAAAATCCCTTTAATATTGTTTCAAAAACAAAACAATCTAGATTCATATTACCAAGTCTTTTAACCTTAGTTGGTGTTTGTCTTGGAATCAGTTCAATAAAATTTTCATTAGATGGTAATTTTTCCCTAGCAGTTACCTTTATAGTGTTTGCTGCATTGCTGGACGCTTTGGATGGAAGGATAGCAAGATTAATAAAAGGAACATCAGAATTTGGTAAAGAATTAGACTCTTTAACAGATTTTGTCAGTTTTGGAATTGCACCTGCATTCATTATATATTTTTGGGAATTAAAAAATTATGGAAAAATAGGATGGGCAATAACATTAATTTTTTCTGTATGTTGTGTGTTGAGATTAGCTAGATTTAATTTAACAAAAATTCCTGAGAATGCTGAATGGAAATTAAATTATTTTGAGGGCGTGCCGTCACCGGCAGGAGCAGGCTTAGCTTTACTCCCTTTGATTTATGAATTGTCAGATTTTAATTTAACGCTAAATATAAAAAATATCACTCCTTACTTTGTAGTAGTTGTTGCGTTTTTATTGATAAGTAAAATTCCAACTTTTTCTTTAAAAAAAATTAAAATATCAAGACGTTTGTCAATTTTTTTACTTTTTGGAATTGCAACAATCTTTGTTTCATTAATATTCTTTACATTTAATGCATTGTTAGTCTTAGGTTTAGTCTATTTATCATCAATTCCGTTAAGCTATATTTCTTTCCAAAGAAATAACCAGAAACAGTTTAAAGAAGAAAAGAAAGATGCAGATGAAGATGATGAAGATATTCTTTAATGAAGAAAACAAAAAGAGCAAAAAAAAGCAGAACCTGGGTCATTAAACAGCACAGAGATCAATTTTTTAAGAAAGCAAAAGTATTAGGTTATCGCTCCAGAGCAGCATTTAAACTTTTAGAATTAAATAAAAAATTTAATTTTATTAAATCTAACTCAAATTTATTAGATATTGGAGCTACCCCAGGAGGCTGGTCTCAAGTAGCATCAAAAATGGTCATACGTGGAAAAATTTTAGCAGTTGATATCTTGCCTATGGAAAAAATTAAAAATGTTAATTTTATCAATGGAGATTTTTTAGAAGAAACAACACAACAGCAGATAAAAAATATTTTTCAAAAAAAAATTGATGTAATTATTTCTGATATGGCTGAAAATACAACTGGCAACAAATCTATTGATTCGATACGAACCAACAATCTTTGTGCAGAAGTAATAAAATTTTCTATAAACCATCTAGATATTAATGGGGTATTGGTGTGCAAACTCTTTATGGGAGACGATTTTATTTTAGTTAAAGATTTAGCCAAAAAAAATTTTAAAACAGTAGAATTTTTTAAGCCTGAATCTAGTAGAAGTGAGTCAAAAGAAACTTATATTTTTTGTTCAACTTTAAAGTCTTTATAAATTTTTAAAATTGTATATAAGTGTATATGGAAGCAATCAAGGAAGCATTAACATTTGATGATGTACTTCTCATCCCAAAATTTTCGTCTACGCTACCGACAGAAACTAATTTAAGTATTAATTTAGCAAAGAATTTAAAACTTAAAATTCCTTTTTTATCTTCTGCAATGGATACAGTAACAGAATCCAAAATGGCTATTGCAATTGCTCATCAAGGGGGGCTTGGAGTTATACATAGAAATTTATCCATTAATTCACAGGTCAAAGAAATAAAAAAAGTAAAAAATAAAAAATTATTAGTTGGCGCAGCTGTAGGAACTAGCGAAGAAGATATTTTGCGAGCAAAGTCAATTTTAGATGCCGGATTAGATTTATTGGTTATAGATACTGCCCATGGCCATAGTCTTAAAGTTATAAATACGTTAAAAAAAATAAGAAAATTTAGTAATAAAATTCCGATTTGTGTAGGGAATATCGCAACTGGTGAAGCTGCTGTTAAATTATATAATGAAGGAGCAGACATATTGAAAGTTGGTATTGGCCCTGGATCTATTTGCACAACTAGAATGATTGCTGGTATTGGCGTGCCTCAAATAACTGCAATTCGTAATGTTAAAAAAAGTATGAAAAATAAAAAAATAAAAATTATCTCCGATGGAGGCATAAAATTCTCTGGCGATTTAGTCAAAGCGATTGCTGCTGGTGCTGATGCAATAATGATGGGTTCAATTTTTGCAGGAACAGAGGAAAGCCCGGGTAAGAAATTTAAATATAAAAATAAATTATACAAATCATATAGAGGTATGGGGTCAATTGGCGCTATGTCAGCAGGATCCTCTAATAGATATTTTCAAAAAAACTATAAGGATAAATCTAAATTTGTACCTGAAGGAGTAGAAGCTAGAGTTTTATATAAAGGCTCAGTAGAGAAAATTATTTATCAATTGCAAGGAGGACTCAGATCATCCATGGGGTATATTGGAGCAAAAAAAATTGAGGAAATTTATAAAAAAGGAAAATTTATAAAAATTACTAAAGCAGGTTTTTATGAAAGTATGGTACATAGCGTAGAAGCAATTAAAGAGGAAACAAACTATAAATTATGATCAGAAGTATTTTTTTATCATTACTATCAATAATTTTTATTTTAAATTTTACTAACGTTAGTGCAAAAAATACCTATTTTGAGTCTGGAAAAAAATTATATGATGATAAAAATTATAATGACTCTAAGTTCTTTTTTGAAAAGGATATAGTGTTTAATCCGAAAAGTGAAAATTCTTATCTATATCTAGCAAAAATATTTAAAGAAGAAGAAAAAGATGATTTAGAAGAGAATAATTTAAATACTGTTTTATTGCTTAATCCTAAAAATGAAGAAGCAATATATCTGTTAGCACTACTAAGTATTAAAAAATCCAATTTTACAAAGGCTAACGAACTAATTGCCACTCTTACTACAGTTTGTGAAAAACTTTGTGGAACGCGCGTAGAATTGCAGGAAAAGTTAGACAACTCTGCAAAAAGTGAATGAGGGAAAAATTAAATAAAGACAAAATCATTATTATTGATTTTGGCTCTCAAGTCACAAAACTTATAGCAAGAAGAATAAGAGAATTTAATGTTTATTCAGAAATTTTAACCTCAAACGAAATAAAGAAATTAGATAATTTTAACAATATAAGAGGTATTATTTTATCTGGTGGACCATCGACTGTAACCAAAGGCTTTTTTCCAAAAATTCCAAATCATATTTTTAATTTAAATATACCCATCTTAGGTATCTGCTATGGATTACAATTAATTGCTAAACATTTTGGGGGTAGGGTCAAATCTAATATTAAAAAAAGAGAGTTTGGTAGAGCGGAATTAATAAATAAAAAAAAATCTAATCTAACCGAAGGATTTTTCAAAAAAAATAAAAAAACCAATGTATGGATGAGTCATCAAGACTCTGTCCAAAAACTTCCTAAAGGTTTTAGTAAAATAGCATCAACTAAACATTCAATTCTGACCATTATTGAGAACGTAAATAAAAAAATATACGGCATTCAGTTTCACCCTGAAGTAACACATACTGAAAATGGAACAACATTGCTTAAAAATTTTGTTTTAAAAATTTGTAAAGCAAAAAAACAATGGAAATTAGAGTCTGAAAAATCAAGAATAATAAGGGAAATTAAAAATATTGTTCAAAATAAAAAGGTAGTTTGCGCTTTGTCTGGAGGCGTGGACAGTAGCGTGGTTGCTTTACTCATTAATAAAGCAATAGGAAAAAAATTAAAATGCATCATGGTTGATACAGGGCTTATGAGAAAAGACGAATTTAAATCAACTTATAAAATTTTTAAAAATAAATATAAATTAAATGTAAAGATAATTAATGCTTCTAAAATTTATTTTAAAAAACTTAAAAATATTTTTGATCCAGAAAAAAAAAGGAAAATAATAGGAAATTTATTTATTCAAATTTTTGAAAAAGAAGCAAAAATGTTTAAAAATGTAAAATTTCTTGCTCAGGGAACACTTTATCCCGACATTATAGAAAGCAGATCTGCAACTGGCAGCAAAACATCCAAGATTAAATCACATCATAATGTTGGAGGATTACCAAAAAAAATGAATCTAAAATTAGTTGAACCTTTAAAAGAACTGTTCAAAGACGAGGTTCGAAAATTGGGTGATTCTATTGGTTTGATAAAAAGTATTTCAAGAAAACATCCTTTTCCAGGTCCAGGTTTAGCTATTAGAATTGTAGGTTCTGTAACTCCTGAAAAAGTTAAAATACTCCAAGAAGCAGATTATATTTTTATAAATGAACTCATAAAAAATGGCCTTTACGATAAGATTTGGCAAGCTTATGCGGCCTTATTACCAGTAAAAACCGTTGGCGTTATGGGTGACTCTAGAACATATGAATACATATGTTTAATTAGGGCTGTAATTTCAGAAGATGGGATGACTGCTGACTATTATAGCTTTCCAAAATATTTTTTAGACGAGATTTCAAACAAAATCATAAATGGTGTAAAAGGAATTAATAGAGTTGTATATGATATTACCTCAAAACCACCAAGCACTATAGAACTTGAATAGACATGAACAATAAAATTTATCAGATAATAAAATCTAAAAATAAAAAAAAACTTGTCTGCTTGACCGCTTATTCAAAACCAATAGCTAAAATATTAGATAAACTTTGTGATATCGTTTTAGTTGGAGACTCTTTAGCTACTGCTATGTATGGTATGAAAAACACTCATTCTGTAACCTTAGATACAATGATTCAACATGGTGTTAGTGTAGCATCGTCTATCAAGAGCGCTGTGTGCGTTGTGGATATGCCTGCTAAATCTTATAAGAATGTAGCCATAGGAAAAAAAAATGCAAAATTGATTTTTAAAAAAACAAAGTGCGATGCCGTGAAAGTAGAATGTAATGGAAAAAATTATGATGTCATTAGTGCTATTGTTAAATCTGGAATACCAGTGATGGGTCATATTGGATTTACACCTCAATATTATAAAAAATTTAAAGCGCAAGGATTAGAAGAAAAAGATAAAATAAAATTAATAGAGCAAGCCAAAAAAAATGAAAAAGCTGGAGTTTTCAGTATTGTTTTAGAATGTGTTAGCACTTCTGTAGCAAGAGAAATCACCAAATTAATTAAAATTCCAACTATTGGTATTGGAGCATCAGGTTATTGTGATGGCCAAATTTTAGTTACAGATGATATGCTTGGTTTAAGTGGATTTTACCCCAAGTTTGTAAAAAAATTTGTTAATTTAAATAAAATTATTGAAAAGGGTGTTCAGAAATATAGAAATGCAGTAATTAATAATAAATTTCCAACAGATAAAAACACTTTTTAATTTTAATATGTCAATTGAAGAAAATAATAATAACTTTCAAAAAAAATTTATTAATTTTTTTAAAGAAAATATAAAATCAATAATAATTATTGTAGTAATAATTATTTTAACTTTATTTGGTTTTCTTTTTTATAAAAGTGCACAAGAGAAAAATAATATTGCAATTTCAGAAAAATATACAACTGCTTCTATATTGCATAGACAGGATAAAAAAAATGAAGCAAAAATTCTTTTTGAAAATATAATTCAAGAGAAGCATAAATTTTATTCACCATTAGCTTTATACTTTATGATTGATAATGATTTAGAGACAAATAATGAAAAAATTATAAATTATTTTGATCAAGTTATAAAAATAAAATCAATTGAAAAAGAAAATTTAAATCTAATTAAAATTAAAAAAGCAATTTTTTTATTAAATTTAGATGAGGAAAACAAAGTAATTGAAACCTTAAATCCAATTATTAATTCTAAATCTGTATGGAGAGAGATGGCAATTAAGCTAATTTCTGATTATTTTATTTCTAAAAGTCAGGAAGTAAAAGCGAATGAATATTTGAATTTGTTAAATAACAAGTAATGAAAAGATTATTAATAATCTTAGGGGTTATTATTTTAGCCTCATGTTCGTTTGATAATAAAACTGGTATTTGGAAGGACGCTTCAAATATTCCTGTAGAAGATAGTGGCTTGGGTTCAATACAAAACGATAATGCCAATCAACGTTATGAAGAAATTTTTACAAAAGATAAAATTTATAATGAAGAAAAAGTAGGCTCTATACCTTTAAATATCTCAATTGACCAACCTATCAAGGTTAGTAATTGGGTTGAGCAATATGCTGTACCTACAAATAATATTTCAAATTTTTATTACACAAATAAAGACGTATTAGTTTCCAAGAGCTCAAAATTAAGCAAATTTTCAGGTAATAAAAATTACTCAAATAGATCAGTACTTTTTTATGAAAACAAACTAATTTCATACGATCATAAAGGTACAATATTTCTTTACGATTTAGAGTTTAAGAAAAAAATTTTTGAATATAATTTTTATAAAAAAAATTTTAAAAACTTTGAAAAAGAAATTTATTTATTAATCGACAAAAATGTTTTATTTGCTGCTGATAATTTAGGTTATTTATATGCAATCGACCTTAATTCGAGATCTCTTCTTTGGGCAAAAAATTATGGTATTCCATTTAGATCAAATATTAAATTTGCTAACAATCAGCTTTTTTTGGCTAATCAAGATAATGTTATTTATTCAATTAATATTCAAAATGGAGATAAAAATTGGCAATTTGCTACAAGTCTTACTTTTTTAAAATCAGATTTTTATAATAATTTTGCAGTTGATGAAGTTAATAATAATTTAATATTCTTAAATACTAGTGGTGAATTATATTCTATTAATTATTTAGATCAAAAAATTAATTGGGTTTTAAATTTTAAAAATCCCTCACTTGCTGGAGATACAGATTTGTTTTTAAGCCAACCAATAATCGTTAAAAATAATGATGTTTTAATATCTACAGAAAAAGCAATATTTAGTTATAATCACTTAAACACTATTAGAAATTGGAGTTTTTCAATTGAGCCAAGTTTAAAACCCGTATCAACTCTTAATCATGTTTTTGTTTTAGCTAATAATGACTTATTAATTTGCTTAGACCTAAGTACTGGTAATGTTATTTGGTCAAAAAATATATTTAAAGAAATTGGAAATAACAAAATCTCAAAAAAGATTGGTAAATTTTATGATATGAAAATTGTAAACGGGAATATCAATCTTTTCTCAAATGAAGGTTATTCATTCTCATACAAATTTGAAGATGGAAGCTTAATAAATTTCAAAAAGTTAAGCAGATCAGGAATTAATTCAAAAATTTATTTTATTAATGAATCAATGTTACTGTTAGATAATAGTAATAAGTTACTTAGATATAATTAATTTAATTATTAGACTTAGAGCTTAACAGAGATAGTTGAGTAATTTTTCCCTCACCTAGTAAATCTGTTGGTTTAACTGGATATTCTCCTGTGAAATAATGATCACTTAGTTGAGGGTAATTGTTATTTCTCTCACCAAGTCCTAATGCTTTATACAAACCACTTAAGCTTAAAAATTTCAAAGTTTTAGCATTAATATGTTTGCACATTTCATCATTTGTTTTTTCATTTGCCAATAATTCCTTTTTTGTAGGCATATCCACTCCATAAAAATCAGGGTAAAGGATTTCTGGACAAGCAATTCTAACATGCACTTCTTTTGCTCCGGCATCATAAAGCATTTTTACAATTTTATGACATGTTGTTCCTCTTACCAAAGAGTCATCTACTAAAATTATAGATTTGTTTTTAATGGTTGTTTGGTTAGGATTTAGTTTTAATTTTACGCCAAAACTTCTAATGCTTTGTGTTGGTTCAATGAATGTTCTGCCAACATAATGATTACGTATTAGTCCTAATTCAAAGCTTTTTTTTGTATACTGGCTGTAACCAAGTGCAGCAGGTACACCCGAGTCAGGGACTGGAACAACCAAATCAGCATTTAAATCTGTTTCTTTTGCTAATTCAACTCCCATATTTTTTCGATATTCATAGGCACATTTATTATCAATTAAGCTATCTGGCCTTGCAAAATAGATATATTCAAATGCACAAGGTCGAGCTTTCTTTTCTGGGAAAGGTTTAATACTGCTTATTTCTCCATTCTCAACAATTACAATTTCGCCATTCTCTACATATCTTACAAATTTAGCTCCTATAATATCCAAAGCACAAGTTTCCGAAGCAAAAATAAAAGAGTTTTTAAGTTTGCCTACAACAAGTGGTCTAATACCAAAAGGATCTCTAATTCCAATTAGTTTTTTACTTGTCATCATTACTAGTGCGTATCCACCTTGAATTTGAAAAATAGCATCAATAATTTTATCTATTATCTTTGATCTCTTAGACTTTGCTATTAATTGAACTATAGTTTCAGTATCACTCGTGGTTCTAAATATAGCACCGTCCTTGACTAAATTATTTCTTAGTTCAATTGCGTTTGTTAAATTACCATTGTGCGCGAGACTCATCCCACCCGTATAAAGGTCCGCAAAAAATGGTTGAATATTTCTTATAGATACCTCACCAGTTGTTGAATATCTATTATGGCCAATAGCTGATTTACCTGGTAATTTTTTAATAACATTAGGGTCTGTAAAATGATCACCAACTAAACCTTGCCTTTTTTCAGAATAAAAATTGTTACCATCATAAGATACAATTCCACAACCTTCTTGTCCTCTGTGTTGTAAAGCATGTAAACCCAAAGCGACGAGAGCAGACGCTTCTTCGTGATTGGATACACCAAAGACACCACATTCTTCTCTAGGTTTATCTAAATTATATTTTTTCAATTTTTTCTTTTGTATCTATTATTTCTTTATAATTTGGAAATTCATCAATTAATATGTCACTTCCTTTTTTAACAATACTAAAGCTATAAGCATCAGTTGTAGCTATACCCCATTTATCATAAGGGTAAAACCAATTTAATAATGAAAATAAGCAGACTGAAACTATATATCCTTTTACCAGACCAAAGAGTAATCCAAATGATTTATCAACAGATCCAAGCCCAGACCATTTCACTGTTTTACCCAGTCCTTTCCCAATCAAAATGCTTAAAAATAAAGTTAAAATAAATACTACTATTCCAATTCCTACATTATTAATAAAATCAGATTGAATGTAATCATTGACCCAAGGTTGCAGTTGAGGAACAAATATAATTGTAGCAATCGCAGCCACAATCCATTTAAGAGAAGTTAAAAAACTTAATGAAAACCCTTGAGTAAAAGATTTAAAGATATTGTAAATAATTATTAATATAAAAACTAAATCAAAAATTAAAAAATGATTTTTTATAAATTCTACTAAATCACTCATTTCCAAAAGGTTTTAAGACTAATATTAATTTTGGTAAAAGTGTTAAAACAGAGATCAATGCTAAAAACATAGCGATACCAGTAAATATACCGAAATAAATCGTAGGGATAAAATTAGATAAAACTAAAATAGAAAAACCAAATATTATTGTTATTGATGTATTTAAAATTGCAACCCCAACAGTATTGTGGCATCTATCAACAGTAAGATTATAGTTTTTCAATTTTTCAAATTCTTCTTTGAATCGATAAATATAGTGAATGCTATTATCAACCGCTATACCAATAGTTATTGCTGCTATTGTAATCGTCATCATATCTAAAGGTATCTCTAAAATACCAATAATTCCCAAAATAAAAAAAGCAGCCATAAAGTTAGGCACAACACCAATTAAAGACAAAGTCAGATTTCTAAATAAAATTAAAAACATTAAAGAAATTCCGAGCATAACCACACCAAGGGTTAAAATTTGAGATTTAAATAAACTTTGAAGTAAATTATTAAATAAAATAAGCACTCCTGCTAATTTAAATTCATCTTTGTTTAAACCAACTTTAGTCTCTAACTCTAAGTTTATTTTTTTTATTAGCTCATTTCTTTTCAAATCTTCCAGAGAGTCTTTTATTCTTACGCTAATTCTTGCTTCATTATCTTTCACGGAAATATATGGTGAAATAACCTCTTTTTTAATTTCATCAGGTATCTTGCTGTAAAGAACTCCAGTTTCTAAGGTTTCTAATTTATTACCAGTTAAGTCTTCTGCCACTCTAATTATTGAGCCAAAAGAAATCACTTTTCCAATTTCTGGAAGGGAATCTAAATAGTCATGGACTTTGAAAATCTTATCAATTTTATTTCTGGTAAACCAATAATTTGCAGACGTATCTTGGTTATCTTCATCCCACTCAGAAAATTCATCATCTTCTTCTTTTTTATTTTCATTGGCTGGAAATTTAATAATTACATCTAATGGTGTTGTACCACCTAATTTATCATCAATTAGTTTCATACCTTTATAAATTTCAGTTTTTTTATCAAAATAATTTATGAAACTATTTTCTACTTCTAATTTAGCTATACCAAAAATACTTAAAACTATTACAATTAAAGAACTTCCAAAAATAATGATTGTATTTTTTTTAGCAAATTCACTAAGTATATTTGTAATTTTAGAAACCTGATCTTTTTGATTTATTTGGTCTTCGTCATTACTGAATATATTTAAAAGAGCGGGGATTAAAGTAAAAGTAATTCCCATTGAAACTAAAAGACCTAAAGTCATCATCCAGCCAAAATCTATAATAGGTTTAATGCCACTAAATATTAAAGAGAGAAAAGCACATATTGTTGTTAATACCGTATATAGAATTGGTAAAAACATTTTACTTGTAGCTTCAAAAATTGATTCTTTAATTGAAAAATCTTTAAATTCATTTTTTATTTGTAAAAACCTTACAGTGACATGAATATTCATTGCCATGTTTAGTATTAACATTAGCGCAATAAAATTAGATGATATTACAGTTACCTTCCAACCTAATAACCCTAAAATCCCAACCATTGAGCCTACGGAAAAAGCACACCCTAATAACGGAATAACTACCCATTTTATTTTTTTAAAAATAAGCCATAGCGTTGCTATGATGAATAAAAAAACCCCGATACCAAAAACGATGATGTCACTTTTGATGAACGTCATCATATCATCAGTTATCATTGGTAGACCACCAAGATGAATTTCTGCATTAACTGTATATTTTTTTATAACATCTCTAATTTCATTTATGTTTTGATGATTTTTTTGATTATATATATTTCGATAAGAGTCATATTCTTTTTCAAATAAATCCCTGTCTTTTTTTTGAGATTTACTTAAATTTCCCTCTAATTGTAAATTAAAATATTTATTTTTAGTTTTAATTAGTTCATTTAGTTTTTTGTCCTGCTTAAGATAGACTACAATGCCTGAAGTTTTACCATCAGAGCTAATAACGTAATCTTTATATATTGGACTGTTAATTATTTCTTCGAAACCTCTTTCCTTATCAATTTCAGGATAAGATAAAGTTTTATAATTTTTTAACCTTTCCATTAAAGGCTCATCGCTGCTTTTTAATAAAGGAACGTCAATAATAGTTATAATTCCATCAACCCAATTTAATTTTTCAATTTTTGATTTTAAAAATTGTAGATTTATAATTGTCTCTTCATTAGTAAATTCAGATAGGGGAGTATAGGTCAAGACTAGATAATCTTTAGATCCATATCTTTCATTTACTTCTCTCAAAAATTTTAGATCTTTATCGCTTTCTAATAGCAGAGAGTCAGATGAAGCATCTAACTTAAAATCTTTTGAAAAATAGAGAAGAAAAGCAAGTATGGAACAAACTAAGATTAGTGAAATTTTAGAAAAATCAATTACTAATGTTTTATAGATTTTTGAAAACATATCTTAATTGAAGATATATATTAATTTATAAGGCTTAAATACTAATTTTTCGGTAGGTCTTTAAACTTAGTAAACATTCCTTCAAACTCTACATGAACGACACCAGTAGATCCGTGCCTATGTTTACCAACTATCAGTTCTGCTTGCCCATGTATGTCACTCATTTTGGATTGCCACTCTGCATGTTCAATAGATCCCTGTTTAGGTTCTTTCTTTTCAAGATAATATTCTTCTCTGTAAACAAATAAAACTACATCTGCATCTTGTTCAATAGATCCTGATTCTCTTAAATCAGAAAGTTGAGGTTTTTTATCATCTCTTTGTTCTACTGCTCTCGATAATTGAGATAAAGCAACAACTGGAACATTCAATTCTTTTGCTAAAGCTTTTAGTCCTTGAGTTATTTCTGATATTTCTTGAACTCTTCCATCCATACGATTTGAATTAGTTCTCATTAATTGAATGTAATCAACTACAATTAATTTTAAACCAAATAATCTTTTAATTCTTCTAGCTCTATTACTTAAAGTGGAAATAGCTATTGCTGGAGTTTCATCAATATATAAAGGTAGGTCATAGATGTTTCTAGAAGTTTCTATATATCGATTTAAAGTTTCCTCTGTAGCTTTCCCAGTTCTAATTTCGTGAGAAGAAATTCTTGCTTGCTCAGATAATATTCTTGTGGAGAGTTGTTCTGAAGACATTTCAAGAGAAAAGAAAGCAACAGAACCTTTTTCATTATTATCCTGCATATGTTTTGCAGCATAATATGCAATATTTGTTGCTAAAGCAGTTTTACCCATCGAAGGTCGTCCTGCTATAATAATTAAATCTGATTTATGTAAGCCTCCAAGTTTTTCATCTAAATCACTTAAACCAGTAGGCACCCCAACAATTCCTTGATCGCTTTTCATAGCCAACGTTGCCATCTCAATAGTTTGATCTATTGCCTGATTAAACTTTAAAAAAGTCTGAGAAAAATTTCCTCTCTCAGCTAAATCAAATAAAGACTTTTCAGCATCTTCAATTATATTTTCACCAGTTTTTTCTATTTGCTCATCTTTAGCTTGGTCTGAAATACCATCGGATATAAATATTAATTCTCTTTTAACATACATTTCATGTATTATTTTTGCGTAATCAATTGCTTGTTTAATTGAAGATGAAAATCTTGTTAGTTTTACAAGATAATCCACTCCCCCAACTTCACTTAAACCTGAGTCTTTTTCAAAATAGTTTTTTAATGTAATAGGATTAGCAATCATTCCTTTATTGTTTAAAGTTTCAATAACTTCATAAATTTTTCTATGTATTGGATCAAAAAATTTTCCTGCATTTACAATATTAGATATTTCATCAATAATATCGTTATTAACTAATACCGAACCTATTAGTGATTGTTCTGCTTCTATATTAGACGGTAATTTGTTTTCGTCAGTTTGACTGATAGTGAATTTGGCTTTTTCCATTTAAATTATAATAACTTATAAAAATTGCGTTAGAACTTAAAAGTTACGCACTAATTTTACTACCTGTGGAAAAAATTTAGATCGAGTCTATTTTATCAACTTGCAAGTTTACACTCGCAGTTACTTCTGCGTGTAAATTAATATTTATTTTGTACTTACCAACTTGTTTAATTTCTTGTCTTAAATCTATTTGCGATGGATTAATATCAATATTTAAAGTTGTTTTAAATGAATTTGAAACTTCTTTAGGTTTAATTGATCCATAAAGTTCACCATTTTCTTTTGACTCTTTATTAAACTTTAATGTTTTATTATTAATTTTAGCAGCAATTTCTTTAAACTGAGCTTTAGCTTCTTCATTTTTTTTATTAAGCTCAGCTTTTTTTTTGCTTACAAATTCTATGTTTTCTTTACTTGCTCTTAATGCCTTACCTTGTCTCAATAAATAATTTCTTCCAAAGCCATTTTTTACTTCAACTTGGTCTCCTATTTTTCCTAACTTTAAAATATTTTCTAAAAGAATTACTTGCATATTTAAATTAATCCTAGAATTTTAGCTTTTTTAATTTCGCTTGTTAATTTTCGTTGTTTATTTTGTGAAACAGAAGTTATTCTTGATGGCATTATTTTATCAGTATCTGAAACATATCTTTTAAGTAATTTAACATTTTTATAATCGATGACTGGAGCATCTTTTCCTGAAAGAGGACATTTTTTTGAAAATCTAGTATCTGATTTTTGAAATAAACTTAGTTTATTTAATGGATTTTGTGGTCGTTTATTAAACTTATTATTTTTTCTTTTCATTTAAATTTTTTTTTTGAAATATTCTGTTTCTGTATCTAATTTTTTATATTTTACAGTTAAGTGTCTTAATAATGAGTTATCTATGATGCTATTTCTTTTTATTTCTTCCAAAGTCTTATTTTCAGCTTCAAATTTGTAATGAATATAAAAACCTTTGTTATAAGATTTAATTTTTTTTGCAAAACTCAGAAGTCCCCATTTTTCAATTTTTATAACTTTACCAGACGTTTTAGTTATAATGTCTTTATATTTATTTTCTAAATTTTCTAAATCAGGAGTAGATAAATCCTGTTTAGCTATTAATGTATGTTCGTATAATCCCATTCTCTGATCAATTATTGTTTATTTATTAAAAGAACGGTTTTATACTATTATAAATTCACCAATTCAATACTAATAATGGTATAAAAACTTAATATAAATGAAAGCTATATTGTTTCCAGGTCAAGGTTCTCAGGTGGTGGGTATGGGATCTGAGTTTTATAATAATTTTTCGAGTGTTAAAGAAATATTTAATTCTGCAGATGAAAAATTAAAATTCAAACTATCTAAAATTATTTTAGAGGGCCCAGAAGATCAATTAAAGCTAACTCAAAATACTCAGCCTGCAATTCTAACTGTAAGTTATGCAATTTTTAAGATTTTAAAAGAAGAATTTAATTATAATTTTGAAAATACCAAATATTTTGCTGGACATTCTCTTGGCGAATATAGCGCTTTGTTGTGTGCTGGTTCTTTAAGTTTTGAAGATGCTCTTTACCTTCTTTTTGAAAGAGGAAAATCAATGCAAGAAGCTGTTCCAGTAGGCAAGGGTGGAATGTTAGCTGTTCTTGGTTCTGAAAATGAGGAGATTGAAGATTGTATAAAAAAAATTAAATCGAAAGGTGTTTGCGAAATTGCAAACGATAATGCACCAGGACAAATTATTGTAAGTGGAAATATTGAATTAATACAAGAGCTACAAAACATATTAAAAGAAAATAAAAAAAAGAGCATTATGCTTCCTGTGAGTGCCCCTTTTCATTGTTCTCTAATGAACGCAGCTGCAACTAATATGAAAAGTAAAATTGAAAATGTAAATTTTACTAAACCTAATTATGAGATAATTACTAATGTATCAGCGTCTCCCACAAATGATCCTGTTAAGATAAAAAAACTTTTAGTAGAACAAATTTACTCTAAAGTTAGATGGAGAGAGAGTATTTTATATATGGCTAATCAGAATATTACTGAATATTTAGAAATTGGGCCAGGAAAAGTATTAACTGGTCTGGTAAAAAGAATTTTACCATCAGCCAATTCCAGTAGTATAAATTCAATAGAAGATATAAAAAACATTACAAATGAATCTTAAAAATAAAAAAATATTAATTACAGGCGCAACTGGAGGTATAGGTAATAGCTTAGTAAGTAAATTTATTGAACAGGGTTGTTTGGTGTTAGCCACTGGTACAAATGAAGACAAATTAAATAAATTAAAAAGTGATTTTAAAGAAGTTAAAATAAAAAAATTTAAGCTTGATCAACATTTAGATATTGAAAAATTTATTGACGATTGCCACACAGAACTTGGTGGTTTAGATGTTGTAGTTAATAATGCAGGAATAACATTAGATAATATCTCTATTAGGCTTACAGATGAAAATTGGAAAAAAGTCATTGATATTAATTTAACCTCAACTTTTTTGATGTGTAAACATGCAATAAAAAAGATGTTGAAAAACAAACAAGGAAAAATAATTAATATTACTTCAATAGTTGCTCATACAGGAAACCTAGGACAGGCTAATTATGCAGCCTCTAAAGCAGGTATAATCGGTTTTTCAAAAAGTTTGGCTTTAGAATACGCCAAGAAAAAAATTAATATTAATTGTATATCGCCTGGTTTTATAAAAACTGAAATGACAGATAAGATTAACGAGGATTTTAAGCAAATTTTAATTTCTAAAATTCCTAGCGGTGATCTTGGAACAGGTGAAGACATTGCAAACTGTGCTCTGTTTTTAGCTTCGGAAATGTCAGATTATATAACAGGGGAAACCATTCATGTTAATGGCGGGATGTATATGGCTTGACAATTATAAACAATAATTTAATAACGAATTCATCATAAAATAATAATAGGAAATTTAAATGTCAGACGTAAGTACAAAAGTAAAAAAAATAGTAGCAGATCATTTAGGCGTTGAAGAAGATAAAGTTACTAACGAAGCCAGTTTTATAGATGATCTTGGCGCAGATAGCTTAGATACAGTAGAATTAGTTATGGCTTTCGAGGAAGAGTTTGGTTCAGAGATCTCGGATAGCGAAGCTGAAAAAATTTTAACAGTAGGTGATGCTATTAAATTCATTGAAAGCAAAGCTACAAACTAAAATATAAACAGAATTACTATGACTAATAGTAATTTAATGGTTGTTTTATCGTCGCCTTCAGGTGCTGGCAAAACGACTTTGACAAAAAAAATTCAGCAAAAATTTCAGAATTTTAAAATTTCTGTTTCTCATACAACTAGAAAGGCGAGACCAAACGAAGTTGATGGTATTGATTATTTTTTTGTTGAAAAAGATGAATTTCAAAAGAAAATAGAAAATAAAGATTTTTATGAGTATGCCAAAATCTTTAACAATTATTACGGAACATCAAAAGAATCAGTAAACTCAATATTAAAAAATAATAATAGTATTTTATTTGATATCGATTGGCAGGGGAATAAACAGTTATCAGATTACAAAGAATTAAAATTAATAAAAATTTTCTTAGTTCCACCAAATAAAAATGAGTTAAAAAAAAGATTAATTCAAAGAAATCAAGATAATAAAGATGTTATCGAGGAAAGACTGAAAGCTTTTGACAAAGATACCGTTCATTGGTTGGATTACGACTACATAGTTATAAATGATAATTTAGATAATTGCTTTACGCAAATTGAAAAAATAATTTTTTCAAACAATAATTAAGTTTTATTATCTTCATACATTTTAGTAATATTAAAATAATCTATGTTAGATAATTCATTGGGTCTTGATTTTAAACTAATTTTAAGAATTGATGAAATTTTTTCATAATCTTTAAATAAATTTTTAAATGCTTTATTTACCATTTTTCTTTTCATTGAAAAAAAAAGATGAGTAATTTTTTCTAAATTATTAATATCTTTCGCTTTAAAACTATCATTTAAAAATGGTTCTAAAACTAAAACTTTTGAAATAATTTTTGGAATTGGCCTAAAACTATTAGGCGATACTTGAAAGCTATCTGTTATCCTTAGTCTTGAAGAAGTAATTACACTTATTCTACCAAATTCTTTAGACTCGGATTTAGCTATAATCTTATCAGCCACTTCTTTTTGAAACATTAAGACTAATTTCTCATAATGAGGGAGCCATTTTTTAAATTTTATCAACTTTACTAATATTTGTGAGGAAATGTTGTATGGCAGATTACCTATAATAACTGTATTTTTTTTTAAGTTCTTTTCAATATCAAATTTTAATATGTCTTCATTGAACACTTTAATATTTTTAAAGTGTTTGAATCTTTCTCTTAGATTATTTGAAAGAATATAATCTTTTTCAATTAAAATTAAACTTTTTGGTTTTTTCTCTAAAATTTTTAAAGTTAAATTACCTGTTCCAGGGCCAATCTCTAAAATATTTTTGTTATAAACATCAGCAGAATTAATGATTTTATCAATTATATTATTATCTACTAAAAAGTTTTGCCCTAAAGACTTTTTAGCTTTAATCATAAATTTTAGATTTCATTCAAAAATTTTATTGCAGAAATCAAACTTTGTGGCGTAGCTATATTTTTACCTATCAGATCAGATGCGGTTCCATGATCAGGAGAAACTCTTAGGTATTTTAAGCCTAGTGTAATATTTATTGCATCAAATTCATATAATGTTTTAAAAGGAGCTAACACCTGATCATGATACATACCGACAATAACGTCAAAATTTTTTCTATTTTTTTTCATAAAAATTGTGTCGCTAGAGTATGGTCCACTAATATTAATCTTTTTTTTTTTTAAATAAATAATAGCAGGTTTTACTATTCTATTTTCAACGGAGTCTGATTTGTTTTCACTATTATGTGGGTTTAATCCTAGTAAGGCAATTCGTGGATTTTTCTTAAAAGTTTTTTTATAATTTTCAGATAAACTTAAAATCTTATTTTTAATTAGAGAAAATGTAATATTTTTGAAAATATCTTTGATTTCAAGATGAGTGGTTAAAGGAACAACAGATAATTTTTTATTATAAATTAGCATAATCTCTTTATTTTTAACCTTATTCTTGTAAGCTAAATATTCAGTAACTCCCAAAAAGTTTTTTCCCAAAACATTCTTATTAATTGGAGCGGTAATAAATCCTTTAATTTTTCCTTTTAATGAAAATTTATGAGCTAGATCAATACAATCAAGAATATATTTTCTTTTAGAAATTGAAGAATTTGAAATCTTAACATCAAGAATATTTAACTTAAATTTTTTAAACTCTTTTAATTCCCTAATTAAATTTAAAGGTAAATTAAAATTCAATTTATTAAATTGATTTTTAAGTAAACTGTAATTTCCAATAATTAATAACTTATTTTTAAATCGAATTTTATTCCAAGTTTTTGCAATAATTTCACTGTTAATGCTTTCAGGTTCACCTGCGGTAATAGCAATCAAATTTTTCATTTAAATTCTATGTTGGTTGAGTTTTCTAAGTTAGAAAAATGTGATCTAGAGAATAAATTTAGCTTTTCTTGTTTCTTTGTATTAATTATCTGCTTTTTTATTTCCTCAGGATCTAAATCAGCTTTATCGTTTTTAATTTTTTCCAATTCATTTTCAACCTCAATAATATTTATATTTGTTTGATTGCTATAAATTCTAAAAATCAATGTATTCCAAAGTAATTCAGTTTCATAATTATAAACAAAAGTGTCATAATCTATATTATTCGTTTCAAACAATTTTTTTAATCCACTAGAATTTGTTTCAAATAAATTTGAAATATTTGTTAAATATTTTTGTAAATCATTTTTGTTATAATCTGTAATTTGATATTTTGTAATTTCAATTCTCTTTATTTTCTTGTTAATTAAATTTTTAATGGCTAAATTTTTTGAAGCATCAATATTTTCTTGATTTATATCTATTTTATTAACAATTAAACTTGTCAGAATTTCATTTCTTAAATCAAGAGAAGTAATAATTTCATTTCCAACTTTAACTAAAATTGAATTTTTTATTTCCGCATTAGAGAAAGGCAAAAAACTTAGGGCAAATGCAAAAATTAAAAAAACTATTTTTATTTTCATTATCTTGAAATTGAAGGACTATTGATCTCTGCAAATGGAATTATAGAAATAGTAAACATCAGTCGGTTTTCAGGTTCAACATCTCTATCGGTATAAAATTCTCTACGATATGTAATACCAGCCTTTAAACAATCATTAAAATAATTATAACTTAAATTATAAAATTCTGCTGAATTTGTTATTAAGTTTCTTTTTGAAGAAAAGTCTAATTCTGAAAAATTATTTAATTTATAATTTATACCAGCACTTATTAAATCTTGATTGCCTATATGATTTTTTTCTTGCAGATAACTAAGATTAAATTTCACACTTTCTAGATTATATTCTGCTGCTATTTCATTATAGTTTAGTTCTTTATAATTATGATCTAATGAAAAATTATAATTTAGTTTAACTTTATCATTAATATTGTAATTAGCTTTTCCCACTACATCAGATAGTTTCTGGTCTAATGATGTGCTAGACGGAATATCCATATTTTCTTTTTGACTAATAACTTGCCCGATTGAAAAAGAAAGTTGTTCTTCCTCAATGTTATTATTGTTAATTTTATTTTGTTTGAATTCTAAACCTATTGAAGAACTTAAACCGTTTTCTATAACATCGCTTTCATCAACTTTATTTAATTGATATAAATTATCATAATTAAGCCTTCCACCTTCAATATTCCTCATATGTCCAGGTGCATAACGAAGTAAAAATTTTGGCGTTAAAGAATAAAGTTTTGAGTTTTCATTATTTTTTTTAAATAGATTTAATTTTGCATTGTAACCAAAAACACTATTTAATTCAGAATTTAACTTCGAATTTTTATATTCAGTAGTTTTTTTGGTTTCATAATTTACTGTTTTTACTAATGCATTAAAATAACTCTCAAATCCAAATTTATTTAACCAAGAATTTGATTTCCAATTTAAATCATTTATAAAAAAATTAGCTTGTTTGTTTGTTTCATAATTTCTCAAATTTAGATTTGAAGTTAGATCTAAAAAACCTAATTTTTCACTAGTAAACAAATTTTTTTCTATTGATAGGGGTAATAAATACTCATTACGTAAATTACCAAATTTAGTGGTATCTTCGTAAAAACTTGGAGTTATTCCTAAAAAAAAATCTTTATTCTGATAAGTGTAGCTTAAGGTATTTGCTAAAATATTTTGATCTTTTTGAACAAGCTCAGTGTTTATATCGTGAACCTTAAAATAAGTATCGTTATTCACTTTTTGTAAATTAATTTCTAAATCACTACTTTTTTCATTATCATCAAAAAAATTTAAATTAAATTTTGAAAAAAAATGATTTCTACCGCCATCACTTTTTTTATTATCTTTTTTTTTAAAACCCTGGGTGTAGCTAGTATCTAAAATTAGAAAAGAATTTTTAAAATCTTGTCTGTATTCTGCAAGAATTAAAGGGTTCTCTTTTAAATAAAATTTTGGCGTTATGGTCAAATCTCTATCATTAGATATATTCCAAAAGTATGGTAATTTAAGTCCTGAACCTAGTGTGCTACTATTAGACAAAGATGGTGCTAATAATCCAGATCTTCTATCTACCGTAGGATCGGGATGTGAAAATTTTGGAGAGTAAAAAATTGGAAAATCATATATTTTTAAAACAACATTATCATAATAAATTGTTTTTTTTTCTAAATCGTGTTTTATTTTATTGGATTGAAGAGTCCAAGGAGGGCAACTGTCATCACCTTTGTCTTTACAATAAGTAAAAATACCTTTGTCCATTGAATTTATTTTGTTCGATAAATAAATTGTGTTAGCAAAAAAGCGTGGATCATTTTCATTATTTATAGCAAAATCATTCTTATTTAAAAAAGCTTTTACATCTGATCCAATAACTGTTTGCTTAGTTTCATCAATATAAATCTCTGAAAAATTATAAATATTTTGATTGATATCTATTATCTTAATATTTCCTTTTGAAAAAAAAATGTTAGTTTTTGCTGAATAGCTAAAATTATCAAGATTAATTTTATTTCCATCTATATCTATAATCTCTGTTTTAAATTTTGAATTAATTATTTTTTTTTTATTATCAAACTCAATATTTGCTGTTGAAACTTTGTAACCATTAGAAGTTATTATTTTTGTTTCACCATTAGTTTGAAAAAAATCTAATTTCTTATTGTAAGTAGCTATTTCAGAAAAAAAAGTATTTTGCTTATCATCCTTTGCATTTACATTTCCTTCAAAAATTGTAACCTGATTTTCAGCATCAAAACTAATTTTTGAAGAATTAACTTCTATTTCTTGTGAACTCAAATTATTTGAATACAAAAAAAATATTGATAAAAAAAAAATTGATAATTTATTTCTCATTTATTTGTATTATTCCAATTGAGCAAAATAAACCTATAAGTATTACTGGCATCCATATAGACAATGTTATGCTTATTTTTCCAGTTTGTCCTAAAGCAGAGGATAAATCTTTAAAATAATAAATAATTACACATATTAGTATCGAGACTATTAAGTAAAAGTAATTTGCCTTATTATTTAACGTCCCAATGGTAAAAATAGATGCTAGTACAATCATTAGAAACAAGTTGATTGGCATTGAAATAAACTTATGAATTTGTTCATTTAATATTTTTTTTGAATACCCTTTGTCTAAGAGAAGATTATAATTTTTAATTAATTCTAAAAAAGATATTGTATTTAAATTTTTATATAAAGTATTAATATCTGAATATGTTCTATTGGTATTAAATTCTAAATTATCAGATACATCATAATTTCCATTTTCAAAATTATTAATTGTAACGTTTTTTAGCTTCCAAGGACTCTGAGATATATCAGCAGAGTCTGCATTAATTCTACTTATCATTCTATTTTGTAAATCAAATTCATAAATTGATACGCCCAATAAGTTTTCAGCTTTTAAATTTTCTCCATGTATAATTAAAAAATTATTTTTGTTATATTCTTTTATCCATAATCCATTTTTGTTGATGGAAACCAAGTGATCAACATCTCTAGAATATTTAGCTTTTGTGATCTCATAAGATTTAATTAGAGATGATGTAATTGGATTTATTAATATTAAAAAAAGAATTCCTAAAATCAATGAAAATGCCGAGAGTATAAATATCAACTTTAAATTTGAATATCCAAATATCTTAAATGATAATAAATTTTTATTTGTTCTTATTTTAATAAAATAAAATACTGCTGATAAAAAAATAATGAATGGTAATAAATCAAAAATAAAGGATGGAACAACAGATAAAGAAAGCAAAAGGGGAAGTATTAATGATTGATCTAAGTTTTTAAAAAATTCAATCTCTTCAAATAAATTTATTAAGACACCTAAAGAAAAAAAAATTAGAATTGTATTAATAAAAATCTTAAAATAACTTATGAGTAAATATTTATTGATAATACTGTTCATCTAATAATTTTTTCTAAGAAAAGATTTTTAATTAATAATAAATAAATTACTAAAGACATAAACAGTGGTGTTAAAAAATAAATTAAAGCGTACTTAGGTGAAATACCACTAAATCTACCTAATATTTCAGTAAAAATAAGTATTAAAAAAACAACAGTAAATAAAAAATATTTTTTTAAAAAAATAAATTTTTTTTCTTTTTTATAAATTAATAGAAAAGAGATTATAATAGAAATTAATGGAATATATAAAGGTGATGCTATTCTTCTTGAAATCGTTTCAAGGGCAATTTCATAATTTTTTTCATAAGGACAAATACTTAAATAATTTGTTTTATCCTTAACAAAACAACTAATTAAAGCTAAGGAAGACGTTTCTTGAATTTTAGGTTGTATTATCGTTCTGGAATTAAAATTTTCTATGCTTAATTCTGTTCTTTCAAAATTTATGTTTTTAATTTCTTTTTTTTTATTAAGTGTTTGTATTAGACCATCGTTTAAAATTAATTTTTGATCTCTTATGATGCCTTTTTTTGCAACAATAGTTGTATTAGTTGAGTCACCAATTTCATTAAGCATAGTCTGAAGACTTCCATTATTATCTTGAATAAATATATTTATGAGTTCGTTATTTTTATTTTTTTCCTCTATGTAAAAAGTTACTGATTTAAACGCATCACTAAAATCATTACTTTTTAAAATTGAATTTATCTGTTTTGACTCAGTCTCTCTTAATAGTGCTCTTGATTTATTAAGCAGCGTTGGGTTAATTACTGTCGTTAGGATTAATTGAAAAATACAGATAATAAATCCAATAAATAAAAAAATATTAGCAATTTTAATTTTATTTAATCCATTGATCCATAGAATTAGAAGTTCCTGCTGTTTCTCAAATTTAATTATTGAGATAATTAAGGCTAATAAAAATGAAAGAGAGACAAACCTTGATGCAATTGTTGTAATATTTAAAAGTGAATATTTTGCATAAATATTTAAAGAAAATCCATCTTCTATCATAAGGTCCAAAAAATTAACCGCTCTAACGGTCCATGCAATGAGTGTGAACGTTATAAGGATAGTTAAGAAGTTTTTTATTATATCGATAAAGATATAATTATAAATTTTGTTTTTAAGCATCTAATTTTGATGTATATGTAATCCAACTTTTAAAAAAATACAATAAACTTGACCTATAATGATTAATTATAACTCTAAATTTAATTCAAAAGCTGAAAATATTGCTTTTTTTATTTCAGAAGATTTAAATTTTAATAATAATTCTAAATTACCAAATACATCTAATACAAAAATAATTAGTTTTTTAAAAAAAAATAAAAATCTTAAAGAAAAAAAAATATTTTCTTTTGATTTGAATGAAAATCAGAAATGTTATTTTGTTGTAATTAATAAAAAAATAAGTGTACACGAAATTAATGCTCTTGGAGCAAATTTTAAAAATTATATCAACTCTAATAAAAATATTAAGAATGTTAATTTTTTTGGAAAATTAAATTTTAAAATAGAAAATATTTCAGAAGAAAAATTTATTAATGAATTTAGTTATGGATTTGAGCTTAAAAGTTATTCTTTTGAAAAGTATAAATCTAATAAAAAAGTAAATTTTCAAAATCTAGAAATATTCACTTCAAATCCAGCTAATTGTAAATTAAATTATAAATATTATTTAGCTGTAAAAGATGGTGTTTTTTTAGCGAGAGATCTTGTTTCTGAACCACCAAATGTTTTGAGTCCAAAAAAATATACCGAAGAAATAAAAAAACTTACAAAACTTGGTTTAAAAGTTGAAATTCTTAATGAAGCAAAAATGAAAAAATTAGGAATGAATGCTTTACTAGGTGTTGGACAGGGAAGTGAAAATGAGTCTTTTTTAGTTGTAGTTAAATGGAATGGTGCAAAAAATAATTTTGGTAAACCTTTAGCTTTTGTTGGTAAAGGTGTGTGTTTTGATACTGGTGGAATTTCATTAAAGCCCGCAAGATTTATGGAAGAAATGAAATATGATATGGGAGGATCAGCAGTAGTTATTGGATTAATGAAAAGCTTAGCTTTGAGAAAAGCAAAAGTTAATGCTGTTGGTGTTGTTGGTTTAGTTGAGAATATGCCCGATGGAAATGCTCAAAGACCTGGAGATATTGTAAAATCTTATTCGGGTAAAACTATTGAAGTTTTAAATACTGATGCAGAAGGTAGATTGGTTTTAGCTGATGCATTAAGTTACACAGAAGAAAAATTTAAACCAAGATTTATAATTGATTTAGCAACTCTTACAGGGGCTATAATAATGGCTCTCGGAGAAGAGTATGCTGGATTGTTTTCAAATGATGACGAATTATCTAATGAGCTTCACCAAATAGGTAATGAGATAAATGAAAAAGTATGGAGATTACCACTACATAAAAACTATAATAAATTAATGGATTCAGCCTATGCTGATGTACAAAATATTAATTATGCTGGAGGTGCCGGGTCAATTACTGCTGCTGAATTTTTGCAAAGATTTATATTAAAAGATACGCCTTGGGTGCATCTTGATATTGCAGGGATGGCATTTTCTAAGAAAGCAGCAAGTCTTAATACTGGTGGTGCTACAGGCTACGGGGTAAGGCTTTTAAGCGAACTAATTAAAAGGAAATACGAAAAAAAATAATGGAACACACTTTATCTATAATTAAACCAGATGCGGTTGAAAGAAATTTAACTGAAGAAATTAAATCTATTTTTACTAAAAATGGCTTAAAAATTATTAATAGTAAAAAAATCCATATTTCCAAAGAGGAAGCGGCTGAATTTTATAAAGTCCACCAATCAAAACCATTTTATAATGATTTATGTGCTTATTTATCATCTGGTCCAATATTTGTAATGGTTTTGGAGGGAGAGGACGCGGTTGCTAAGAATAGAAAATTGATGGGCGCTACCAATCCTAAAGATGCAGAACCTAATACTATTAGAAAGCTTTATGGTATTTCGATAGATAAAAATTCGGTTCATGGTTCTGACTCAGTGGAAAACGCAAAAATTGAAATAGATTTTTTTTTTAAAAATTAGTTAGCAAAAATTTTATATATAGCTTCACTGTAAGCTCGGTATTCCTGTTTTTGAACTTTAAATTTAAGTTTTTGGATATTATCCTTCGATTCAATTAAAACTTTTTTTTGTAAAATAATTTTACCAGAGTCTAATTTTTCGTTAACATAATGAATAGTACATCCAGTTATTTTATCTTTTGATTTTAAAACTCTATTAAAAGTATCAAGACCTTTGTATTTTGGTAATAGAGAAGGATGAATATTTAGAATTTTTTTTTTAAATCTTGAAATAAAACTTTTGCTTAAAATTTTCATATAGCCGGCTAAGCAAATTAAAGAAATATTTTTATTTTTTAATTTATTTATAAACATTTCAAATTTAAGTTTGTTATTTAAATTTATAATGTCACAAGGTATTCCATAAAGTTTACCGTATTTAAGGCCCTTAGCTTTTTTGGTATTACTTACAATGTATGAAATATTTATAGGAAAATTATAATTTCTAGAATTATTAATTAAAGCTTTAAGATTTGTCCCAGATCCTGAAATAAAAACACAGGCTTTTTTTTTTACCATTTAATTGAATTAATTACTCGAATATTAGTTTTATTTTTTGAAATATATCCAATTTCATAAGGCATATATTCCTTTGAAAAAAATTTTTTAATTTCTTTAATGTTTTGTTTTTTTGCTATTAAACAAAAACCCACTCCACAATTAAAAGTTTTTAACATTTCTTTGTCGGAAATATTATTGGATTTTATCCATTTAAAAATTCTTTTTGTTTTAATTTTAGCAAGATCTAAATTTAAGCATAAATTTTTAGGAATAGATCTGCTAATATTATCAATTAAACCTCCGCCAGTTATATGAGCAGCACTATTAATTAAATTTTTTTTCGTTAAAGACAAAACTTCTTTTGTATAAATTTTTGTAGGTTTTAATAAATCTTTTTTTAGTTTATTTGTAATTACTTTATTTTTTAAAACAGATCTTACTAAAGAATATCCATTTGAGTGTATCCCGCTTGAAGGAATTGCTAAAATTACATCTTTTTCTTTAACCCTATGTTTACCAAGTAATTTTTTCTTAGAAACAATACCAACTGAAAATCCAGCAAGATCAAACTTATCTTTATCATAGATACCTGGCATTTCTGCAGTCTCACCACCAACCAAACTACAGTCTGAGATATCACAACCTTTAACTATGCCATTTATAATTTTTTTCATTTTATTAAATTTAATTTTTCCAACAGCTATATAGTCTAAAAAAAATAATGGTTTTGCCCCTTGTACAATTAAATCATTAACGCACATTGCAACCAAATCTATTCCTATAGTGTCAAATTTATTGAATTTATTTGCTAAGTCTAATTTTGTACCTACACCATCTGTACTTGAGACTATTAAAGGGTCTTTAATTTTAATTTTACTGATGTCAAAAGTTGAGCCAAAAGCTCCAATATTATCTTCGTTTAAGTATTTTTTCTTTTTTTGGACATTTTTTTTTGAAATATTTGCAATATAATTAACAAAACGATCAGCTAACTTAATATTAACCCCGCTTTTTTTATAGGTATTTTTTGTTGTTTGCATAACTAAATGATAATTACTAAAAATGAGTAAATATTTATTTATACTTTCTATAATAGTCTTTCTATTTAAAACTGAAACAGTTTTTTCAGCAGAAACAATTTATGATGTTAACAACATTCAAGTTTCAGGTAAGTTAAATAGCAATTTAGATAATAATAAACTTATTGAAGAAGCCTTTAGAAAAGCATTTTTAATATTTATTAATAAAACACTTCTAGAAAAAGACATAGAAACTTTATCTAAAACTAATATTCAAATAATTAAAGATTTTATATTTACCCATCAAATTACAAGTCAAAAAAAAAGTATCGATGAAGAAATTATACTTACTGTTAATGTAAAATTTGATCCAAAAAAAATTAATAATTATTTATCAATTAATAATATTTCTTACGCAGACATTTCAGAAATTTCAATTTCAATTCTACCAATTTTGAGAAAAGAAAATAATTTATTTATTTTTTCTGATAATTTTTTTTATAATGAATGGAACAAAACTGAAAATGACAAAAAAAACACAGAAGCACAATTAATAAATTATAATCTTGCATTAGAAAATGCAGAGGATTTATTTTATATAAATAATAATAGAGAAAATTTAGAATTGATTGATATTAATAAGTTAAATTCTTTAAGTGAAGAAAAAAATAAAATTTTTTTAATTTTTACTTTAAATGAAGATGCCAAAGTTTTTATAAAAGCTTATTTTAATGAAAAAGAGGTGATTAAGAATATTACTTTAAACAATAATAGTACTGATGATTATAATTCTTTGATTATGAATGTTAAGGATCTAATTAATCAAATTTGGAAGGAGCAAAATCTAATAGATATTAATACCCCTGCTTACCTTGATATCATTTTTGATATAAAAAAAATAAATGATTTTCTAAAATTTAGGACTTTTCTAGACACCATAGATATAATTGATAATTATTCTATTTTGGAGATAACAAACAAATATGCAAAAATAAGAATGAAATATAAAGGTAAAATTTCAAATTTAAGAGAAAAATTTTTAAATGAAAAAATCAATATAAACATTGAGAATAATGAATGGAGTTTAAGTTTTAATTGATGAGTCAATTGATTTTTAATTTCCCATTTACCACTAACTATTTCGAAGAGGATTTTTTCGTATCTTCCAGTAATTTTGAAGCTTATAAATTAATAGAAACTTGGCCGAAGTGGCCTAGCAGGAATATCAATATATATGGACCATCTGGTTGTGGGAAAAGTCATCTTGCAAACATTCTTAAAAAAAAAATAAATTCTTTTTTTATTAATGCTTCAGATATTTCAAATAATTCTTTGGCATTGATAAAATTAAAAGAATGCCTAATCATAGATAACTATGAAAATAATATTGAAGAAAATTTGCTATACACTATCATCAATCAAACACATCAATCTAATCAGTACGTTATAATTAACTCAGACCAACCAATAAGTTCTTTAGAGATAAAATTGGAAGACTTAAAATCAAGATTAAATAGCTTTTCCAAAATAACTATAGATTTACCTACTGATGATCTAATTAAGGTGGTTTTAACCAAAAATTTTTCTGATAAACAAATTCAAATTGACAATAAATTGATAGATTTTATTTTAAAACATATAAATAGGTCTTATGAAGACATTTTTAACTTTATAAAAAAAATTGATGAATTATCTTTATCTACTGGAAAATCTATAAATATTAATCTAATTAAAAAAGTATTAAAGCAATGAATAAATATAGAACGCATAACTGTAATGATTTAACTGAATCAGATAATCAAAAAAAAGTAACTTTATCTGGTTGGCTTCACCGTAAAAGAGATCATGGCAATCTTTTATTCATAGATTTAAGAGATCATTTTGGTATTACTCAATGTGTAATAGAAAATAAAAACAAGTGTTTTAAGCTTATTGAAAATTTAAAACCTGAGTCGGTTATTCAAGTCATAGGTACTGTTGTTAAAAGAGAGACAGGAACTGAAAATAAAGATTTAAAAACTGGAAACATCGAAGTTAGTATAGAAGATATAATCGTACTGTCTCAAGCTAAAGAATTACCAATGCCAGTTTTTGGTGAGCAAGATTATCCAGAGGATATTAGACTAAAGTACAGATTTCTTGATTTAAGAAGAAATCAAATGCATAAAAATATTATACTTAGATCGAAAGTGATTTCATTCATTAGAAATGAAATGAGCAAATTGGGATTTCTAGAATTTCAAACACCTATTTTGACTTCTTCGAGCCCAGAAGGTGCCAGGGATTTTTTAGTGCCTAGTAGATTAAATCCTGGAAAATTTTATGCATTACCTCAAGCTCCACAGCAATTTAAACAATTAATAATGGTATCTGGTTTTGACAAATATTTTCAAATTGCACCTTGTTTTAGAGACGAAGATGCTAGAGCAGACCGTAGTCCAGGAGAATTTTATCAATTGGATATCGAGATGTCTTTTGTTGAACAAGAAGATGTTTTTTCTGTAGTTGAAAAACTTATGATAAATGTGTTCAAGACTTTCTCAACAAAAAAACTGCTTTATGAAAAATTTCCACGTATCACTTACAATGATGCTATGCTCAAATATGGCACAGACAAACCAGACTTGAGAAACCCTTTAGAGATATATGATTTAACAGATATTTTTTCTAGAGAAGATGTCTCATTTGAAATTTTTAAAAAATTAGTCAAAGCAGGTTCAAAAGTTCGTTGCATTGTTACTAAGCAAACAAAAGATAAACCGAGAAGTTTTTTTGATGGAATTGATAAATGGGCAAAAGAGCAGGGTGCATCAGGTTTAGCTTATTTTACTTTTGAGCGTGATAAAGAAATAACAGGTAAAGGCCCCGTTGGTAAATTTTTTAAAGAAGAAGCTTTAAAAGAGATTATGAAAATTACTTCTGCAGAAGTAGGAGACAGTATATTTTTTACTTGTGGGAAAATTAACGAAGTTCAAAAAATATCTGCTTTAGCAAGAGAAAAAATAGGAAAAGAATTAAACCTTATTGATGAAAATCTCTTTGCTTTTTGCTGGATCGTTGATTACCCAATGTTTGAATTTAATGAATTGACAAAAAAAATTGAATTTAGTCATAATCCTTTTTCTATGCCGCAAGGTGATATCAACAATATTAATTTTGAAAAACCTCTAGAAATAAAAGCATTTCAGTATGATATTGTGTGTAATGGAATAGAACTTTCATCTGGAGCAATAAGAAATCATATTCCAGAACTTATGTATAAATTATTCTCCATTGCAGGATACGAAAAAAAACAAGTAGATGATAAATTTAGTGGAATGATAAACGCTCTTAGTTATGGAGCTCCACCACATGGTGGTATTGCACCAGGTATAGACAGAATCGTTATGTTGTTAGCTGGAGAGATTAATATAAGAGAGATCACTTTATTTCCATTAAATCAAAATGCTCAAGATTTGATGATGGGGGCACCTTCAGAAGTTGATGAAAAGCAATTAAAAGAATTAAGTATAAAGATAGATAAAAAAATTAATTCTTAGATTTTAAATTTATTCGAATATCACTAAGATCGACCAGTTTGTCTTCATAGTTACTTCTCACAAATCCTTTAGAAGTTATATTTTTTACTATTTTTAGGAATTTATCCTCACTTGAAGATGTGTCAATTTCTTTTGTGCTTGCTATAGAAGGGGTGTGTGCCATTTCCTCTTTTCCTAAATAAGAAATTGCAAGTTCTCTAAATACATAATCTAAAATTGAAGTAGCACTTAAAATTCTATCATTACCATTCACTTTTCCAGAAGGTTCAAATTTTGTATCAACGAACGCATCAACATACTCTTCTAGTGGCACCCCATATTGTAGTCCTAAAGAAATTGCTATTGCAAAATTATTCATTAAAGCTTTTACAAGCTCTCCTTCTTTATTTGTATCTATAAAAATTTCACCAATTTTTCCATCATCATATTCTCCAGTATGTAGGTAAATTTTATGTTCCCCAATAGACGCTTTTTGGATATATCCTTTTCTTCTGTCTGGCATTCTAAATCTAGCACTTGAGGTATTTTTGACTTTAGTATGCTCTTCTTTTAATTGAGTGAATTGCTTATTTTTTCCAATAATTTCTTTATCAACCAGCTCATTCAAAGGATCAAATTTTTTAGAAGTTTTATTATTAGAAGTAGATTTATCTCCAAATTTCTTAGTTTTTCGATTATTTAATCTGACATCTATGACTTCAACTTCACCATCATTTCTGCTGTCGATTTTATTTAATTCTACTTCGTTTAGCTCATCAAGCGAATGAACTGTTTTAAATGTGCAAGTATAATATGTTTCAACTATATATTTTTTCATTTTCTATGTATGGAATCAATATTTGAAGATATATAGCAAATATAGTAAGTGTCTAGAAATTAATATACACTCAATGAGTGTGTGGATTTTCGTATGATCAACTTTAAACAAATTTTTACTTGGTGGCATAAACAAACTTTTGGAACTTTTTTAAAAACTTTATTTTTTGGAAAATTTGTAGGCCAGGATTCTTATGGAAATAAATATTATGAAAGTAAGAATAATCAAAGATGGGTTATATATAAAGATAATATTGAGGCATCAAAAATAACCTCTGAATGGTTTTTGTGGATGCACCATACTGTGATAGACCCACCAAAATCAAAAGTTTATGACCCATTATATGAATGGCAAAAACCTCATCTTGAAAATCAAACTGGCACTAATAATGCTTATAAGCCAAATAAAATCTCTAAAAATAGCATAAAAAAAAAATATGAAACTTGGAAAGTTTAAAACAAGCATTCTAGTATTTATATATTTATTTTTTACATCTTTTAGCTTTGGAGAAGAAAAAATTGTTACTGTTCCTCTAATAAATTTAGAAAACCTTGAACCAAGCTTTGAGGAAGAAAATTCTGAAGACAGTGCTGTGTTAAAGAATGAAAATTTTGTTTTAAAAGAAAAAGTAGAAAAAGTAGATAAAAATAAAGAAATAAAAATAAATATTGTAGCCTTAGATAAGATTACAGCCAAAACATCAAATTTTGATTTACGTATTGGAGAGACAAAGAAATTTGGATTGCTAGAAATTAAAGCCTTACAGTGTGGAAACGTAGATTCACAAACAGAACCTGGCCAAGCTGCTTATATTCAAGTAAAAGATTTATCAGATAATCAGAGCAATCAAGTTTTTGTTTTTAATGGTTGGACTTTTTCATCAAGCAAAACCATTAGACCTTTAGATCATCCAGTATATGATTTTTGGTTGGTGAATTGTGAAAATGTTTAAATAATTTTTTCTTTAGATAACCAATTAGTATCAAAGTTTGAATTGATGAATTTTTCGTGATTAATTAATTTCTTGTGTAATTCCACTGTGGTATCTATTCCCTCAATCACGAACTCATTCAAACATCTATTCATTCTTTGTATTGCTTCTTGTCTATTTCTTCCATGGCAAATAAGTTTGGCAATCAAACTGTCATAGTAAGGAGTTATTTTACATCCTTGAAATATTGCACCATCAACCCTTGTTCTAAAACCTGATGGTAAATGGCAAACTGAGATTGTTCCTGGGCTTGGTTGAAAATCTTTAGATGGATTTTCTGCATTAATTCTGCACTCAATAGCATGACCTCTTGGGCTTATATCGCTTTGCTCTAAAGCTGTATTTCCAGTAAAAGCTATCCATAATTGTTCTTTGATAATATCTATACCTGTTACTACCTCCGTTACCGGATGTTCAACTTGAACTCTGGTATTCATCTCTAAGAAATAAAACTTTCCATCTTCATAAATGTATTCAATTGTGCCTGCGCCTTCATAGCCAAGCTTTTCAACCATATTAACAGTACTTTTAAGCAGTTTATCTCTTATCTCATCACTCAATACTGGGCTTGGTGTCTCTTCAATTAACTTTTGATGTCTTCTTTGAACAGAACAATCTCTTTCTTGCAAGTGAACAGTTCTATTTTTTCCAGATAAAATTTGTACTTCAATATGTCTCGGGTGTTTAAAATATTTTTCAATGTATAATTCATCGTTACCAAAATATTTTTTTGCTTCGGATTTTGCTGTCAAAAAAAGATTTTCTAGTTCAGACTCTTTTTCAACAATTTTCATTCCTTTTCCACCACCACCACCAGCTGCTTTGATTAAAACTGGAAAACCTATTTTTGCACAAATATTCTTCGCTTCATCAAAGGATTTAACACCACCCTCAGACCCTTCAATAATAGGTAATCCATATTTTTTTGCTATTTTTTTTGCTTCAATCTTGTCTCCCATTTGTCTTATTAATTCAGCACTTGGCCCTATGAATTTAATTCCATGTTTTTGAACTACTTCTGCAAATTTTGCATTTTCAGATAAAAATCCATAACCAGGATGAATTGCTTCTGCACCTGTAAGATCTACAGCAGACATAATTGCACCAATGTTTAAATAACTATTTTGAGGTTGATGAGAACCAATGCATACGCTTTCATCGGCTAATCTTACATGCATCGAATCTGCATCTACATCAGAGTGAACTGCTACTGTAGAAATTCCCCATTCTTTACAAGCTCTTATCACCCTAACAGCAATTTCACCTCTGTTAGCGATTAAGACTTTTTTAAACATTGATTTATTTTAAGACTATTAAAGTCTGACCGAACTCCACTGGTTGACCATCTTTAACTAAAATACTTTTTACTATTCCTTCACTTGTGGAAGGCACATGATTCATTGTTTTCATTGCTTCAACGATCATAATTGTTTGACCTTTTTTTATTTTATCTCCAATTTGAACAAATTGTTTTGCTCCAGGTTCTGGTGCTAAATATGCCGTTCCAATAATTGGCGATTTAATTCTAATACCTTCTTCTGACTCATTTAAGACTGCTTTGTTATTAGAAATTACGTTATCGGATATTTTGGTAGCTACAGATGTTTTAGAAGCTTTAGAAACCTTTATTTTTGTTTCACCGCTTTGATATTCTAACTCAGTTAATTTGAATTCATCTAAATTATCAACTAATTCTTTAATAAGTTTTTTATCTATTTTCATCTTTAATAATTTCTTTTAAACCTTGTAATGCAAGAATATAGCCTTGAGGACCAAATCCACAGATAATACTTCGAGCAATATTGCTTATTAGCGATTTATGCCTGAAATCTTCTCTGTTGTAAATATTAGTAATATGCAATTCAACAATCGGTATAGTTAATACTGCCAAAGCATCTCTAATAGCTACAGATGTATGCGTGTATCCACCAGCATTAATAACTACTCCATGAAATTTTTTTCGTGATTGTTGAATAAAATCTACAATCTTACCCTCAATATTAGATTGCTTAAAAGTAACTAAAATATCTTTTTTTCCACCAAATTCTTTACATTTTTTTTCTATTTGTTTTAACGTTACATTTCCATATTTATCTTTCTCTCTTTCTCCCAAAAGATTAAGGTTTGGACCGTTAATGACAATAATTTTGTGCTTCATTTTTTTAATAGTGAGTGTATTAGATATATTAAATATGGCAAAAATACAATTAAATGGCAAACAATTTGTATTAAACAAGAAACATTCTTTAATAAGCTTATTAAAAAAATTCAAAATTAATGAAAAAAAAGTTGCGGTTGAATTAAATGGTAAAATTGTAAATAAAAATAAATTTAGTTCTACTGTAATTAAAAACAAGGATAAACTCGAAGTGGTTCATTTTATTGGCGGTGGTTAACTATGAAAAAAGATAATTTTAAAATTGCTGGCCAACTTTTAAAATCAAGGTTGATTGTCGGGACAGGAAAATACAAAAATTTTAAAGAAACTGCTTTAGCAATTAAAGCATCTGGAGCAGATATGGTAACTGTAGCAGTTAGAAGAGTAAACATTTTAGATAAAAAAAAACCAATATTAACTGATTATTTAAATCCAAAAAAAATTAAATATCTTCCAAACACAGCTGGCTGTTACGACGCAGAAGAGTCACTTAGAACATTGAGGTTAGCTAGAGAAATGGGTGGATGGAAAATGGTCAAACTAGAAGTATTAGGTGATAAAAAAACGCTTTATCCAAATATGATTGAAACTTTGAAGGCCACTAAAATTCTTGTTAAAGAAGGTTTCAAAGTATTAGCATATTGTTCTGATGACCCAATTTTGACAAAAAAATTAGAGGATCTAGGTGCTTCTGCTATTATGCCATTAGCTTCTCCAATAGGATCTGGTCAAGGAATAGTAAATAAAATTAATTTATCGATTATAATCAAGAATTCTAAAGTACCTGTTATCGTTGATGCTGGTATTGGCACTCCTTCAGATGCAACAATTGCAATGGAAATGGGTTGTCAAGCGGTTTTGGTTAATAGTGCTATTGCATTATCTCACAAGCCAATTTTAATGGCTGAAGCTTTTAAATATGCAGTTATATCTGGTAGAAAAGCTTTTTTAGCAGGAAGAATGCAAAAAAAACTCTATGCTAAAGCAAGCACTCCTTCAAAAGGTTTAATTTAAGCAGCTTTTTTCTTTCGTCGAATCCACAAAGTTCTAGGGCTTTTTTTATTTTTTTTTATCTTTTCTTTTTTTGCTTCTAATTTTTTTGTTTTATTTTCTAGATCTCTGTTTTCATTTTTAATATTTTTTGTTTTCTTTTCATTTTCATAATTTAATAATCCATCAATTTTATTAATATTTTCTACTTTGTTTATGAGTTTTTCATTTTTATCCATTAAACTAATACTATACTCAGGTATAATTAATTGAGGGTCAGCAAAAAAATTAATTTTAATTTTGAATTTACCTTCAAAATAATCAATTTCTTTTTTTAAGATCTTATCTATATAAAGTTTAACTTTTTCTGGAATTTGTACATTTAAAATACTTATTTTATCAGTAAATGATAGCATTTCTGTTTTTTTAACAATTTTTAATGCAAATGACTCTAATGATAAATTTGTTTCCCATTTAATCGAACCTTCTCTAAGTCTTTGTCTTGTCATTTCTAAAAGACCAAAACTACTTATTTTTCCAACTTGAATTCTTGCCCTATCTTTTCTTATGACTTCTCTCATTTTTTTTTCAACTTGCCTTCTATTGTAAAAATTCATCATATCTATGAAGTCAATAACAATTAGCCCTGACAAATCTCGAATTTTAATTTGTTTTGCTATTTCTTCAGCGGCTTCTAAATTTGTATTTAATGCGGTCTTCTCAATGTTTGATGCTTTGATTGATTGACCAGAATTGATGTCGATTGCTACTAAGGCCTCAGTTGGGTTTATAACTAAATACCCACCTGATTTTAATTTTACAACTGGATCAAAAATATTATTTAATTCTTTTTCAATGCCAACCTCGTGAAATAAAGGAATTTTACCTTTATGTTTTTTTAGGTATTTTGCTTTTTTAGGAATTAATTCTTTAATAAAAGATTTAGCTTTTTTATAACCCTCTGTACCATCTATATAAATATTTAACGTATCATTATCATAGATATCTCTTAAAGCTCTTTTAATGATATCTCCTTCTTCATAAATTAAAGAAGGAGCATTAGAATCTAATGCTTTATTTTTTATTTGATCCCAAGTTTTAAGTGTGTTTTGAAAGTCTTTTTCAATTTCATTTTTAGTTTTATTTGCGCCAGCTGTTCTAACTATAACACCCATACTTTTTGGAATTTCAATTTCATTTAAGATGCTTCTAATTTTAGATCTATCAGCTGAATTAAATATTTTTCTAGAAATCCCACCACCTTTTGCGGTGTTGGGCATTAAAACCATATACTTTCCCGCTAGAGAAATAAAAGTTGTTAGAGCAGCTCCTTTATTTCCGCGTTCTTCTTTAGTAACTTGCACTAAAATTACCTGACCAGGTTTTATTACTTCTTGAATTTTATATCTCTTTACACCGTAAGAGTTTTTTAACTTTTCTCTGATATTTGAAGGTTGTTGTTTTTCATTTTGATCTATTTGAGGCTCATTAGTTTCACTTTGATTTTTTTCTAAGTCTGAATTTGTATTTTCTTCTTCTGAACTGTCATTTGTATCAATTTCAATAGAATCATTTTTATTTAATTCTGAGTCTGAATTAAGTTCTTCTAAGTTTTTATTTTTTAGATCTTCTCTAATTTTTTCTTCTGCTTCTTTTAGTTTTTCTTTATCCTCAGTTGGTATTTGGTAATAGTCTGATTGAATATCGTTAAAAGCTAAAAAACCATGCTTAACTCTGCCAAAGTTAATAAATGCAGCCTGTAATGATGGCTCAACCCTACTTACAGTGCCTAGATAGATGTTATTTTTGAAATTTAATTTATTTCTATCTTCGTATTCGTATTCTTCAACGCCGTTATCTGATTTAAGAACAACTCTAGTTTCGTCTGGATGAGACGAGTCAATGTATAAATTTTTTTCCATTTTAAATGAATTCCTTTGGTAATTATAATTAATGAATTTTGTTTGAAATTTTTCATAGTTAATTTATACAAAATTTTTTTAACATTTACACGAAATATCAACCAACAGACTCGCCTTAAGATAGCCAAAATTAAAGCTTTATGTCTATTTAGTATGTTCAATCATTTTAATTTTTTAATAAAATCGATTATTGTCTTGTTTTTATTATCTCTATTTATAGCCTTTTCTGCCTTATGGTATTTTTCATCAGGTCTTCCAGATTATAAAAAATTGGAGAGTTATGAACCTCCAATTTCAAGTAGAGTTTATGCTAACGATGGAACATTAGTTGCAGAATACGCAATAGAAAAAAGACTTTTTATACCTTATGAGTCCATACCAAAAACCATAGTGCATGCTTTTTTGTCAGCAGAAGATAAAAATTTTTTTGAGCATCCTGGTATTGATCCAAAAGGTATAATTAGAGCAATAATTAATAATATAAATAATGTGCTTAATAACAAAAGACTTGAAGGAGCATCTACTATTACCCAACAAGTTGCAAAAAATTTTTTACTTACCAGCGAAGTATCTTTGAAAAGAAAAATCAAAGAAGCTATTTTAGCTTTTAGAATTGAAAAAGCTTATACAAAAGAAAAAATTTTAGAACTTTATTTAAATCAAATTTATTTAGGTGAAGGGACATATGGTATTGCCGCTGCAAGTTTAGAATATTTTGATAAATCTGTTAAAGAATTAGATTATTCCGAGGCAGCTTTATTAGCGGCATTGCCAAAAGCACCAAGCAAATATAATCCATTTAAATATTATGATGAAGCTAAATTAAGAAGAAATTTAGTATTACAAAATTTAAATGAAAATAATTACATAAATAATAATGAATTTAAAAAACTTAAGGATGAAGAAATTAAATTAAAAAAAAGACAAATAAAGCTTCTTCAGGAGTCCAACTACTATACTGAAGAAATTAGAAGAAACATTAAAGATAATTATGGTTTCGATCAATTATATGCACAAGGTCTTTCTATAAAGTCATCATTAGATATTGAATATCAAGTTTATGCATTAGAAGCATTAAGATCTGGCATCGAAGCTTATGATAGAAGGCATGGCTGGAGAGGTCCAATCTTGAATAAGAAAAAAGATACAAACTGGGAACAGAAAATAAAAGGAATAAATTTAGACAAAAGTTTAAATTGGCAGATTGCAGAAATATTACAAATTAATAATTATGGCTTGAATTTTAAAATTTTAGAGAGTGATCAAAAAGGTTTAATAAATTTAAATAATTTAAAATGGGCAACAAAAAAATCAATTGAGGATTCATTTGAAATCAATGATGTTATTTTTGTTAAACAAAATAAAAATGGCAATTGGGAACTGAAACAGTTTCCAAAAGTTAATGGAGCAATTGTTGTGCTAGATCCATTTAATGGAAAGGTTAAAGCATTAGTGGGAGGTTTTAGTTTTGAGTCTAGTGAATTTAACAGAGCAACGCAGGCAAAAAGACAACCTGGATCGGCATTTAAGCCTTTTGTTTACGCCGCTGCATTGGAAAATAACTTTTCACCAAATTCAATTGTACTAGATGCTCCATTTATAGCAGAACAAGGGGTTGGTTTAAAAAATTGGAAACCTGAAAATTATGGAAAACAATTTTATGGACCAAGCACACTTAGAAAAGGAATTGAATATTCTAGAAATTTAATGACTGTTAGAGTTGCGCAACAATTAGGTTTACAAAAAATTATTGAACTATCAAATAAACTGAATATTTATGGCGATGTACCTGAATTGTTATCTGTCTCTCTTGGCTCTGCTGAAACTACTTTATTACAAATAACTAATGCTTATGCATCTTTTGTAAATGGAGGAAAAAAAGTTGATCCAATATTAATTGAAAGAATACAAGACAGAAGAGGAAAAACAATTTTTAACTCCGATGAGCGAGAATGTATCGGATGTGATAAATTTTCTGAAACAGAAGTTTCTATTCCTTACATTAGAGATAATTTTAAACAAGTTTTTAGCAAAGAAACCGCTTATCAAATATTATCTATGTTAGAGGGCACGGTTGAAAGAGGAACTGGAAAAAATCTTAAAGATCTTAATGTACCTTTGGCAGGAAAAACTGGTACAACAAATGATAATCTTGATGCTTGGTTTATTGGCATTACCTCAAATTTAGTAATTGGTGTTTACATAGGTTTTGATGAACCCACAACGTTAGGTAAATTTGAAACTGGCGCAAAAGCAGCACTTCCTATTTTTAGAAGTTTTGTGAAGCAAGCATTATATAAAGATGATTTTAAACCTTTTACTGCTCCAGAGGAAATATTATTTGCTTCAATTAATTATGATACAGGAAAAAAAGATACATTAAATAATCCAGATGCAATTTTAGAGGCATTTAAACTTAGCGATATAAACAGATTAAAAAATAATAATTTAAATAGAGATTTAAATTATGATAGTTTAATCAAATTTAGACAATTTTATTAATGGAACAGATTGATAACCAAATTATATTAGCTGAAAAAAGCTTAGCAAATATAAGGGGGTATCTTTGAAACAAATCAAATCCAAGCAAAACTTGATCATATAAATTCTGAAATTTCCAAAGAGGATTTTTGGGCAGATAATAATAGAGTTAAAAAAGTTGTTAAAGAAAAAAAACATTACGACTCTCTTTTAGAGCTTTTTAAAGAATCTAATAATGAATTGGGTAATTTAAAAGACATATATCAGTTAGCAAAAGAGGAAACTGATAATGAGATGCTTATTGATTGTAATGATAAAATAAATTCTATTTTAAAAAAAATAAAAAAAACTGAAATTGGTTGTTTTCTATCGGGTGAAAATGATGCTTTGGATATCTATTTAGAAATACATGCTGGAGCAGGAGGTACTGAAAGCCAAGACTGGGCTGAAATGCTCAGAAGAATGTATTTGAAGTGGTTTGACAAAAAATCCTTTAGTTGCGAAATAATCAGTGAACATAGAGGGGAAGAAGCTGGAATTAAATCTTCGACACTTAAAGTGTCAGGAGAATTTCTCTACGGACTAATGAAAAGAGAGTCAGGAGTTCACAGATTAGTAAGAATTTCTCCATTTGATAGTGGAGCAAGAAGACACACAAGTTTTGCAAGTGTATGGATTTACCCATCAATTGATGAAGAGATAGATATAAAAATAGATGAGAAAGATTTACGAATCGATACATACCGCTCGAGTGGCGCAGGAGGCCAACATGTTAATGTTACGGACAGTGCAGTTAGAATTACACATTTACCTACAAAAATAGTTGTACAATGTCAAAACCAAAGGTCTCAACATAAAAATAAAGAGACATGCTATAAAATGCTTAAAGCTAGACTGTATGAACATGAATTACAAAAAAGAGAACAAGAAGAGCAAAAAAATATGACTTCAAAAACTGACATTGGTTGGGGGCATCAAATAAGATCTTATGTTTTGCAACCCTATCAATTAGTTAAAGATCTTAGGTCAAAAATTGAAAGCACCAATCCAGATGATATATTAAATGGAAACCTAGATGAATTTATTGAAGGAAATCTAAAAATTCATTAATGAAAAAAACTTTATATACTTTAATTTCAATATTTATAATTCTCATATCTATTGGAATATTTTATTTATCATTTATAGGCCTAGAAACTTCAAAATTTAACAACATTATTTCAAGTGAGATAAAAAAAAAAGACTCAGCCATAACAATTGAATTAAAAAAAATCTTAATTAAATTTGATTTAAAAGAATTTCAAATTTATCTATCAACATCAAAGCCTTTAATAACATATCAAAACATAGATATTCCAATTGAGGAGGTGAATATATATTCAAAAATTATACCTTTGTTAAAATCAAAAGTTGAAATTAGTCAGGCTAACTTTGTAATTAAAAATTTTGAACTAAAACAGATCCAAATAGCTGCATTAAGAATAAAACCATCTAATTTTAAAACTTATTTATTAAACAATTTGAAACAAGGTAAATTGAATGAGTTAGTGGCTATAATTAGTTTAAATAATAATTATGAAATTATAGATTATAAATTTAATGGAAGTATCGAAGGAGTAGATGTTTTGCTTCCCAAGTCACATATTGTAAAAGACTTAAATTTAAATTTTGCAGCTGATAAAAACTTAGTTTTATTAAATTCAATAAATGCAAGCTATAATGGCCTGAAAATTTTAAATGGATCAATAAATCTTGAAAATAAAGATGAAATTTTTATTAAGGGTAAATTTGACTCTAAATTTAATTTTAATGAGCAAGATATTAATAGCTTTATAAAAAATAAGTTTTTTTTAGAAAATAAAATTATTACTAAGGGGAACCTGGTTCATAATTTTAATTTAAATTTAGATCAAAATTACAAATTGATTAAATATGATTATATTTTAAATGGAAATATTGAAGAGTCAAAAATTAATTTCAATAAAAGTTTAAAAAATCAATTCTTAAAAAAATCAATTAAAACTATTCAGTTTACTAAAACAAAAATTGATGCACAAATTAACAATAAAAATGAAAATAAATTAATTCTAGATGGCTCATATAATGCAGATGAAGGCGATTTTAATAAATTTAAAATTGAAAGCGAATTAAATAATAAAAAATATGTTGTAGATTTTGATGTATCTGAAAATATATCTATTGATTTTTTAAATTACACTTCTGATAAAAACTCAAAAATTAACGTTAAAAGTCATTTTAATTTTAATAATAATGATACAAATTTTAAATCAATTTCTATTCATGAAGGACCTAATTCAATTGATATCAATGGGTTATCGATTAATGATAAGTTTGAAATTAAAAATCTAGCTAGTGTATCTGTAATTACCTTTAATGAAAAAAAAGAAAATAATAATTTTAAAATAAATATTAAAGATAAAATTATTATTGGAGGTTCAAGATTTGATGCAACAAATTTACTAAAATCAATTAATTCTCAAAGCAAAAACAACCCTTTAGTAAATTTTACTAAAGAAATTGAAATTAATTTAGAAAATCTAGTTACAAAATCTGAAATCCCAATTAATAATTTTAGACTTATTGGTAAAATTGAAAAAGGAAAGTTTATAAATATTTCTGCTAAAAGTGAATTTTCTAAGGACAAATATTTAGATATATCTTTAAAAAAAGATCCTAATAATAAAAAAATTTTAGAAATATATTCAGATGTGCCCAAAGCTCTGTTGGCAGACTATAAATTTTTTGAAGGACTTAAAGATGGAAAGTTATTTTTTAATTCTGTAATTGATGAAGAAGGTTCAGTTTCTAAAATAACAATTGAAAATTTTAAAGTCGTTAAAGCTCCTGCATTTGCAACTTTATTAACTTTGGCTGACCTTGGAGGGGTAGCAGATCTTCTCTCAGGGGAAGGTATGAGTTTTGATATTCTAGAAATCTCACTTAATGAAAATAAAGATGTTACAAAAATAGAAGAAATTTTAGCACTTGGTTCAAGTATCTCGGTAATTATGGATGGTTACACTGAAAAAAAAACAGGTTTAATTAGTTTGAGCGGAACCCTTGTTCCAGCCAAAACTCTTAATAGTTTAGTATCTAAAATTCCAGTGGTTGGAAATATTTTGGTTGGAGATAAAGTTGGAGAAGGTGTTTTCGGTGTTAGTTTTAAAATGAAAGGATTACCGGGAGATGTTAAAACTACCGTAAATCCAGTTAAAACTTTAACCCCTCGTTTTATCACAAGAGCATTAGAAAAGATGAAAAAGAATTAGTAAATTTTAACCAAAAAATGTCTCTTTTTGCCATGAGAAATTTTTAAAATATCATCATTAAAGTCACTTGAAGAGATTATTTTTTTTTCATCATCAACAACTTGATCATTTATCTTTATTCCTTTTTCATTAATTGCTCTTCTAGCCTCACCTTTTGATTTAAAAATTTTGTCATTAACTAATAAATCAAGAATTTGCATACCGTTCGTTATTTGTTTTTTTTCTAATAATATTTCTGGTAAATTTTTTCCAATTCCACTTCCTTCAAAAGTTTCCTTTGCAGTTTTTTCAGCTTCTTTTGAGTTTTTCTCTCCATGAAGAATTTTAGTAGCTTCATTAGCTAATAAAATTTTTAGATTATTAATATTTTTTTCATCTTTAATAGTTTCTTCTAAATCTTTAATTTCAATTTCAGTGAAGTATTTCAAGAATCTATTAACATCTTCATCATTTGTATTTCTCCAAAATTGCCAATATTCATAAGGGGATAATAATTTTTCATCTAACCATATAGCTCCGCTCTCTGTTTTTCCCATCTTTGCACCAGAAGAAAGAGTGATTAACGGAGTAGTTAGCCCAAAAGCTTCTTTTTGACTTAGTTTTCTAATTAACTCTACACCATTAACAATATTTCCCCACTGGTCTGAACCTCCAATTTGCAGAATACAGTTATTTTTTTCATTAAGCTTAAAAAAATCATACGCTTGTAAAATCATATAATTAAATTCCATATAGCTAAGAGATTGTTCTCTTTCCAATCTTAGTTTAACACTATCAAAGCTTAACATTTTATTTATTGTAAAGTGTTTTCCGATATCTCTTAAAAATTCTATGTAATTTAATTTTTTTAACCATTCGGCATTATTAACAAAAATTGGTTCTGTTTTTTTATTACTAAAATCTAAAAGTTTTTCAAAAATTTCTTTTATTTTTTTAATATTATTTTCTATTGATTTTTCATCTAAAATTTTTCTTGTTGCATCTTTACCTGATGGATCGCCTATTAGAGTAGTCCCACCCCCAAGTAAAACAATTGGTTGATGACCATGTTTTTGTAAAAGTCTTAAACACATAATTTGCAGAAGACTTCCAACATGAAGGCTTGAGGCAGTACAATCAAAACCTATGTAAGCCTTAATAGAATTAGTTTTAATCAGACTATTTAATTTATTGAGATCTGTACATTGATGAAAAAAGCCTCTTGACGTAATTTCATCTATAAAGTTTGGTTTCATAGTTTGTATGGTTTATTATAACTTTTATACAATAATAATATTAAATTAAATAATTAATAACATACATGATTACTTCAATTGGACTAATGAGTGGAACATCGTGCGATGGTATAGATTCATCAATTATAGAGTCAGATGGAGAAAATAAAGTAAATTTTCTGGGCGATTTATTTTTTCCATATTCACCGGAAACAAAAAGCAAAATTAGACAATTGAAAGACAAAATTAATGTCTTTAAAGACCTAAAATCAAATCAAGCAGAAATACAATTAATTGAAAAGGAGATCACATTATTGCACGCAAAATGTGTTGATTTGTTAATTAAGCAACTTAATTTTGAAAAAAAAAATATAGATCTAATCGGGTTTCATGGACAAACAATATTTCATAGCTTTAAAGATAAAAAAACCGTTCAATTAGGTAACGCTCATTTACTATCTCAATTAACTAATACAAATATAATTTATAATTTTAGACAAAATGATATTCTTAATGGTGGTCAGGGCGCACCATTAACACCAATTTTTCACAAGTTTATAAAAGAGAACCTAATTTCAGAAAATCCAATAGTTTTTATAAACATTGGTGGAATTACAAATCTTACGTTTATAGATAACGAAAAAATTTCTAGTTTTGACTCTGGACCTGGTAATTTTTTAATAGATAAATTCATACAATTTAAAACTCAAAATAAGATACAGTACGATGATGAGGGTAAAATTGCATTAAGTGGTCAGGTTGATAAAAATATTTTAAGCAGTTATCTTGATGATCCTTATTTTTTAATTAAACCTCCAAAATCTTTAGATGTTAATGATTTTAATTTGTCACCAATAAGATCACTAAATTTAGAAAACGGTCTAGCAACACTCTCAGAATTAACTGTAATTACAATTTCTAATGCACTCAATTTTTTTAATAAAGTACCAAAAAAAATTATTTTATCTGGGGGAGGTAGAAAAAATAAATATTTGTTTAATCAGATAAATAACATAACTCAAATTTCAACATCTACTATAGATGAGTATAAAATTAATGGAGATTTTGTGGAGTCACAAGCTTTTGCTTATTTAGCAATTAGATCTTTTTTAAAAAAACCAATTTCTTTTCCAGAAACAACTGGTGTTAAAAATCCTTCAACTGGTGGAAATTTAATTAAAATTAGATAAGAGCAGTTTTTTCTTTAATATATTTTTCTATTTCTTTAGCTAAATCTTGTTCTTTATTTTTAAAAAAATGGTTGGCACCTTTAATTTTAGTAAAAATAACCTCAATTCCTTTCTGACTTTTAATTCTTTTGTCTAGTTCATCTATACTCTCTTTAGTAACTAATTCATCTCCATCACTATAAATAACTTGACCAGAAGTCGGGCAGGGAGCTAAAAAAGAAAAATCATAAACATTAGGTTGAGGAGAAATAGCTATAAAATTATTTACTTCAGGTCTACGCATAATCAGTTGCATACAAATTAAAGCTCCAAATGAAAAACCTGAAACCCAGCATTGACTGTAATCTAAATTTTCTCTTTCAATCCAATCTAAAGCTGCAGCTGCATCTGATAATTCACCTTGACCATTGTCAAAAACTCCATCACTTTTTCCAACACCTCTGAAATTTATCCTTATGACAGAAAAACCATTTTCTAGAAAAATATTATAAGTAGTTTGTACAATTTTATTATTCATCGTGCCTCCATATTGAGGATGAGGCTGTAGAACTATGGCCACTGGAGAACCAAATTTTGGGTTTTTATAATATTTACCCTCTAATCTTCCTGCTGGCCCAGGTATAAATATTTCGGTGCTTTTTGGTTTCATTTAGTAAATTATTTCAATTTAAAAAAAAGCCTTATATCACGTTTTATTAAACAAATTGGTATTATTTGTAATCTTGACTAATTTAGTAGGAATAAGCTATTAAAGCAGTAAAATAAAGAGATATTATGAAGTTAACTACAAAAGGTCGATATGCAGTTATGGCGATGGCTGATTTAGCTGCAAACGAAAATATTAAGCCAGTAAGCTTAAATGAAATTGCATTAAGACAAAATATTTCTTTGTCCTATTTAGAGCAATTATTTTTAAAACTTAAAAATAATAATTTAGTTAAAAGCGTAAGAGGACCTCAAGGTGGATATGTTTTGGAAAGAAATCCAAAAGATATTAAGTTGTCAAATATTATTTTTGCAGTTGATGAGGAGGTCAAAACTTTAAATTGTAAAAAAGACTCAAAAAAAGGATGTAGTGGCAAATCTTTTAAATGCATAACTCATAGTTTGTGGGCAGACTTAGAAAATCATATTAATTTTTTTTTCGAAAATAAAAAACTAAGTGATTTAATACAAAGAGAACAAAAAACTTAATAAAAATGAAAAATCAAAATTTAAATATAAATCAGGAATACAAGTATGGTTTTACAACTGATATTGAAAGCATAAAAGCTCCAAAAGGTTTAAGTGAAGAGTCTATTAAATTTATATCTAATATTAAAAAAGAGCCTAGCTGGATGTTAGATTGGAGATTAAAAGCATTTAAAAGATTAAAAACTCTAAAAGAACCTAATTGGCAAAAACCAAAGTATCCAAAAATTGATTATCAAGATTTATATTATTACTCAGCTCCTAAAAGTTCATCGAATAAACCTAAAAGTTTAGATGAAATCGATCCTAAAATAATTGAGACTTATAAAAAATTAGGAATACCACTTGTTGAACAACAAAGATTAAATGGTATTGCTGTTGATGCAGTTTTTGACTCAGTATCTGTTGCGACAACTTTTAAAGAAGAATTAACAAAAAAAGGTATTATATTTTGTTCTATTTCTGAGGCAATACAGAAACATCCAGAGCTGGTAAAAAAATATATAGGTTCAGTAATTCCTTTAAGTGATCATTATTTTGCAACATTAAATTCTGCAGTTTTTACAGATGGATCATTTGTTTACATTCCACCAAATACAAGATGTCCAATGGAACTATCTACCTATTTTAGAATTAACGCATCAGAAACAGGACAATTTGAAAGAACTTTGATCATTGCTGATAAAGGAAGTTACGTAAGTTATCTAGAAGGCTGTACAGCTCCTATGAGAGATGAAAATCAACTTCATGCCGCTAACGTTGAATTAATTGCATTGGATGACGCTGAAATAAAATATTCAACTGTTCAGAATTGGTATCCTGGTGACAAGGATGGTGTTGGAGGAATATATAATTTTGTAACAAAAAGGGGAATTTGCAAGGGTAAAAACTCTAAAATTTCTTGGACACAAGTTGAAACTGGTTCAGCAATTACATGGAAGTATCCAAGTTGTATTCTGCAAGGAGATAATTCTGTTGGTGAATTTTACTCTATAGCAATAACAAACAATCATCAAAAAGCTGATACAGGTACTAAGATGATACACTTAGGCAAAAACACTAAAAGTAAAATAATTTCTAAAGGTATATCAGCTGGATTTGCTGACAACACCTACAGAGGCCTTGTTGATATAAATGAAAAAGCGACAAATTCTAGAAATTATACACAATGTGACTCTTTATTAATGGGTAATAAGTGTGGAGCTCATACCGTTCCTTATATTAAAAATAAAAATTCAACATCTACAATTGAACATGAGGCAACAACAACTAAGATAAATGAAGAACAGCTCTATTATTGCAATCAAAGAGGTCTAGATCAGGAAGAGGCTGTCAGTCTTATTGTTAATGGATTTTGCAAAGAAGTTTTACAACAATTGCCAATGGAGTTTGCGGTCGAAGCACAAAAATTAGTTGCTATAAGCTTAGAAGGAAGTGTTGGCTAGATGTTAAATATTAAAAATTTAAAAGTTTCCGTTGAAAATAAATTAATTTTAAATGATTTGAATTTAAAAATAAATCCGGGAGAAGTTCATGCAATAATGGGTCCCAATGGTTCTGGGAAAAGCACTTTGGCAAATGTTTTGTCTGGAAAAAAAGGTTATGAAATTCAAGGAGAGATATTATTTGATGAATTAAACATCAATGATATTTCTGTGGAAGAGCGTGCACAAAAAGGGATATTTTTAGCCTTTCAATATCCTGTGGAAATTCCCGGTGTTAATACAAATGTTTTTTTACGAACATCTTTAAATTCAATTAGAAAATCAAAAGGAGAAAAAGAATTAGACACCTTAACTTTTTTAAAATTAATTAAAGAAAAAGCAAAAGAATTAGGGATTGATGAAAAGTTTTTATCACGTCAACTCAATGTGGGATTTTCAGGTGGTGAAAAGAAAAAAAATGAAATTTTACAAATGAAATTATTACAGCCAAAATTATCTATTTTAGATGAGACTGACTCAGGTTTAGATATTGATGCCTTAAAAATAGTTGCTGATGGCGTAAACTCATATAAAAAAAAAGATAATGCTTTTTTAATTATCACTCATTATCAAAGATTGCTTGATTACATAAAACCAGATTTTATACATGTACTATCTAAAGGTAAAATTGTGAAAACTGGATCAGCTGAGTTAGCCTTAGAATTAGAAAAATCTGGATATAAAAATTTATAAATAAATGATTGAGAATTATAATTTTAATATCGATAAAATACCAAATTTATCTCAGGAGGAAAAAAGTATAAGAAAAAAAAATTTAGATATTTTTTTTCAATCAGGATTTCCAAATAAAAAATTAGAAGATTGGAAATTTACTGATTTAAATTCATTAATTTCTAAAAATTTTCAAAAGTTAACAAATATTGAAAAATTCAATATTGATAAAAAATTAGAACTTTTAAATAATTTTCAACACAATTATGTTTATTTAATTAATGGTAAAATGAATTCTTATAATTTTAACTATGAGGAGAAGAATAAAATAATAATTGATAATTTTAACAATTCAAACAGAAATGTAAACAAACCCTTAAATTCGCTAAATTTTTTAAATGATGCTTTGGCTATTGATGGATTCTATTTAGAGATAAAAGAAAATTACAAATTAAAAAAACCTCTAATTATTTACAATTTTTTTTCAAACAATTTAAAAGATGTAATTATAAGTAATAAAAATTCTATAAAAATTAACAAAGGCTCTTCGGTAGATTTAATAGAGTATTCTTTAGATGATAGTAACAATTGTTTTATCAAAAACACTAATGAGCAAATAAATTTAGATGAAGGTTCAAATTTAAATTATTTTGTACTCCAGGGATCAAAAAGTAATAATTTTTTTTACAAATATATTAAAAGTAAATTAAAAAAAAACTCAAATTTTAATAACTATATTTTAACTTCAGGCTTAAAGTTTAATAAAATTGAATTTGATATTGAATTAAACGATGATAACTCAAATTGTGAAATTTATTCAGCTTTAAGCCTAACAGAGAATGCCCATCAAGAAATTAAAACTTTAATTGCCCATAATTCTCCCTACTGCAGAAGTTATCAAGTAATTAAATCTGTTCTTAATGATCAAAGTAAAGGAGTATATCAAGGTAAGATTTATGTAAAAAATCAAGCTCAGAAAACAAACGCTTATCAATTAAGCAAAACTTTAATTTTAAATGATAAATCTGAATTTAATGCAAAACCAGAATTAGAAATTTATGCCGACGATGTAAAATGTTCTCACGGCTCTACTTCTGGAAGCATTGATGAAAATTCTATTTATTATTTGATGACCAGAGGTATTTCAGAGATAGATGCAAAAAAACTTTTGATTAAAGGTTTTTTAGCCGATTTTTTAGAGAAAGTAAAAAATCAGGAAATTAAAATGTTATTTGAGGAAAATTTAGAAAGGCAAGTTAATGGAAGTTGAAAATATTAAAAAAGAGTTTCCAATATTTAAACAAAAAATTAATGGAAAACCATTAGTCTATCTTGATAGCGCTAACTCTTCTCAAAAACCTAAATCTGTTATTGATAGAATTTCAAGTTTTTACGAAACAGAATTTTCTAATGTTGGTAGAAGCGTTCATTCTTTAGCAGTTAAAGCTACCAATAGATTTGAGAATACACGTGATCGAGTTCAAAAATATTTAAATGCAAAACATAGAGAAGAAATTATTTTTACAAAAGGTGCTACGGAAGCAATAAATTTAGTCGCTTCAAGTTTTGGAAAGAAATTTATAAATTCAGGAGATGAGATATTGATTACAGAATTAGAACACCATTCTAATTACGTACCTTGGCATTTTATTAGACAAGAAAAAGGTGCTAAAATTAAATTTGCTGAAGTAAATCTTAATGGCGAAGTTGAAATAGATGAAATAAAAAAAAATATTAGTAATAAAACCAAAATTATCGCCATAACCCATATCTCTAACGTTACTGGAGCAATTACACCTATAAAAAAAATTGTAGATATTGCTCAAGAAAAAAATATTCCTGTATTAATAGACGGTACTCAAGGAGCACCGCACCTAACTCTTGATATGCAAGATTTGGGTTGTGACTTTTATGCAATATCTTGTCACAAAATGTATGGACCTAATGGTTTAGGAATATTATATGCAAAAAAAAAATGGCTAGATCTTTTACCTCCTTACCAGGGAGGTGGAGGTATGATCAATGAAGTTTATAAAGACTCAATTAGTTATGCAGATACTCCAACTAAGTTCGAGGCAGGAACTATGCAAACAGCAGAAGTTGTAGCATTTAGCGAGTCAATTAATTTTATAGAAAAAATTGGAATGAAAAATATTTTATCTCATGAAAATAAAATTTTAGAATATGGGCTAGAACAATTAAAAAAAAAGAATTCAATTAATATAATTGGAGAACCAAAAGAAAGAGGCTCTGTATTATGTTTTACAATTAAAGGTATTCATCCTCACGACATTGCAACAATTTTGGATGATGAAGGTGTAGCAGTAAGAGCAGGGCATCATTGTTGTCAAATATTGCATGAAAAATTAGGATTACCTGCAACAACAAGAGCTTCAATTGGAATCTATAATACAAAGGAAGATATTGATATTTTATGTAAGGCAATAGATCATTGCAAGAAAGTATTTCAAATATAAATGGAATTAAAAGAACTATACCAAGAAATTATTTTAGATCACGGAAAAAATCCTCGAAATAAAGGAGTCTGTTCAAATTATAATTTTGATGCTCAAGCACACAACCCACTTTGTGGTGATAAAGTTCATATTTATTTGAATTTAGATAAAGATAAAAAATTAGTTGATATAAGTTTTGAAGGTGAGGGCTGCGCAATTTCTCTAGCATCAGCATCTATTCTTACAGAAATTTTAAAAGGTAAAGATTTAAATTTAACAAAAAAAATTTCCGAAGAAATTCTTGGTATGATTAAAAATAAAGAGAAAATTACAATTAATAGTCTCACCGAAGATCAAATAACAACAATAAGTTCTTTAGCGGGTGTACAAGAATTTCCAATGAGGGTAAAATGTGCGACAATGGTATGGCATACATTTTTGTCAGCTTTAAATAAAAAAAATTAATTATGTCTGAGTTAAAAAATAAAATTATTGAAGAAATAAAAAAAATTTATGATCCTGAAATTCCAGTAAATATCTATGAGTTAGGCCTTATATATAAAATAGAATTTGATGAAAAAAACAAAAAAGCAGACATAGAGATGACCCTAACAAGTCCTAATTGTCCAGTTGCAGAGAGCCTACCTAATAACGTTAAAGAAAATGTTTTAAAAGTTGAAGGAATTGATGAAGTAGACTTAAAATTAGTTTGGAATCCGCCTTGGACAAAAGATATGATGTCTGAAGCTGCAAAATTAGAATTAAATTTATGACGCAAATAATCAAGCTTAGCGATAACGCTGCTAATAGAATAAAAGAAATAATGTCAAAAGCTGATGAAAAAACTATTGGAGTTAGAATCGGCGTTCAATCTGGCGGTTGTGCCGGCATGTCATATATTATGGAATACGCAAAAGAGCCTAGACCTAATGAGGAAATTATTGAAGATAAAGGGGTTAAAGTATTAATTGATCCAAGTGCAATAATTTATCTTCTAGGAACTGAAATGGATTACAAGCAAGAAAAATTTTCTTCTCAGTTTGTATTTAAAAATCCTAATGAAACGGAACGTTGTGGGTGTGGAGAGTCTTTTAAAGTTTAACTAATTTGTAGCCCACCTTATTCAGATGGGCTAAATAATTTAATTATTGGCTGTAATACATTTCGTATTCAATTGGATGAGGAGTATGTTCTAATTTGTAAATTTCCTCAAATTTTAATGAAATGTAACCATCAATTTGATCATCAGTAAAAACACCGCCTTGAGTTAAAAACGATCGATCTTTGTCTAGGTTTTCCATAGCTTCCCTCAAAGATCCACACACTTGCGGAATTTTTTTCAATTCACTATCTGATAAATGATATAAATCTTGATCCATAGATTTACCTGGATCAATTTTATTTTTTATTCCATCTAAGCCTGCCATTAGCATTGCAGCGAAACCTAAATAAGGATTTCCTGCAGCATCAGGGAATCTGATTTCACATCTTGCAGCTTTTTTATTCATAATAATTGGTATTCTGCAAGAAGCTGATCTATTTCTGGCAGAGTAAGCAAGCATTACTGGTGCTTCAAAGCCTGGAATTAATCTTTTATAGCTATTAGTTGTAGAATTTGTAAATGCATTTATTGCTTTTGCATGCTTTAAAATTCCTCCGATATAATAGAGTGCTTGTTGAGATAATCCAGCATACTTATCGCCCATAAAAACTGGAGTACTACCTTTCCAAATAGATTGATGCACGTGCATACCTGAACCATTATCTCCTTTAATTGGTTTTGCCATAAATGTAGAAGTTTTTCCAAATGAATGAGAAACCATTTGCACAGCATATTTATATAGTTGAACATTATCAGCTTGATCGGTTAAAGTTCCAAAATACATGCCTAATTCATGCTGACTCGGAGCTACTTCATGATGATGTTTTTCAACTTTAATACCCATATCTTTAAGGGCCTTTAACATTTCAGCTCTCATATCTTGAGCACTATCAACTGGAGGGACTGGAAAATATCCACCTTTGATCCCAGGACGATGTCCCATATTTCCATTTTCATATATTTTACCAGTATTGTAAGGACCTTCCGAGCTATCAATTGTAAAACTACTAGAATTCATTTTATTTTCAAATCTTACATCATCAAAAGTAAAAAATTCAGGTTCAGGACCAAAGTATGCTTTGTCTCCTACGCCAGATTTTTTTAAATAATTTTCTGCTTTTTTTGCTGTGCCTCTAGGATCTCTTTCATAAGGCTCTTTTTTTACAGCATCTAAAATGTCGCAAAATATATTTAAAGTATTATGTGAATTAAAAGGATCAACTATCGGTCTTGCTAAATCTGGCTTTAAGATCATGTCCGATTCATTTATAGCTTTCCAACCAGCTATTGATGAGCCATCAAAAAAAACACCTTCTTCTAACATTTCGTCATCTACAATTGTTGCATCCATTGTTAAATGTTGAAGTTTTCCTCGAGGGTCTGTAAATCTAAAATCTACAAACTCTATTTCCTTATCTTTCATTAACTTTAAAATATTTTTAGAGCTCATTTATTATTCCTTTGTAAAATTTTTTAAAAACGTGTTTAACATAGCAGAAATTTGAAATTCGACATTATTATTTAAACAATAACTGTTATGCAGATAACACATAGATACAATCTAGAATTGAAATGAAACAAGCTCAAACTATAGATGTATTATTATTACTTCT
>VTPM01000036.1 GCA_008638125.1 Pelagibacteraceae bacterium
GGTCTTCTTCCACCACAAAGAACTTTTGCTCCTTCTTTTTTAGTAGTTTCAACTAAAGCTTCTATTTCTTTTAATCTCTTCTCAGTACATAAAGGCCCTAAAATAGTGTCTTTATCTAAACCATTACCAATTTTTAGTTTTGTTGCTTTTGCTACTAACATTTTAGTGAATTCATCTTTTTTAGATTCATGAATATAAAATCTATTTGGAGATATACAAACTTGACCATTATTTCTAAATTTTGCTGTTATAGCCATATCTGTTACTTTATTGATATCTACATCATCAAAAACAATAAATGGTGAATGACCACTTAACTCCATAGTAACTCTTTGAACTTTGTCAGCTGCTTGTTTTAATATTAATTTTCCAACTCTAGTTGAACCTGTAATAGAAACTTTTTTAATTATATCTGAAGAAATTAATTGAGAAGAAATTGCTGCTGGATCGCCTGATAATAAATTAACAACACCTGGAGGTACACCAGCATCATTTATAATATTCATTAACTCCATTACACATCCAGGAGTGATTACATCAGGTTTACATATGACAGAACATCCTGCTCCTAATGCAGTTGAGATTTTTCTTGAAGCTAAAATAATTGGAAAATTCCAAGGAACTAAAGCTGCAACAACACCAACTGGTTCATACTTAACAAACATTCTAGTATTTTCAAATCTGCTTTCTACAATTTGACCATAAATTCTTTTTGTTTCTTCTGAATTCCATTCAAAAATATCAGCAGCTCCACCTACTTCACCTGCAGCTTCTGTTAAAGGTTTTCCAACTTCTAACGTTAACCATTTAGCGAGTACATCTGTTCTTTCTCGAATTAAATCTGCAATCTTTCTAATAATTTTTGACCTTTGCCAAGGAGGAGTGTTTTTCCAAACTTGCAAACCCTTTTCTGCTGATTTTAATGCTTTGTTAACATCTGCTTCAGATGCCTTTGATGCTTTTCCTAAAATTTCTTCTGTAGCGGGATTAATTACTTCGTAGGTCTCACCTTTTTCTGCTTTTTGCCATTTGCCATCGATAAATTGACCAAACTTTTCGTACATATATTAGAATTTTTTTGAATAGTTATTTTTTATATGATTAAATATAATTTATTAAATCCATGAAAACAATTAAATTAACTTGTGCACACGCTTTAGTTAAATTTCTTATTGCCCAAAAGATATTAATTAATGGAAAAAAAGAGCCTCTTTTCCCAGGTGTTTTTGCAATTTTTGGACATGGCAATGTAGCCTGCCTAGGGCAAGCTTTAGAAGAAAATAAAAAAGAACTACCAACTTGGAGAGGTCATCATGAAACTAATATGGCTTTAACTGGTATAGCCTATTCAAGAGCAAAAAGAAGAAAGCAAATTTTTGTAGCAACAGCATCGGTTGGTCCTGGTTCAACAAATTTAATTACAGCCGCCGCAGTTGCAATGAGTAATAGAATTCCAATTTTATTTTTACCAGGCGATACATTTGCTAATAGAATGCCAGATCCAGTACTTCAGCAAGTTGAGAATTTTAATAATCCAGGAATAACTGCGAATGATGCCTTTAAACCTGTAACAAGATATTTTGATAGAATTACAAGACCAGAACAAATTATATCTAGCTTACAGCAAGCTGTACAAGTTATGCTAGATCCCGCTGATTGTGGTCCTGCTTGCATAGCTTTAAGTCAAGATGTTCAAGGCGAAACATTTGATTATCCAGAAGAATTTTTTGCAGAACGTATTCATCACATCAGAAGATCAAGACCTGATGATTTACAAGTTAAACAAGCAGCCGAATTAATTAAAAAATCTAAACAACCTATATTGATTTCTGGAGGAGGAGTTTTTTATTCTGATGCCATGAATGAACTAAGTGAATTTGCAAAAAAACATAATATTCCAGTTACACAAACTGTTATGGGATTTTCAACTTTAAAGAAAGATCATTCCCACTATAGCGGTGCCATTGGAGGATTAGGTGGAAAAGATGCAAATAATTTAGCCAAAGAAACTGATTTAGCTATTGCTGTTGGAACTAAATTAGCAGATTTTACAACTGGTTCTTGGGCAAATTTTGAAAATTCAAAATTTAAATTAGTATCAATTAATACTGGCAGATTTGATGCAAACAAACATATGGCTCAAGCTATCATTGGTGATGCAAAGGCAACATTAATAGAATTATCACAAGCTCTTGGATCGTGGAAAGCTCCAGATACTTGGTATAAAAAATCTAGATCTGAATTAAATAATTGGGCAAAATATATTGATAAAGAAAGTGGACCAACAAATCAAAAGTTACCTAGTTATGCTCAAGTCATTGGTGCTTGTTATCGAAATTCTGATCCTTCAGATATAGCCGTTACAGCTGCAGGAGGATTAGTTGGAGAAGTTGTTCAGGTTTGGAAGCCTAGAGAGCTAAATACACACGAAACAGAATGGGGATTTAGTTGTATGAGTTATGAAATTTCTGGTGCACTAGGAATTAAAATGGCTAACCCTAATAAAGAAGTAATATCCTTTGTAGGAGATGGTTCATATTTGTTATTTAACTCTGACATTTATAGTTCAGTTATCACTAATCATAAATTAATTATCGTTGTTTGTGATAATGGAGGCCACGCAGTAATAAATAGGCTTCAGTTATATAAAGGTGGTAAAGAATTTAATTGCTTACTTGAAAGTTCAAAAAATACTAATCTAGTTCCTGTTGATTTTGCTATGCATGCTAAAAGTATGGGAGCAGAGTCTGAACAAGTTAATTCTATATCTGACTTAGAAGAAGCTTTTAAAAGAGCAAAAAAATCCAAAAAAACATATGTAATTTCTATTAAAACAGATAGTTATAAATGGATCGAAGGCTCGGCATATTGGGAAACCCCTACTCTATCTTTGCCATCAACTAAAGAGAATGAAAAAGCTTTAAAAGAACATCTTGAAGGTAAAAAGAAACAAAGAAAAGGTGTTTAAAAAATGCAAAAAGTTTTTAACGTTGGCCTTATAGGTTGCGGAAATATAGCTGAAACTTATTTTAGAGCTCACAAATATTTTAATAATTTTAAAATAATTAAATGTGCTGATATTAATCAAAACACTGCGATTAAATGCGCTAAAGAAAATAAAATAAAATCTGTTTCTGTTAATGAATTATTAAAAGATAAAGAAATCAAAGTAATCTTAAATTTAACAATTCCGAAAGCTCATTACATTATTGCAAAAAAAGCTCTTTTAAATGGAAAGCATGTTTATTCAGAAAAGCCTTTAGCTATCAATTTTAAGGATGGAAAAGATTTGATATCTTTAGCAAAAAGAAAAAAATTATATATTGGTAATGCGCCAGATACCTTTTTAGGTGGTGGTATTCAAAAATCTCGAGAATTGGTAGATAAAAAAATAATTGGTAATATCAAATTTGGAAATGCTTTTTTTGGATTTCCAGGAGTGCAGTCTTATCACCCTAATCCAGAACCGTGGTTTGCTAAAAAAGAAGGTGGTCCTGTTATAGATATGGGTCCATATTATTTAACAGCCTTAGTTAATCTTTTAGGACCAGCAAAAGAAATCACAAGTTATTCTATTAAGGGTATGAATAAGAGAATTATTGGTGTGGGGCCAAAGAAAGGTAAAAGTTTTCAAGTAAAATGTCCTACAACTTATATTTCTACAATAAAATTTCTTAATAACGCTGTAATAAAATTAACTTTATCTTTTGATATAGTTTCACATAAAAGAAATCACATCGAATTATATGGAGATAAAGGTTCGATGATTGTGCCTGACCCTAATATGTTTGGTGGCGATGTTTTGGTATATAAAAAACAAAGTAAAAATTGGTCTTCTTATGAAACTAATAATATGCCACTGGGTAAAATAAATATAAGAACACAAAGCTCTAGAGCAAACGAGTCCCCAACAAACGCAAATTATAGAGGAGTTGGATTATCTGAAATGATTTATGCTATACAAAATAATAAAACACATAAATGTAATGGTGATTTATCTTTACACGTCCTTAATATCATAGATGCAATCCATCAATCTGCTAGGACTAGAAAAAAAATAGCCTTACAATTTATTTGTAAAAGACCTGATCGTTTTTCAACAAAAACAATAAAATTAATTAAAAAAAATTAATTAAAGAATTCCAGCATCAACCATATAGTTATGATTAGTGCATCCACCAGACTGATCTGAGCCAAAGAACAATACTACTCTTGCAACATCAGCTGGTTCTAATTGTCTTTTTAAGCATTGCTTATCTAAAAGAAATTTTTTGTATTCCGGTGTTAACCACATCTTTATTTGTCTTTCAGTTGCAATCGAACCTGGCGCTATAGAATTAACTCTTATGTTATGAGGGCCTAAATCTCTAGCAAAGGATCTAGTCATACCAAGAATTGCTGCTTTAGATGATGTATAAGCTGGCATACCACCCTCTCCTATCATCCATGAAACAGATCCCATATTAATAATCGATCCTTTTTTTTGTTTAATCATCGCATCTTTCACTGCTTGAATTGCAAAAAAGAAATGTTTTAGATTAACATTGATTCTATTGTCCCAATATTCTTCAGTAACTTCATCAATCGTGTGCCTTTGATCGTTTGCAGCATTATTAACGAGCACATCAATAGTTTTGTTTTCACTTATTATTTTTTTTATAATATTTTGAAGATCTTTTATTTTCAATAAATCACAATTATAAAAAACAGGTATAGAAAATTTATTTTTTTTACATTTCTCAATTACTTTATTAGATTCTTCTTCATTGATATCTACAAAAAAAACTTTTGAGCCCTGCTCACAAAAATGCTCAACAATTGACGCTCCAATCCCTGAGCCACCTCCAGTAATAAAAACAACTTTATTTTCTAAATCGAAATATTTTACTTTCATTTATATCCTTTCTTCTGTTTTTTGATCAAACAATGAGATTTGAGCAAGATCAAAGTGTAAATTAATTTCTTGATTTCCTGGAATATCTATTGATGAAGAAAATTTTCCTAGGATTTCTTGATCATTAAAATTAAATGTAATTATTTGTTCATGACCTATGTATTCATTTAATTCACTTTTTAATTTTATTTCAAAGCTTTGATCAGAATTTTGATTCAAATAAACATGTTCAGGTCTAATACCGAAATAAACACTTTTATCTTTTAAATTCTTATTTTGTACGAATTTATAGTTTTTTAAAGGGATATTAGTTTTACTTTTTGAGCTATCACATTCAAAAAATAAATTATTATTTTCTTCTATAATTCTTCCTTTAATCAAATTCATTGATGGTGATCCAATAAAGTCAGCAACGAATACGTTTTGAGGTTTATCATAAATTACCTTAGGCGAGTCACATTGTTGAATGATTCCATGGTTCATTATGGCAATGCTTGTACCTAAACTCATAGCTTCTGTTTGATCATGCGTTACATAAACTATTGTAGTTTTCAATTTTTGGTGAAGCTTTTTGATTTCTCTTCTCATTTCAACACGTAATTTTGCATCAAGATTTGATAAAGGTTCATCGAATAAGAATATTTTAGGATCTCGCACAAGTGCTCTACCCATAGCAACTCTTTGTCTTTGACCACCTGAAAGCTGCGAAGGTTTTCTTTCTAACAAACTATCAATTTTTAATAAATTTGAGACATTCACTAAAGCTTCTTCAATTTTTTCTTTAGAAGTTTTTCTTTGTTCTAATCCAAACGTAACATTTTTTCTTACAGTCATTGCTGGATAAAGTGCATATGATTGAAAAACTAAGGCTATATCTCTATCACTAGGTTCCATATCATTAACCCTATAATCATCGATCAGTATATCCCCACTATTTGCTGTTTCTAAGCCAGCTATAGTATTTAACAATGTGGATTTACCACAACCAGATGGACCAAGAAGTACCAAGAAATCTCCGTCTGATATATTTAAATTAATTCCTTTAAGAACTTCTGTTTTCCCAAAATTCTTATTGATGTCATTTATTTTTAAAGTTGCCATTTTATCCTTTTACCGATCCAGCTGTTAAACCTCTAATAAAGTATTTACCAGCAAGAACATAAACAATTAAAGTAGGAATACCTGCAATTATAGCTGCAGCCATATCTACGTTATATCTTTTTACGCTAGTACTAGTTAGCACCATGTTATTTAGTGCTACTTGAATTGGTGCTGCTTCGCCGAATGAAAAAGTTGCACCAAAGAGGAAATCATTCCAAATTTGTGTAAACTGCCAAATTACGGTCACCACTAAAATAGGTAGTGATATCGGTAACATAATTTTAAAGAAAATTTTAAAGAACCCTGCCCCATCTATTCGAGCTGCTCTAACTATCTCATCTGAGATTGAAACATAATAATTTCTACAGAATAGAGTGGTAAAACATAATCCATATATTACATGGACGACCACTAAGCCTGTTATTGAATTAGACAATCCTAGAACACCTAAAGTTCTTGCCATTGGTAACAAAATTGCTTGATATGGAATGAAAGTTCCAAATAGGAAAAGTAAAAAAATAATATTATCATATTTAAATCTCCATTTTGTAAGAGCGTAACCATTTAAAGCGCCTAAAATAGTAGAAATAGCTACTGCAGGAACAACCATTTTTACAGAATTCCAAAAATAATTTTTTAAATAAACATTTCCGGCATCGACTTTTAGACCTGATGTAGTATTAACCAATTGACCACGCCAAGCCTCTAACCAAGAGTCAAAATTTATTGATTTTGGTAAATAAAAAAGATTACCTGTTCTAATTTCTTCCATTGATTTTAAAGAGGTTACAATCATTACATACAATGGTGTGATGTAATATAATGCAAAAATTCCAAGTATTAAAAATAAAATCCAACGATAAATTATTTTTTTCTTTTTAGACGCAGTTTCTAATTGTTCAAATTTTAAATTATTTTTTTCCATCTTCCCTCTTAAGTTCAGAATATAAATAAGGAATAACAATTGCCGTAACCGTTAAAAACATCATAATCGCGCTGGAAGATGCAAGACCTATTTCACTTCTATGAAATGCATATTGAGTCATAAATACAGCTGGCATATCCGATGAAGTGCCGGGTCCCCCAGAAGTTAAAGCTATAACTAAGTCGTAACTTTTAATTGCTAAATGAACTAAAATTACAACTGCGCTCATAAATACTGGTCGCATCATTGGTAAAATTATTTTTGTATAAATAGAGACAACTCCTGCCCCGTCAATTTTTGCAGCTTTTATAATCTCATCATCAACAGATCTTAAGCCAGCTAAAAATATTGCCATTATAAATCCGGAAGATTGCCATACACCCGCAATAACTATGGTGTAAATTGACATACCAGGGGTTATGAGCCAGTCAAAAGTAAAGTTTTCGAAACCTATATCTATAAAAAATTTTTCAATTCCTAAAGTTGGGTTTAAAATCCATTTCCAGGCTGTACCAGTGACGATAAATGATAAAGCCATTGGATATAAGTAAATAGTTCTAAGAAAGCCTTCTGCTCTAATCTTTTGATCTAATAGTATAGCTAAAACGATACCGATTAGGATGCAAAGAATTAAGAATAAAGAAGTATAAATAAATAAGTTAGATACGGAGACATGCCAACGATCCATACTCCATAATCTGAAATATTGATCGATACCCCAAAACTTATAATTAGGTAAAATTTTTGATTTAGTAAATGAAATGTACAGAGTCCATAGTATGAAACCATAGACAAACCACACCAGCAACGCAAAAGATGGTGATATTACAATTTTAGGTAAATTTCTCTTTAACCAGATCATAAATAAAATAAACCCTGCGCCATTTCTGGCGCAGAGTATTAATTTGTTTTATTTTATAATGAAGCCTTTACAGCAGCTGCAACTTTTTTAGCAGCTTCTTGTGAAGACATATCTGAATTAAAATGTTCAGTTACAACATCTTGAATTGCTCCTTTTTGAGCAAGTCTTAATGCCATACCATGAGCAAAACTAGGTAACAAACCACCTTTAGATCCAGCTGTTTTCAAATCTGAATTTGATTTTTTAGCACACATATCAAAATCATCCATTGAAACATCTAATCTTGCAGGGATTGAACCTTTGTAGATGTTAAAAACTTTTTGGAAGTTTTGACCCATCATTAAACTAGCAAGTAGTTTTTGCCCTTCAACTTTATCTTTTCCAGCATTCTTGTAGAAGATGAATGAGTCAACGTTATACAAGTAACCACTGTTAGATGGAGTTGGCGAACAGATATAGTCTTTACCTGGTTCCATACCTGCAGCAGCAAATTCACCTTTAGCCCAGTCACCCATGATTTGGAATGCAGCTTTACCTTCCATTACCATACCAGTAGCAACGTTCCAGTCTCTTCCTGGAGAACCTTGGTCTGTATAAGATTTAAGTTTTCTCATTTGGTCAAAAACTTTAACCATTGTAGATCCACCTAAAGTATTTAGATCTAAATCTACAAATGCTTTTTTATAAAAGTCATTACCACCAACACCAAGTGCTACAGCTTCAAAAACTGTTGCGTCTTGCCAAGGTTGACTTCCGTGAGCTAGAGGAATTATTCCTTTTGCTTGAAGCTTATCTGCAGCAGCATTAAATTCTGCCCAAGAAGTAGGCATTTTAATACCATTGTCATCTAAAACTTTTTTATTTGCCCAAATCCAATCAATTCTATGAATGTTTACTGGAGCGGCACAATAAGATTTACCGTCTTCACATTTCATATGATTAGCAACTTGAGAACTTAAAAGTTTGTCCCAACCTTCTTTTTGTGCAACTTCATTTATATTGTATGGAGCTACAACACCTTCTTCATCGTACTCTTGAATAGTTGGACCTTTAATTTGTGCAGCAGCTGGTGCATCATTAGCTACAATTCGAGCTTTTAGAGTTTGCATTGCTGCATCTCCACCACCACCTGCAACTGGCATGTCTTTCCACACACCACCTTGTTTTGCAAAGTCATCTTTTAATACTTGTAATGCTTTTGCTTCACCGCCAGATGTCCACCAGTGTAAAACTTCTGCTGTAGGTGCCGCACTAACAAAACTTGGTATTAAAAAAATATAAATCGCGATTAATATTTTTTTCATTTTTT
>VTPM01000037.1 GCA_008638125.1 Pelagibacteraceae bacterium
GTATGCTTTCGGTAATCAACCTAACATTGCTGAATGGAATTTAGCTAGATTTGCAGAGGCCCTATTACCTCTTTTTGATGCCGAAAAAAACAAAACTATTGAAATTGCAGAACAAGAGATTAGTAAATTTAAAGATATCTTTAAAATTTATTTTACAGAAATGATGAAAAGAAAATTAGGCTTAATTACCAACGAAGGAGGTGATGATAGTATGATAAAGGATTTTTTTCAAATTATGTATGAAAATGAAGCTGATTATAACAATACATTCGTTTATTTGATGAATAATTCACTTGCTCAAGAAAAATTAATTCATAATAAAAAATTCATCCATTGGAAAAATAAATGGTTTTTAAGGATATCTCAAAAGCAAGACATTATTAAAGCAAAGGAAATAATGCAAAAAAACAACCCAATTATAATTCCTAGGAACCATCTTGTAGAGCAAGCCTTGGGTCAAGCGGAACAGGGTGATTTAAGCTTGTTTAAAAAACTTTTATCAATTCTAAAAAACCCCTATCAAGATCAAGAAGGTATAGATTCGTTTAAACAACCTAGGCCTTATTCTGAAAAAGGTTATCAAACTTTTTGCGGAACTTAATTATCTAATTAAGAATTAATTTTCTACTGATCCTTATTAACTTTTCGATTTTCAATATAATTGTGTGCTAACTGACGTGTGGCTGAGAAACTGTAACCAATGAAACTAACAAATAAAATACAAGCTAATGAATAGATTAAAGGTGAATCTGAAGACATAACTTTAATAAAATTATTCAAATCAGAACTCGAAGGTACATAATTATTTTTTTCTGTGAACTGAGTAATGCTTTGATTAAAAATATCTAAAACAAAAGTTTCGATACCTATTAACACTCCAACTGCTATCAGTAATATAGCTAATAAGGTTTTATATTCAGACCCATTTAACTTCTCTGAAATTTTAATTCCAATATGCAAACCAAATAGCGAACTAAAAACCAATAGACTTACTAAAATAATATCTAATGAACCAAACTGTAACGCATGACCGGCAACAACAAAGATTGTAATAAAAACAGTTACAAATAAGGAGGTTCCAGGTACTAAACTTGTGGGCATAGCAATTATATAAATTAATGCTGGCACCATTATAAAAGCACCTCCCACACCAAGCATAGAAGCAAACAAGCCCACAAAAAAGCCCAGGACAACAGGAGCTAATGAACTCACATATAATTTAGATTTAATAAATCTTGTTCTTAAAGGTAAACCGTGTATCCAATTATGATTGTGTAGTTTTTTTGATTTAACTATCTTTTTTTTTAAATCACTAATTTCTTTTATTCCTTGAACTAAAATTAATGTCCCAAGAATAGTTAATAAATACATATAAATTAGAGCTATTACTTCATTGATGTTTCCAATTTTTTTAATTAATTGAAAAAAATATAAACCTAAAATTGTTCCAAAGAACCCACCTAACATAATATAAAGACCCATTTTATAATCTAAAGTCTTTTTATACCAATGAGTGAATGCCCCTGAAACTGATATGCCTAAAATGCTATTAGCTACATTTGGAACTGCATAGTTCGCCGGTATGCCAAGAAAAATCAATAATGGGGTAAGAAAAAAACCACCACCAATACCAAATAATCCTGAAAAAAAACCTACAAGTAAGCTTAAAAAAATTATGGTGAAAAAGTTTATATTAAAATCAATTACAGGAAGATAAATTTCCATTATAAAAAGTTTAAGAATTAAAACTTTCTCTCATCCTCTTAATTGTTTCTTCTGGTGCATTGTTCTCTTTCATTAATAAAAACAGTGCTTCTTGAAATTTTTTTAAAATCTTCTTATCTGTAACTGGTTTAGTTTGACCAGGGTCATTCTCTAAATCATACATAACTGTTCGAGTGTCTTCCATTGCTTCTGGAAAGTGATAGCTATGAGTTTTTGTGTCTGCTTTGGATTTATGTGGAATTCTTAATAATTGAACTCCTTTTGTAAAATCAAATGGCCCAGCTAAACTAGCTCCTTTTAGTTCTTCTACCGTAAACATTTTTGTCATATGCATTGGCATCAAAGTATATTGATATAAATCCTGATTTTTCATATCTTTGGGATAACAAAAATAAGTATATCTTCCATCAGTAATATTTATTCCTCCACCCCAATAACCAAACATTAAATAATCCCTGATGCTTTCTTCTTTTTTTAAAATTGGTAGAAGTGACTTACCTTGAACCTCTTTAGGTGGTTCGATTTTAAAAAAATCTAAAAAAGTTGGCATCAAATCAATCGTTTGAGTCAAACAATCACTACCCTGCCCTAATCTATCTTTAAATTCAGGATGATAAATAAAAAGAGGTATGTGAGAAATCTCTTCATATAAAGGCATTCTATTTTTTGCCCACCAATCATGCTCCCCTAACAAAAATCCGTGATCGGTTGCACAAACTAAGGCGGTATCTTTCCATAAATTATGTTTATCAAAATAATCTAGTGTTTGTCCTAATAGGTGATCACATAAAGATAACAAAGCAAAGTAATTTGCTCTTAATTCAGCCACCTCATCTGGTGTTTCAGTTACTCTATTATATCTTGGCCAATCTAATATAGGGCCTCTATAGTTTGTTTTAAATTTTTCTCTAAATCTTTCTGGTGCAAAAAAAGGTTCATGTGGATCAAAGGTTTCAATTTGTAGCAACCAATTATCTGCGTCTTTATTAATATCTAAAAATTCAAAACCTTTTTTAAAGCATTGAACAGATGGAAAATCTTCTTCCTCTTTTATAAACTCTCTGTTTATCATATAGTTGTAAGGGTTTTGTTTATCATTGATATTATTTTGAGAGTGATGATATTTTTCTTGAATTCGTTCAATAGGTGAAGTCAACAATACTTTCCAAGGATCTGACTCTTGCCCTCTAATAAAGTCAAATGAGTTATATCTTGTATGATAAGTTGAGCCACCATCTTCCCAATAGTGATAATGATCAGAAATTAAATGAGAATAAACTTTTTTTTGTTTCAATATCTCTAAAAATGAATTGTCAAATGGTTCGATTGGGCCCCAGCTTCTATGTAGGAAAGTTAATCTACCAGTTTGCATATCTCTTCTTGCTGGCATGCATGGCATACTGCCAATGTAGTGTTTTTTAAATGTTACGGTTTTTTCAGCAAGTCTCTTAAAATTTGGAGTGTTAAATAACGTTGATCCGTAAGGTTCAAGCATTAGTCTATTAAGTGAATCGAATAACAGGTAAACAATTTTCATAAAAGCAAAGACTATATTAATAATTTACTTGATAAAACTATAACAATTAAAAGAAATTTTTAATTAAAAAATTTGTATACAATTATTGTATTTATATTTTTATATATTTATAATTTTTTTTATGTATTCTTTTAATAATTAAAAGGGGGGAATATGAAAAAAATAATAAATAAAAAAAGAAGAAAATTTATAAAACAGTCGGTGTTGACTGGGTTAGCAATTTCTTCTTTTCCTTCAATATTAACTTTTTCCTCAGATGCATTAGCAGCTGCATATGGGGCGAATATAAATTGGAGACAAGCAGAAGGATCTGAAATAACTGTAGGTTTAATACCTGCCGGATATTTCAAAAACCTTGAAGCGATTAAATCCACGTTTGAGGATTTAACCGGTGTTAAACTAAACATTGAGATGACGCCTCCGGGAGAAATTAGAAATAAAGCTATGCTTGATTTTTCTAAAAAGACTGGAATATGGGCTACTAATGCTACAGATCCAATGTTTTACTATTTGTACGAAGCAAATGGTTGGGTTGATAGATTGGACGAATATCTAGAAAATCCAAAATTAACTGACAAGAAATGGTTTGATTACAATGATATTCAAGCTGGTTGGAGAGGAACAACTTCAGTAAAAGGAGTGCCTTATGGTATTCCATTTGATGGAGAAGCAACATGTCAAATCTACAGAAAAGACTTGTATGCAAAAGCTGGAATCAAACCTGCTGAAACATTAGATGAATATCTAAGTAATGCCCAAAAAATCCATGACCCTAACAACAGATTGTGGGGTGCAGCAGTAAGAGGAATGAAAGGTGCTGGACAGAATATGTACATTTACCCTTCTATCTTAGCTGGTTATGGAGGTAAGTGGTTTAACTCTAGTGGAAAAATGACCGTTGATACACCTGAAGCAAATGCAGCGTTAGACTATTATGTTAAACTTCAGAAAACAGTTGCACCGTCTGGTGTTTCAAATTGGAACTGGCCTGATCTTGCAGATGCATTTGGTCAAGGCACTTTGGGTTCTTATATAGACGCCAACAGTACTGCTTCAGTTATTAATGATCAAACTAAGTCAACCGTGATAGGAAAAATTGGCTATGCGAGATGGCCAAAAGGACCTTCTGGAAAACGAGTTTGTTCGATTTGGAACTGGAGTTTCCCTATAAACTCTGCATTAAGTCAGAAAGATAAAATAGCCACTTGGCTATTTATCCAATGGGCTACATCGAAAGAAACACAAGCAGCAACTTCATATGCTTTTAGTGGAGCTTACAAAAGAGTTGGTGTTAATAGAAATTCATTATGGAAAAATAATGAATTTCAATCTTTGATGTCAAAAATGGGTGATAACTTTGTTGATACTTCAATCAAGTCTTACAATGAAGATACAGATGCAGATTGGAGACCTAGAACTGCTCAATGGCCTGCTGTTGGAGGCGAAATGGCAACAGCAATTCAAGCAGCATTAGTTGGAGAAAAAACAGTAAGTGAAGCTCTAAAAGATGCTCAGGCTAAAATAGACAAAATAATGATGGGTTAATTATATTAACTCAAAAAAGGGTTGGAGAAATCCAACCCTTTTTAAATTTTTATAAAAAAGACTGTTAATCAATTTATGATGAGTGAAAAATCCTTTGCGACTTATCTTATTACACCAAGCATAATTGTATTGTTGCTAACGACCACTTTTCCAATTTTATACTTAATTTGGAGCTCATTTCAGAACATAAATTTAGCAATGCCTTGGATGGATGGATTTGTAGGATTTAAAAATTATATAGAAATGTTTCAAGACAAACAATTTTGGAAATCATTTCGATTAACAATTACGTACACTGCGTCAACTGTTATACTACAACTAATAATTGGCCTTGGATTAGCATTGCTTGTGTTAAAAATTCCTAAAGCTCAATGGGTATTTAGATTAATGGCTATATTGCCAATAGTTTTAGCTCCGGTAGTAGTAGGTCTTTTCTGGAGGACATTAATGTTAGCGCCAGATTTTGGAATAATTGATTTCTTTACAAAAACTATTGGTTTGGGTTCTTTTGCCTGGTTAAGTGAACCAAGACTTGCTGTTATTTCAGTGATTCTTATTCATACTTGGCAATGGACTCCTTTTGCATTTTTAGTTTTGCTAGCAAGTTTAGCTTCTCTTCCAACGGATTTATATGAAGCGGCTAAAATTGATAAGGCACCAGCTTATAAAAGATTTTTTTACATTACGCTTCCTTTGATAAGGCCTGCAATAATTATAATTATTATCATTAGATCAATGGTAGCTCTCTCAGCTTATGCTGCCATTTATGCAGCAACAAGAGGTGGGCCCGGAACTGCAACTGAAATACTAAATCTTTACGCTTATAGAACTTCTTTTTTAGAAGTTAATTTTGGCTATGGTTCAACCCTAGCTGTTTTCATTTTATTGATTACAATTACCGTAGCTGGAATTTTATACTCTATTAGAAAAAAAAGATCTTGATATGAATACAATTAATTTAAATAAAAAAATTTTTAGAAACTTTATTATTACTTTTTTATCAACTTTTATTTTGCTAATTTGGATTCTGCCACTTATATGGTCAATTTTTGTTTCGTTTAAAAGTGAGATAGAGGTTCTTGCTTACCCACCAAATGTTTTTTTTAAACCTGTTTTAGATAACTACAAAGCTGCAATTTTTGGTTCGCTGTCAATACTATCTGAGTTATCTGATAGTTTTATTATAGCTTCAATAACTACAATTTTGACATTGCTTTTATCTATTCCTGCTGCTTACTCACTAGCTAGATTAAATTTATTTGGAAAAAAGAAAATTGGTTTTTACGTATTAGCAACTCAAATGATCCCACCGATGGGGCTTGTTATACCTTACTATTTAATTTTGGGTAAATTTGGATGGTTAGATACTTACCACGGCATGATTATTGTATATATGACTTTCTCCTTGCCGTTCGCTATTTGGTTAATGGTTTCATTTATGGAGGATATTCCTAGAGAGATGGAAGAAGCTGCTTTTTTAGATAAAGCCTCTAGGATAAAGACTCTTTTATATATTATTGTTCCTCAGGTAAAAGGTGGGATTGCTGTAACAACAATATTTACATTTATGAATTCTTGGAACGAATTTTTGTTTGCAGTTCAACTTAGCGGAAATAAAGTTAGACCTGTAACAATTGCAATGTATAATTTTGTTTCTGTAGAACAAACTCTGTGGGCTAAGCTTTGTGCTGCCGCATTAATTGCGATGATTCCAGTAATTATCATAGGTCTAATTGGTAATAACCATATTGTAAAAGGCTTAACTTTAGGTGCTGTTAAAGGAGGTGGAAGAAAGTAAATGGATAAAGGTCTTAAAATTGAAATTAAAAATATTACAAAAAAATATGGAAAAGTTACTATTTTAGAAGATGTAAACCTAACTATAGAACCGAATGAATTTTTTGCATTTTTAGGACCCTCAGGATCTGGAAAAACTACTACTCTTAGAATCCTAGCTGGCTTAGAAGAAATAAATAATGGCCAAATATTTTTTAATTCAAAAGATATAACTCAATCATCGCCAGGTAGTCGAGATGTAGCTATGGTTTTTCAAAGTTATGCTCTCTACCCACATATGAGCGTATTTGAGAATATTTCTTTTCCATTAAAAATGGATGGAGTAAAAAAAAATCAAATAAACGAATTTGTTAAACAGGCATCGCAAAGAGTAAAAATAGAGCATCTTTTAAATCGAAAACCTGGGCAACTAAGTGGAGGTCAACAACAGAGAGTAGCATTAGCAAGGGCAATTGTAAGAAAACCAAAGTTATTTTTACTTGATGAACCACTTTCAAATTTAGATGCTAAACTAAGATTAGAAACTAGAGTTGAGTTAAAAAACTTACACAAAAGTTTAAATGTCACTACGGTTTATGTTACTCACGATCAGGAAGAAGCGATGACACTTGCTAACCGGATTGGTGTTTTTTTGAAAGGCAAATTAATGCAAGTTGGTACTCCAAAAGAAATTTTTGATAATCCTGCAAGTTTAGATGTGGCTGGATTTATTGGAAATCCACCTATGAACTTATTAGATGCTGAGATAGTTGATGGAAAATTAGTTGTTGAAGGTAAATTAATTAAAAATTATTCAACAATTTTCAAAAATAAAAAAGATTTAGTGGTGGGAATAAGACCTAATGACATAAGCTTAGGAGAAGATGGGATTGAAGCGAAAGTTTACTTAATTGAACAACTTGGAGACTCCTCAATTATTAATCTGCACATTAATAAAAAAATAGTTAAGCATAAAACTGGTGAAAATTTAACTCTAGAAGAGGGAGAAGACGTAAAGGTAAGTTTAAATCCAGACAAAATCTACCTATTTGATAAAATTACAGGATTAAAAATTTAATCTTATTATATTCCAACTTCATTAATTTTTTTTTTCAAAAATTCAATAAAAATTGCCATCTCATTCAAAAATGCCTTTGTAGGTAGAATGTTTTTTTTTCTTTTATCTTGAGGATTTGACTCCTGATAAATTATTCCAATTTCAATTAATTCTTTAATATAAGTATTTGCAGTCATTGGTGAGCAATTAATATTTTCAATTATTTCTCTTTCACTAATTTTTTTTAAAGATACATAGTTTTTAACTACCAATAGACAAAGTTTCCAAATAGATATGTTTCTTGAAACATACTTAAGCATTTTATTACTATCTCTATAATCGACATAAGACATAATTAAGTTGATTACCTTGATTGAGTCTATTTTTTTGATTTTTTTATCTAGCTCTAAAAAATTAAATTCTTCAACATCTAATTTATTTTTTTTTTTATAAAAGTTTGCTCTAATAATTTCATTAGTCATTATTAATTAAAACATGTGAAAAAGAAATAATCAACATCATAATGTTTCTGTTAAAATAAAATGATATTTGGGATACTTTTTCTTTAATTTTAAAAAAGCAATTTTTGCGAATTTTTTTTCTTTAAAGATAGCAAAACAAGTTGAGCCTGAACCAGTCATTCGTGAGAAAATACATTTTTTTTGAATCTCAAGGTCAATTAAGAGTTTTTTAATTTTAGGATGTAAATTTATTATTATGTTTTGTAAATCATTTTTTTGTTTTTTAAGATTATTAAAATAATTATCTTTAAAGCTTGTGTTAAAAAAATTTAAGGGTTTGCTGTATTTTTTTACTTTTGAATATATAAATTTTGTAGAGCATTTAATTTCGGGATAAACTAAAACTAAAAAAAATTTATTTTTAAGATTTAATTTAATTATATTTTTTATACTTTTTTGTATTGAATTTTTAAAAAAAAATAACCTAAAATCAGAACCAATATACTTTTCAAAAAATTGAATTAACTTTTCATTAAATCTGCCTTTTAAAAAATAATTTATTAAAAAAAATGCATTACTAGTTCCTCCACCTAATCCAGCAAAAACAGGGATTTTCTTGTCAACAATAATTTTATATTTATTATTTCTATTTATTAAATTTTTTTGTCTTAACAAATTTAGTGCACTTAGAATTGAATTATCCTTATTGTTAATATCTTTTTTAAATTTTCCATTAAAAGTAATTAAATCTTTTTTTTTATTAATTGTTGTTATTTTAATTTTATCAAAAAGTTTTACTAAAATCGTGTTAGATTGGATATTATGAAGACCATTCTTATTTTTCTTTAAAACATTAAGAAATAAATTGATCTTAGCAAATGATTTTATCATTTCTTAATCTAGCTTTTTAACCCAAACAAAAGTTTTTGC